>WJMS01000069.1 GCA_014727815.1 candidate division GN15 bacterium
AAACCGCATTGTTTTTCCCGGGACAGGCCTCACAGTACGTGGGGATGGGCAAAGATCTGTATGACGCCTCGGCCGAGGTCCGTCGGCTCTACCAGCTGGCTGCCGATGAGATCGGCGAGGATATCGCGAAGCTGTCCTTTGAAGGACCGGCCGAAACACTAAAACGCACCCGCTTCACGCAGCCCGCTATCCTGCTGCATTCGCTGGCGGTCCTGACCATGCTCAAAGAGGCGGAGCTGTCTTTCGACTACGCCGCCGGCCATTCGCTGGGCGAGTATGGCGCCCTCGCTGTGTGCGGCGCCATGAGTTTCGACGATGCCATCAAAGCGGTGGTTCGCCGGGCTTCGTTGATGGAAGAAGCCTGCGTGGCCAATCCCGGAACCATGGCGGCCGTTATGGGGTTGAGCGACGAACAGATTTCGACGGTGTGCGCCGAAGCTGCCGGGGATGGGGTTGTGGTACCGGCCAACTATAACTCGGACGTCCAGATTGTCATCTCCGGGTCGGTCGATGCTGTGACGCGGGCCGCCGACAAGGCCAAGGAAGCCGGCGCCAAGCGGGCGATGCTGCTTGAAGTGGGCGGCGCCTTCCACTCGCCGTTGATGGCCCCGGCCCGCGACGGGTTGCACGACTACCTGCAGGGACTTGCTATTAGTGAGCCGAGCAAACCGGTGGTGGCGAACGTCACCGCCACCGAGGTGCTCGACAGTGAGGATATCCGACGGCTGCTGGTCGAGCAGGTAACCTCGCCGGTCCGCTGGGCGCAGACCATGAGTTTCTTGCGCAAGAACGGCGTAACGCGTATTATCGAGATCGGTCCGGGCAAAGTGTTGACCGGGCTGGCCAAACGCGACATGCGACCGGAGCAGTCGGCGAATCTCGACACGCTGGAAGATGTCCAGGCGTTTGCCGGCGCCGGTGTCAGGGAGTGAGGAATTTGGTGGACTTTTCTGAAAAGGTTGTCATAATTACCGGTTCGGCCCGCGGGATCGGCCGGACGATCGCCGAGCGGTTCGCCGCCCGTGGCGCTAAAGTCGTGATCTGCGATCTCGATGAAGCGGCGGTGAGTTCGGTCGCCGGGGAAATCGGCAACGGAGCGATTGGGATAAAGGCCAACGTGACCGACGCCGACGAGGTTGCGCGGCTGGTTGATGAGACGAAGGAGAGGCTCGGCGCAATTGACATCGTGGTCAATAATGCCGGTATTACGCGGGATACGTTGATGATGCGGATGGACGAGAAGGACTGGGATATGGTGCTTGACATCAATCTGAAGGGGGCGTTTCTTGTCACGAAAGCCGCGTCGCGCATCATGATGAAACAGCGCCGCGGGCGCATCATTAATATAAGCTCGGTGGTCGGTCTGATCGGCAACGCCGGGCAGGCCAACTACTCGGCGTCGAAAGCCGGTCTGATCGGACTGACGAAATCCGCCGCCAAGGAGCTGGCCGGCCGCAATATCACCGTCAACGCCGTCGCGCCGGGCTATATTGAGACCGACATGACCAAGAGCCTGCCGGAAGCGGCGCGTGAAGAGTTCATGCGCAATATTGCCCTGAGTCGACCCGGTTCGCCTGATGACGTAGCTTCGGCCGTCCTCTTCCTGGCGTCCGACGAAGCCGCGTATGTCACCGGACAGGTCCTCGCGGTCGACGGCGGTCTCACCATGTAAGGCAACTTCACAACTAGTGCATAGATAAGGAGTACGAGCATGTCTGTTGAGGAGAGAGTAAAAGAAATAATCGTTGAGCAGCTTGGAGTCGATGCCGCCCAGGTTACCGAACGGGCCAAGTTTGTTGACGATCTCGGCGCTGATTCACTCGATACGGTGGAACTGGTCATGGCGCTCGAAGAGGAATTCTCTCTGGAAATCCCTGACGAAGACGCCGAGAAGATCACTTCGGTCGGCGAAGCCGTCGACTATATCAAGGCCAACGGCAAGTCCGAATAGCCGGTGGTTGTGTCCGCGGCGAAAGCCGCGTCGACCTGCAACAGTGAGATTGTATGAGTAAACGAACCGTCATCACGGGCATGGGTGTCATCACCCCGATCGGCAACGACCTGGATACGTTCTGGGACAACCTCAACAAGGGCGTCTCCGGCGTGGATACCGTCACGCGTTTCGATGTGTCCGAGTATCCGACCAGGATTGCCGCGGAGGTCAAAGAGTTTGATCCGACCGAGTACATGGAGAAGAAAGAACTCCGGCGGGTCGATCTTACCGAGCAGTATGCCATCTGTGCTACGGCGAAGGCGATTCAACATGCCGGTCTTGACCCGACGGCGGTGGATTCCGATCGCTGCGGAGTCGTCATCGGGTCAGGAATCGGCGGCATTTCCACGTTTGAAAAGCAGCACGAAAACCTGCTGAAGGCAGGGCCCGGCCGGGTGTCACCGTTCTTCATTCCGATGATGATCATCGATATGTGTGCCGGGTTGGTGTCGATGCGGTACGGCTTCCGCGGTCCCAACTACGGAACCGTCTCGGCCTGCGCATCATCGGCCCACGCGATTATCGATGCCTTCCGGATCATCCAGCGGGGTGAGGCCGATGTCATGATCAGCGGTGGCGCTGAAGCGACGATTACGCCGACCTCCATGGCCGGTTTCTGTCAGGCGAAGGCGATGTCGACCCGCAATGACGAACCGTCGAAAGCGTCGCGGCCGTTTGACAAGGGTCGTGACGGTTTCGTGATGGGCGAGGGCGCCGGTATCGTGGTGTTGGAGTCGCTCGAGCATGCCCAGGCGCGCGGCGCCACGATCTACGGAGAGATTTTCGGCGCCGGCATGACCGGTGACGCCCATCATATGACGGCGCCGCATCCCGAGGGCTACGGGGCGCGCAAGGCGATGGAGATTGCGCTGAAGGACGCCAATCTGTCGCCCGAACAGATCGGCTACATCAACACCCACGGCACCGCCACCGATCTTGGCGACATTGCCGAAACCAAGGCGATCAAGGCGGTGCTCGGCGAGCACGCGCACAAGATTCCGTGTAACTCGACCAAGTCGATGACCGGGCATCTGCTCGGATCCGCCGGCGCGGTCGAGATGATTACCGCTTTGCTGTCGATTCAACATCAACGGGTACACCCGACGACCAACCTGGATGATCCCGATCCCGAATGTGATCTCGACTATGTTGCCAACACCGGCCGAGACAGTTCGATCACCTATGCGCTGTCGAACTCGTTTGGATTTGGTGGTCACAATGTGACGCTTGCTGTCGGGAAAATGAATGGCGCCAAGTAGATGAGCATCTGGCAACGTTTGACCGCGCTTCTGTCACCGGCCAGTACATCCCCCGTCCAGACCGACCTCGCCGAGGTCCAGCAAATCATCGGCTACCATTTTCACGATCAGGAACTTTTGCGCCTGGCGCTGACCCATCGTTCGGCCGCCAATCACGGCGATGCTGATGCCAACTCCAACGAACGTCTCGAATTCCTTGGTGACTCCGTATTGGGGCTGGTCATCGCCGATCGGCTCTACGACGACAATCCCGACATGAGCGAGGGTGATTTGACCAAGACCAAGGCGATGCTGGTCAACGAGACGACACTGGCCCTGGTGGCTCGCGAAATCGGGTTGAACACGTGTGTGCTGCTCTCGCCCGAGGAGATCCGTTCCGGCGGGCACAGTCGCAACTCGATCATTGCCGATGCCTTCGAGGCTGTGATCGGCGCGGTCTATCTCGACGGCGGCTATGACTGCGCGCGGGATGTCGTTCTGCGTTTGATCTATGTCCGTCGGGATCGCATCACCGCCGATGAAGCGCAGCGGAATTACAAGGGCGACCTGCTCGAGTTGATCCAGTCACGCGGTGAAGGCATGCCGCACTATGATGTCGTCTCGGAACGCGGTCCAGACCACGCAAAGGAGTTTCATGTACGCGTAACGGTCGGCGGTCACACGGTGGGTGAAGGTGTCGGCTTCTCCAAGAAGGAAGCCGAACAGAAGGCCGCCGCAGTTGCGCTCGAGTTCTATGACAGTGCGCCCAATGATGCGTAGGAAATGACTACGATCACCTTCAGACATTCTTTTCACACCTCGTCGCACATTCCACGTACCAATTGTAAGCGCGTGTGAAGACAACACACGTCGATGTAAACAACGTGCCGAAACCGTTACTGTTGTCATTTTTTTATTGACAATATTTTTTCATGGTCGTTATTGATTGACGTTACGGTGGACTGGGACTGTAGCGATGAAGGATGCATGGCGCTAACAAGCAAGCAATGACAATAGGCATCGTGACCTGATTCCTGTAACATCATGCAAGGAGTGATTCAATGCGCAAGGCAACCAAAAAGAGGACAACCAGAAAGCCGGCGACGAAGAAGAAGACAACCCGTCGCAAGGCCAAAGACTGGTCGAAAGAGGACATCGCGCTGCTGCGCAAGATGTACCGCACGACACCGACCAAGGAACTGGCCAAGCAGCTCAAGCGTACCGTCGCATCGGTGCAGGCCAAGGCTCGTACCCTTGGTTTGAAGAAGGCCGTACGGAAGGCGAAGAAGGCTGTCAAGAAGGCCAAGAAGGCGGTCAAGAAGGGCGCCCGGAAGGTCAAACGCGCCACCAAGAAGAAGAAGACAACCAAGAAGCGTACGACCAAGAAGACAACCAAGAAGCGTACGACCAAGAAGGCCGCCAAGAAACGGACAACCAAGAAGGCGACCAAGAAGAAAGCTACCAAGAAGAAAGCCACGAAGAAGAAAACCACCAAGAAGTCAACTCGTAAGAAAGCGACCAAGAAGAGCACGGCCCGCAAGAAAAAGACAACCAAGCGGCCGGCCCGTCGCAAGAAAACGACCCGCAAGCGCTAACCCGGCGCTTGTCGGAAGACTGTTTTCAAACGGTCCGCTCAGCCGAGCGGGCCGTTTTTCTTGTATCCCAATCCCGCCGCGCCGGCAGCTTGACTTTCCCCCGATCATTCGCCATATTCGCGCCAACGAGAAAAGCACAAGCGAGAAGGGTAAGATCCATGAAAACTGTCGTGCTGGTCAAGCAGGTTCCCGAGATTGCACTGATCAAGGTCGATGAGTCGGCCAACAAGGTCGAACTGCCGCAGGGTCCGGGGGTGGTCAATCCGTTTGATGAATACGCGGTCGAAGAGGCACTCCGGATCAAGGAAAAGACCGGTGGCAGCGTCGCCGTGATGTGTGTCGGCTCGCAGCGAGCCGAATCAGCCCTGCGCGACTGTCTCGCGCTTGGTGTCGACGAAGCCTATCTGCTGACCGATGATGCTTTCGACGGGTCTGACCCGCAGGCGGTCGGCAAGATCCTGGCGGCCGGTCTGAAGAAGCTCGGCGAGTACGACCTGGTTCTCGGCGGCAAGCAGGCCGTCGATTCCGACTCCTCGCAGGTCCCCGGCGCGGTCGCGGGGCTGCTCGATCTGCCGCAGGCGATGTTCGTCAAGAAGTTCGAGTCGATCGAAGAGGGTAAAGCCGTCGTCCAGCGGGCGACCGAGGATGGCTACGACCTGATCGAGCTGCCGCTGCCGGCGGTCGTGTCGGTGGTCAAGGAGATCAACGAGCCCCGGCTGCCCTCGCTGAAAGGCAAGATGGCCGCCAAGAAGAAGGAAATCACCAAGTGGTCGGCCGGTGATCTCGAAGTCGACACTGGCGGCGTGGGCGCCGGTTCCGGCACCAAGACCGTCAAAGTTGCGCCGCCGCCGCCACGCCCGAGTGGTGAGATGATCGAGGGTGAGACACCGGAGGAGATCGCGGACACGCTGTTCAAGAAGCTTCGCGAAAACCAGGTCATCTAACCACCGACAGATCGAGTACGAAAAGCCGCCTTCGGGCGGCTTTTCTTTTTGTCCCGCGATGCCGCGCCACTGTGTGATGATCGGTTCGGATGCGAGAATTTCAACTTTGACAAGCGATTTCCAGCGGCAATATATTGGCCCCAACCAATGAACGCGCACACACCATCGCACCGATTCCGGCGAGCGATCGGCCTGATGCTGATCGGCTTGCTGATGTTTACGGCGGCCGCATTCGGCGCCGACCCGGCTCGCTATGCCGTCACCGATCTTCGGGTCTGCTACCTGTACGATGACCCGGCCACGATCGACTGGCCCACCCTGTACTACCTGAACGACAATTTCGGTTGTCGTATCGACCTGGTTCGCCTGATCGAGGGCGGCGGGCTTTATGAGTACCGGACGGCTATCGAGGAGAAAGGCCTCTTCCGGCACGACTACCATCTGCCGTCGTCGGGCGAGGTCGGGGTCGACTCGGTTCTGTCGCTGGCCTTCGCGGAACGACATCCCGATCTCGTAATCGTCGGGACCGCCACCCCGCGACCGATCACCACACAGGCGCGCGACCGCCTCATGGCTACCACAACCGATCACGGCAGTCTCTTTCACATCCGAAAAATCTACCAGCTGGCCGGCAGCGATAGCACGGCCACCGATATGGTGGTGCTGACGTCGCGCGGCCTGTTCAAGCAGTATAGTCAGCGGATCATCACCGAGGTCCCGCAGTTGTTCGAGGGTTACTCGCCGGGAACGTATGATCCGCCGCAGATGACGCGCTATACCCCACTCTACACGGATACGTCGCTCGACCGTTCGCAACCGGGTATGCTTGATGGTCTCGATCGGATCCGGCTCGGTAAAGCGATCGATTCACTGCTGGGCGAGGGGAAGATCCGGGAGGCGCTCGGCAATCGCGCCCGCAACTTCATCGCGCTGTATACGCTGGCCCAAAATGTGGTCGGCCGCAAACGGGTCGAGAGCATTGTTCAGGGTTACAAAGAGATTGTCCAGCTGGAGTACCAGTGCGCCAGCCAGCGGTCGCTGATGGACAACGCCGAGTTCCTCGCCTATCTCGCCCGGCTGGTGGAGCGGGCGCGGGTGGCCACGATGGATGAAATCGGCATGGATTGGGATGGCCGGATTGTCATCCGGGAATCTCCACACGGGCCGAAGGTGAAGTTTACGGCGCGGCTGGCGGTTAACGGTCCCAAGGAGATCGAGCTGTCATACATCAAGTTTGATCCTTACTGGGATGACGAGATGGTCGTGCTCGATTCGGTCTCACGCAAGATCCAGCCGCACCAGACCTACATGAAGGAATTCCTGGTCGATATCGACCCGCAGTATCTCGAGTCGACCCGACCGGAGTCATTGTCATTCGCGGCGGAAATCGTTTACAGCCGGATACCGCTGACGGTTACATCATCGCTGCCCCTGGCCGAGACCCCGGCCCTGGCCGTGTCGTTTGAGCCGGACTTCTTCTTCGTGGAACCGTCGGCCCGGGTTAATGTCGATCGGGTTGTCTCAGCCATGCGCTGGAAAGTGCGAATCGACAAACCCCGGGCGTACAGCGGCCAGGTACGTCTTGAACTCAAGACGCCGCGCGGTGTCTTTGCCGGCGCGTATCGGCAAGACGTGACACTGGAGTCGGGCCGGGAAAATGAAGTTATCGAAATACCGTTCTCGGTCTCGAATCTATTCGAGATGGGCATCCATGAGCAGACGGTCGAACTTCGACATGACAACCGACTCGTCTCGGCCGATACCGGTCAGATTCGAATTGCCTCCTGCGAGATTCCGGACACGCTGACCGTTGCGTTTCTCGCCGACACGACCGGACAGCTCGAGGATGTCCTGCGTATCGCCGGGGCGGGCTTCCAGCCGCTGACCGACCGCTCGCTGTGGACGGCTTTCCTCGATGCCTACAGTGTGATCGTGATCGGTTCGGGCGCCCACGAACAGTACCCATCGCTGAAGAAGTCGAAGAGCCGGCTCGAGGAGTATGTCCGCAACGGCGGTTCGCTGGTGATCATGGGGCAGCCGTACACCTGGCCCGAGAATGTCCTGCCGGTCTCGCTCACCCCGGAACGGGAGACCGTCACCCGGGCCGAGATCACCAATCGGATTGCCGGGGCAAATGTCCTGTCGCGCCCCTACCGGATCAAGCTGGCTGAATTGTTCGCGGAGATGACCGCTCCCACCGCAGTCTCGTCGGCGGTCATCTCGCCGTCCGAGCGGGTGCTGGTGACACCCTCGGGGGCGACCCTGCTGTCGGTCTCGCGACTGGGCGAGGGGCAGATCATCTACTGCGGTTTGCCCCTGCTGGATATGGTTGCCGAGTTGAACCTGGAGGCGATCCACCTTTTCGCCAATCTCCTGAACTATTAGCGATACGCCGTGTTATAATAGGTCTCGAACGTCTAACCGGCTGTAGCGCTTATGACAACGCAGGAATCACCCAACAAACCAC
>WJMS01000070.1 GCA_014727815.1 candidate division GN15 bacterium
AGGTGGCGAAAGTATGCCTTCTTGTTCTCCGGGTCGGGATAGTCGGCATACATGATCGGGTACGGCTCATGGAAACAGACGGCATCATCGGCCGCCTGGAAGATCTTGCTCAAACTCTGCGAGCCGCTGCGGCCGGTGGTGGCAACGAAGACGTACCCCTCGACGGTCCGGCAGCGACCGTCAAGCATGCGGTTGTACATGTTGACGGTAATCGGGTTGTATTTCAACAGGTCAGTTATCGCGGACATCGGCCGTTCTGGCTCCATCGTACGAGGATTGGCTTGATCCATATTCGTATGGACCGCGTCGGTTACGCCAAAGAATCGGCAGAATGGCCCGGAAAGTCAACGTCTAAGCAGTTTTAACCAAGAGCTAACCCGATCCGGCGGCGAAAACCTTGTCTTTTCGCACTTTTTGGCTATATTGTCAGCGGGACTCACCACCTTTACTTCCGGCGTCGCCGACGCCCAACCGCAACCGAAACGACAGGAAACGACACAGGCCAAAGAGCGCTAATTAGTTGGAACCGGCCGCGAAGTCCGATGTTTGGGCCGGGTAAGAACATGAAACAAGCTCCGAAGCAAATGCGACCTGTCTATCATAACGCACCGTTGTACTCGACACCTACCTACCGTCACCGGCGAGCCAGGGCGACACCGATTCTGTTTGTCCTGCTCGTTTTTGCCGTGATGGTCGTTCCGGGACTCGCTCCGGCCCAGGAAGTGACCACGCCGATTCGGATCGGTTCCTCCGAGGGTAACCGTCCCACACTCGGTATCCCCCGCTGGAAAGGCTATATGGATGAAGCCAACCCGAACAACTTCTGGATCAGTCATTCCACTTTCTCGAGTTCGGCCGGGTCGCTTCGATACACCACCGATGGTGGCCAGACCTGGAACAGCGGGGATGTCCAGATTGATGAACTGGGCTACATGGATATGCACCTGTCGATGTTCGGCAAGAATGGTGAGTTGTATTTCACGTGGCCGGGGGTCGATTTTCGCAAGTTCTATGCACCGGCTCGTTCCGAGTCCGATCGCGGCCCGCTCGAGGAGTTGACCGGCACCACCTCGGGCCATCGTTCCAATGTCATGGTCGACGACAATGACCGCATCTGGGTGTTTACCCGTGACGGCGACAACAGTTCGGCCAACGTCCGCTACCAGTATTCGGACAACGACGGCGCCTCGTGGGTGACCGGTGTTGCCTGGCCGACCAGCACACCCAATGTCCGGATCGGTTCGATGCCGTATGTCAACGGACAGGCGGCGCTGGTCGTGCTGCATCTCGAGAGCGATAAGGGCTACGAGTACTACCTGTGGAACGGCAGTGAATTCGAGGCGCCCCCGGATCATTCGATCTACGCCGACAATGTCGGTTATTCGCGATCATTCAGTCACAACCAGATCGGCGGGTCGGTCATGCATCTCGTGTTCGGCCTCGGCAACAACCTGCATCACGTCTGGAAAGAGTACAACGGCGGCCAGGGCAGCTGGAACCACGAGGTGATCGAGTCTTCACCGTTTACCGAAGACATGGACTGGTCACCCGCGACAACGGTGCAGGGCAGCGACCTCTATCTCTTCTACTCGGAAAAGTCATCATCATCGGAGGCGTCATCGCAGATCTACTACAAGAAGTGGTCGCAATTAAGCGAAAGCTGGACTGCTCCGGTGCGGGTCTCAACCGGTCCGGCCGACAGCTACAACTTCGACCCCAACACCTGTTTCCAGGTTCCGGCGGCATCAGACTATATCCCGGTCTTCTGGCACACCGGCACCGGCGAGGCGGATATCTACTTCGCAAAGATTCTGGTCGAAGCCGGCAATCCCGACACCACCCCGCCGGCGACGATTACCGACCTCACTACCCAGCCGGGCGGCAGCCATGGCGATCTCAGGCTGACCTGGACGGCGCCGGGTGATGACGGCATGTCCGGACGTGCAGCCCAGTACCGGATTCGTTACGCGACCGAGCCGATAACAGCGAACAACTGGTCACATTCTCCGGAACTGGATTCCCCCCCGACCCCGGCGCAGGCGGGCCAGCAGGAAACCGCTACGATTACCGGCCTGACACCCGGCGCGACCTACTATGCAGCGGTGCGCGCGCTCGATGAGGTCCAGAATCTCTCCAGCGTCTCCAACTCACCCTCGGGTTACGCTGCCGGTATCCTGACACCGTCGCCGCTGAGTTCGCAGGCCGATACGATCGCGGGAGAGCTGGCGGTCGCAGCGCAGACAGTCAATTCGTACTACAGCCTCGACTATCAGTTCGCTCTCGATGAGACGTCTACATTCAGTAGCCCGGTTTTTGCGTTCGGTCAGATTGATGGCGGCGCGGTTATCGCCTCCTTCGACGGCCTGACAATCGGCCGGCAGTACTACTGGCGAGTTCGAGCGGTCGCTGCCGGCGGCGCGGATTCCAGTGCCTGGTCACCGGCAACGGTCGTGTCGATGGGCACGTGTTGTGTTGGCATGACCGGAAACATCAACAACGATCCCGACGAGGATGTCGATTTGAGCGATGCGATCCGGCTGGCCAACACGCTCTTTCTCGGCGGCCCGCCGCTGGACTGTCCCGATGAGGCCAATACCAACGGAGACCAGGCGGGAGATATCGATCTTGCGGATCTTCTTTACCTGGTCAATTATCTCTTTCTGGGTGGTCCCGCGCCCGACATCTGCCCCGGCAACTGAGCCTCTACTAACACGAAT
>WJMS01000071.1 GCA_014727815.1 candidate division GN15 bacterium
CTCGATCTTCGTCGCCGAGGTTGCCTCGACGCTCAACGAGGGCCTGCTGCTGCAGCACCTGCTCAAGCGGGTGAAGGAAACCGGCGAACGGCTCTACCTGCTCGACCGTCAGCTCAACGGCACGATGGGGACGTTTTTCCACCAGATCATGTACGCCCGCTTCGAGCTGGCCATCCACGAGCATGTCGAGAACGGCGGCGCTTTGTCGCCGGACTACATGACCGGACTCTGGCGCGACCTGACACAGCAGTATTACGGTCCGGATATGATTGTCGACGACGACACGCCGCTGAAGTGGTCGCGTATCCCGCATTTCTACCGGGCCTTCTATGTGTACCAGTACGCAACATCGTTTGCGGCCTCGCAGGCGATTCTGAAGAAGTTCCTCGATGGCGAAGCGGGCATTATCGAGAAGTATCTCGAGATGCTCAGGGCCGGCGGATCGGACTACCCGATCGAACTGCTCAAAATCTGCGGTGTCGACATGAACACGCCCGATCCGGTCGTGGCGACAATCGAGATGTTCGATTCCCTGGTCAGTGAGATGGGCTCGTTGACATGAGGTTGTCGCTGCGACAGTTGTTCCTGTTTCTGGTCGCCGTCGGCCTGTTGCTGCCATCGGTGGCGGCCCAGGAAGGCCCCCCGGCGCCGGGCGACCGTGAGTTGATCGAGTCGCGTATTGCCTCGATGTTGCGTGCGGTCGAGCTGAAAGATGTCGACGGGGTCGTGGCTGCGCTGACCGACAGTGTGGTGATCACCGCCGAGCGCCGCAAGATAACCGGCCGCCACAAAGCCCGTCAGGTGCTGACCTTCATGCTTACCCGGATGGTTGATGTTACCTTTTCGATGGAAACCGTGCTGCTTCGCGTCAAAGATACCAGTGCGTTCCATACCGGAGATTTCAGCTACACGATCGAGTTTCCCATGGGCGGGGAGCTTCGCGAGGACGGGACGTTTGTGGCTGAGTGGGTCAGGCTTGATGATACCGACTGGCGCGTGTCACGGATTGTCGCGACCCGGGAAGTTCCGCAGCAGCCGGGCGAGTAAGTCTTTTCTCCTGCCTCGCTTGCAACTCTTCCATAAAAGTCGAATATTGCTCGCGTAGTAGCGTACGCTCATGTAAATGGAAAGGAGCGAGTGATATGGCCTATGCAGGAGGGGCGGCGGCCGGCGCCGCCGGAGCGGCCGCGGCAGCAATTGCCAACGCGATAAAGGCATCGGGCAGCCTGGTGAAAGTGCGCCCGGATGATTTCCTCAAGATTTTGCATCGGAATAAGGACGGGATCGTGGTCAGTGCGACCGGCGGCTTTTTCAGCAAGAACTACCAGTACCTGACCAGCTACAAGGGGCTGTTCTTCTTCACGAAGAATGACAAGCCGATCAATATTCCCGGCACGGTTGAGCATGTCACCTCGGAGAAGATCTGGATACCGGGGTAATCGGTGTTGCCGGTGTCCTTTCCCCGTGTCTACTCACAAGGAAGTGTAGGTCAGCTCCGGCTGCATGTCGCGATCGAACGGTCTGGGACATATCCCCCGACCGGCGCTGAACTGCAATTCGGTCTGCTGTACGGTCGTGGTTGATGGCCGCACGTTGTCCGGGCTCTGAAGCAGCGTCTCATCTGGCTACGAAGTACGTGTGGTACTCGTCGGTCGAGCGTACCACCGTCCACACGCCGTAGCCTTGAGCTGCGGCTTTGTCAATCAGCGGCGCCGGTTCGAACGGTGTAAGTAACTCGAAGATCTGCCCTGGTTCAAGCTGTCTCAATTCCTGCATGACTCGCCCGAGTGGCTGCTCGCCGGCATCGATCAACGGCCGGGCATCGAGCGACCCGACTATCGCATCTTGGTCCATCCAGTCCGGAGCCGTTCCGGGCGATGTCCCGGCTGAAACCGAAGCGGCAGCATCGGCCTCGAAATCAGGTTGTCCCACTCGTTGCCGTAGAGTTCGGATCAGGTCAGCCACCGGAACATTACCCACCCGAGCGGCCTGAGCCAGGCTTGTCACCCGGGCTACGGTGCGTCGCAGGACGGGATTGCGGAGTTTCTTGAACGCCGGCGTAATCTCGATCAACACCGCTTCGAGCTCGGGATACGTGTCGAGCAGTTCGCCGACTTTTGTCTGCGGCGTTATGAGCAGCTTGGGTGTATTGTCCATCGTGGTGTCTACTCGTATGACAGGAGCCGTTTCTCGCCGTCGAGGGCTCGTTTCGCGGTCAAATCCTGGCTTACCTCGAGGGTACCCAGATAGGCGCCCTGCTCGTCACGGACGGCATAGTACTCGATGTGAATGAACTTGCCGTGCAACTGAATCCAGAACGGGGCATGATCGGCACGGCCCGCCTTGAAGTCATCGATGATTTTCTGCACGATATGTACGCTTCCGGGCGGGTGACACATTTGCACTTTCCTGCCGATGATGGCCCGGTTGCGTTCGAAGATTCTCTCGCGTCCCTGGGTGAAGTACTTCACCGTATCATCGGCGCCCACAAACGTCAGGTCAAACGGGATCGTGTTGAGAATCGCCTGCAGTTCAAGCTGGTTCAAACTGCCGCTGGGAAACTGCACGCGGTCGGTCCCGGTCCCGGTCTGCGGCGAGGCTTCTTCGAGTGTTTCCGGCTGCCAGCTGTCGGTCGGGTCATAGATACAGAAACCGATCTCCGGGCTTTGCTGGTAAATGCTATACCACTCGGCCTCGGTTAGCTTGTCGAGACACATGGGAAAGAGGATCTCTTCTTCCTTGAAGATCATCTCGCGAACCGCATCGACCGCCGGCTGCAGTACCAGCTCGATCATCCCTTTCGCATCACCGGCAGAAATTTCGCCCTCGTAGTCGAGCGCTTCCAACGCTGCCCTGACCGCCGCCCGTACCTCGTCGTCCTTTCCCCACATGACGGTCGGCGGGCCGGTAATACCCTTCTGCTCCAGAAAGGGAAACAGCAGGTTTTCCTTGCGGCTGTAGTGTTTGCCGACGTCGGCCAGTCGGCTGAAGCGCAAGCGAAGGTGACCAAGTGGCTCACCGGGGTTGGCGTCGTCGGACATAGCCGCGATCTCATCGAACAGCTTTTCGGTCAGCTGCAGTTCACCGACCAG
>WJMS01000072.1 GCA_014727815.1 candidate division GN15 bacterium
AGGGTGGCGCCGGCGGCGGCATGCCGGGCGGCGACATGGGCATGGGCGGCATGGGCGGTATGTACTAACCGACCACATCGCACCGATCATATAGAAACATCATCGCACGACACCAGGCCCGATCCGCTGAGACATCAGGGGATCGGGCTTTTTGCCTTGTAGGGCACGTTTGTCTTCAAACGTGCCATCAGCATTGTAGCGCGGGTCCGTCTTCGAACCCGCCGAATCCGTAGGGCGGGTTAGCCTTCAAACCAACCAAGTAGACAGGTCGCAGACCTGTCATTCCCGCGCACGCGGGAATCTATCTTATGTTCCTAAACCGGACTCCGTCGACCGAGGTCCTCCCCGAACCCGTCATCCGGCTAAGGACAAACAGGGGCAGGGCCACCATGGAAGACAGCGTTAACCAGGTACTGGACATCTATCATATCCACGTTCCCGTTTCCATTGGCATCACCCTCCTCAGGGCAGGGAATCGCCGGCCCACCGAGAAACAACGCATTGGTCAGATACTGAATGTCGATCAAGTCAGGGCCAAATCCGTCGTTGTTCACATCGCCTGCCAAATTGCAGCAATAGTCACAAGCAGACATGTAGTATTGACCTATATACAAGTCGCACGGGCTGCTATCCATGGTACACGGAGAAAACGAAGAGAGAGTGAAGTCGGCATTGGCTGTATCACAGAAGAGCGGGTCCTCGAAGATCAATCTGCCCGTGTAGTCGGACGTATCGGCAGTTCCTACGATATGGCCGCCAGTGTTGTCATACAGGTTGGAGCACTCCATGCTTAGATTGCCCGTGCCTAGAACCTGAATACCGCTATTAGCATTGAAGGTAATGTTGCAGTTTTCAATAGCAACTATTCCGCTGTCTCCGGAAACCGACACCCCGCAGCCTTCCCCAGCCGTGTTTCTGAAGAAAGTGCTGTGCCTTACGAGTGTCCGTCCCTCAAGACGAAGAGCTCCCCCATAGCCTGTACCTGTGGTCCTTGCTTTGTTTTGATAGAATGCGCAGTATTCAATTGTTGCTAATCTACCGGACAGATCGCTGGACACGAATATGGCCCCACCATCTCTTCCAGACACATTGTTTGCGAAGGTGCATCAGTCGATCGTTACCCCTGCATTCGTTCCACAATACATCGCTCCACCATCTGTCGCTGTGACGGTAGCGTTATTGGAGTAGAATTTGCAATCTTCGAAGACCGGTGAGTTTGGGTTACTGCTCGGCACGATTATGTGGACTGCCCCGCCTACACGCGCCTGACAATCCTGAAACACACAGTTGACTATCTTTGGCGACGCCAGCATCTTGATAGCACCACCGTTCTTGTCGTCCTGAAAGTTGACCACCCTTGTCCTAACGTCACCGTTTCGAATAGTGAAGTTCGACAACACAGAGGAATTCGTTTCTCCATCGTCGAACACGAAGGCCCTGTTTGGTGATCCCCCACAGTCTATTATCAGGTTCTCTGGTGTTGTCACGAAGTCGTTTGAAGTAACTAGGATCGCCTTTCCTTGGAAACTCAGATTCACGTTGCCCGTGCCGGTGTATGTGCCATTCTTCACACGAACAGTGTCGCCATTCGTTGCTTCTGCGATACCCTTTTGAATGGTCAAAAAAGGTGCCCCATTGCTTCCGTCACCAGTAGCATCGTTTCCGTCAGTAGCCACGTAGATGACATCCGCTGTCACAGATGCGAGTGAGATCAGCAGAAGCGCTCCTACCATCGTGCAAATCCGCTTCGAGTGTCTCATGGACTATTCTCCGCCGTATTCTGAGGATTAGTTGTTCGCCCACCCGATCTACTTGCATGTTCAGGCTGGGCAGTCTCCCTCTCATAATAGCGGGTAGCCCTGTCAAGTTGTGGCAGTGAGAATTGAAGTAGCGGTGCTTTTTCTTGAGATCCTACAATCAGCTGTCAATCCAGTAGTGCCCCGTAATACCGCAACATCGCCTCATAGTCCGACCGGCCTTTGCCATACTCCACGAACAGCCGAAGATTCGTGCGGGCAGTCGCTGTATCGCCCCGGTTGACCGCAACTGCTATCCGGATCAGATAGGCACCAGGGGCATGTGGGGACACAGCAAGGATGGAATCGGCGAGCGCTAGCGCGCTGTGATACTCTCCCTTCCTGATATAAGCCAGCGCCACGCCTTCGGCGACATGGGTCAACTGCGGGTTGAAATCGCGAAGTCGCTTCAGCACGGCAAGTCCTTTGTCATACCTGCCATACGTAATATACAATTGTCCAAGCTCGTTTCGAATGCCCACATTGTATGGTTTCAATGCTACCGCATCCTCATATAGCCGCTCCGCGTCCCCGAAATCACCTAGCTTCCCCTGAATGTTGCCAAGCAACTGCAGAAAGTCCGCATTGTACGGATTCTTCGCAACCAAGCGTCCTGCAATCGGCAGCGCCTCCTGATACCGATTGGCATTAACCAGTCGATACGCCTCCTCAAGGTAATCATACTCCGGAAACCGCCTTTTCATCTGTGCAATTGCTTCCGAAGCCCGACGTGACTGCCCTGACTCGCGGTAGTAGTCCGCCAGGATCGACCAGCCGCTGCGGTCCTTGCGGTCATAGAACTCCAAAAGCGACTCAAACCGCTGTGCGGCCGAAGGGGGGTGGCTGTTGACCGCGACATAACTTCCCGAGCCAACGACGGCAACAACTGCGGTGACCATGAGGACACGAGAGCTGACCGTCTTCGCCCGTACTGAGATACTCCGCACCAGCCAGAGCAATACGGGCAATAGCGTGAATGCGACCAGGTCCCAGTCACGCCCCATCCCGAACACCGGGTCGACCAGCAACAGAAACGGCACAGTTCCGGCCGACGCAAGAAGCAGGAAAGTCGCGACACCATCGGGTGGCGCTGAGCGACGACGGGCCGCAAGGCGCAGCCCCGTCAGCAGCAAAACGGCGGGACAGACTACCAGGACCAGATTGAGGATATCGATCAGATGTTTGACACTGAACACCGCATAGGCGGGCGACTGCGGCCGGCCCTCAAACAGCGGTAAGAACATCACCTCGAATGCCAGGTGCCGGTTATAGAGCCAGACAAAACCGACAATTGCTGCTACAGCGACAACCGCCCCCGTGATCAGGTGATTGCGCGTGAACAACGGTCGCCCGGTCCTTTTCTCCCGGGGAGCAACCGTCAGCCAGAGTGCTGCCGGTACCAGCATCAACGCCTGCAGGTGCATGGCGACCGTAAGCGCCAGCGACACCCAAACCCACCAGATGCTGCGACTATCGTTGACCGTTTTTAGCGCGACCAGAAAGAACAGTGCACCAAACGCCCACAGCGGGGGGTAGAACTCGGCGTAGCCGAAAAACAGCAGCAGCACCCCCGAGAAGAGTAGCACCAATGAGGCGAGGAGACGCGTGCCGATGTCGGTTCCGATCTGGCGGGCAATTCGAAGAAGAACGAAGACGGTCGCGCCGCCCGAGAGCACCGACACGAGCTGAAACGCCTGCCGCGCGGAGGTTTCGTTAAGTGGACCCAGCAGGCGTTGCACCATGCGGACAATTAGCATCGATCCGTAGGATGTCCATTTGCATAGCGATCCCTCACCCTGTCCGAAGACGGCAATGTTGGTGTAACCATCACCAAGAAAATGTACCGGTGCTCGCAGCATCCAGAACAGGCCGGTCATAAGGAGCGCTACCACTACCGCCGGCCAGGGTGACTCCGACACAAGCTGTGCCACGCGACTTTTCTCTCCCGGTGCCCTTGTTCTATCGGCACCAAAAGCAAATGCTGCGCCTGCCCCCAGACACAAAAGGAGAGCGAGGGGGGCAGCGACAGCGGTCGGAAGATAGTGCAGATGGTTCATACCCCACAGGAACCGGATGTTAACTGTCAGAGGCAGGATAAACAGGATCACCGTTGCCCCGGCTACTGCCATGAAAAGTCTGTTGTTCATATCAAGGATGATAGCCCGGGCGGAAGTTGGTGTCAATTTCGGTTTGGGTGCCTGACGCAAGTTGTGAAGTGTCAACACCATACTTATCCGACACATTTGTCCTCAAACGCGCCACTATGTGCGAATACCATAAGTTCCCGGCATGCCTGAAGACAACCATGCGCTACATCAACTACTCCTTTCCCGAATGTTCTTTGCGCGGTTTCTCTGCGAAGTCACTGGTGATTACGAATCCGGCCGCCTGTACAGAAGGGCGCGAACGACCGGCTTTCGCGCCGACGGCGGGGACCGGGAGAAAAAAACACCCCAAAAATAACAAAACGAACCCATTTCGCTGTAACTCGATGAAGATCACGCTTGTACAACGAAAAAGTCGTTTCGCTACTGTTGGTACAACGGATTCGGGGAATAGGGAATCTCAAACAGGCTCGGGTCGGCGCCGCACGCAAGCATGAGCGCTATGCTGCCGATGGCGGCAAGGGTGAGAATCGATACGTACTTCATTCGCCCAGGTATTCGCGGAAGCCTTTAGCCTCGAGTCGAGCGGCCTTGTCGAGCACTTCGTTGCGAGTGGACTCACGCATAGCGATCAGCCGACGGCGCACGGTTGCATCCGATGTCCCGACAATCTCGGCAGCCAGCAGGCCGGCGTTCTTGGCCTGGTTGATCGCCACCGTGGCGACCGGAATGCCGCCCGGCATCTGGACAATCGAGAGCAGCGAGTCGAGCCCGGACAGCGATGATGTCTTCACCGGGACGCCAATCACCGGCACGGTCGTCAGCGCGGCCACCATCCCGGGCAGATGAGCGGCGCCGCCGGCCCCGGCGATAATCGCTTTGAGCCCGCGCTCTTCGGCGGCCTCACCATAGGCCACCATCCGTTGCGGCGTGCGGTGCGCCGAGACAATGGTGATCTCGTAGGGGATTTCGACCTGTTCGAGTATCTCTGCGGCCGCTTTCATGACCGGCAGGTCGGAGTCGCTGCCCATGATGATGCCGACAAGTGGTTCAGGCATGTTTACCCTCGACGGTTTGACTCGGTTGACTGGTAATGCGAATCAGGGCCTTGATCTGTCGCGCCCGTTCGGCGGCTGTCTCGATATCATCGGCGAGCACGGTGGCATGGCCCATCTTGCGCATCGGCCGCGTCTCGGCCTTGCTGTAGATGTGGATCCGCGCACCGGGAACTGTGAGCGCCTCGCGCAGGCCGACCACCATGGCCGGGCCGGTCACGCCGGGCTCGCCGAGCAGGTTGACCATCGCAGCGGGCGCCATCTGCTCGGTCGATCCGAGTGGCAACCCGAGGACGGCGCGCAGGTGCTGTTCGAACTGGTGGGTGTGGCAGGCCTCGATCGTGTAATGACCGGAGTTGTGCGGTCGCGGGGCGACCTCGTTCATCAGCAACTCGCCCGACTTCGTCAGGAACATCTCCACACCGTAGACACCGACACAGGCGAGCGCCTGGACTGTCCTGACCGCCAGTTCCTGTGCTTTCCGGGTGAGTTCGGGCGAGATGCGCGCCGGGGAGAGCAGCAAGTCGAGCAGGTTGGCCTTCGGCTCGAAAACCATCTCGACCACCGGGTAGGTGGCGATGAAGCCGTCGCGACTGCGCGCCACCATCACCGCCAGCTCCTTGTCGAGATCGAGAAACGGTTCGACATACGAATCGACCGGCATAGCCTGGTCGGCTTCAGAATCCGCCATCAGCACCTTGACACCCTTGCCGTCGTAGCCGCCATGCCGGGCCTTCTGCACGAGCGGGAAGCCGAACCGGCGCATGAAGGCCGGGTCGGGCGAGGGCATCGGCTCGAACGTCGGCTGTGGAATGCCGGCTTCGGCAAACAAACGTCGCTGGGCCAGCTTGTCCTGGATCACGCCGAGGACGCGCGGCGACGGGTAGATGTGGTGACCGTCGTTCCACAGCGGCTCGAGCGCCGAGACGGCGATATGTTCGATATCATAGGTTGTCACATCACAGGCGCGGATCAATTCGGCCACCGCCCGGGCGTCATCGAATGCCGCGACCGTCTCCCGGTCGGCCAGTTGCGCGGCCGGGGAGTTGGGGGTCGGATCGAGGATATGGACGGTGAAGCCCATCCGTTTGGCGGCCTGGGTCATCATCTTGCCGAGTTGCCCGCCGCCGAGAAT
>WJMS01000073.1 GCA_014727815.1 candidate division GN15 bacterium
GCTTCGAGCGGCCGAGCCGGTGGAGGGTATCGCAGAGATGCGGGCCACCGCCCCCAAACTCAGCGACACGCAGTTGCTCGCCGGGCCGGGCAAATTCTGCCGGGCCTTTAGGCTGACGCTTGAGCAGAATGGCTGGGATCTGACCGATTCCAGGCTGTACCTGGAGGATCGCGGCGAACGGCCAAAACGAATAGCGCGCTCGCCCCGGATCGGTATCAGTAAGGCGACCGAGCGGAAGTGGCGCTTCTGCGATCCCGACTCATTGTCGGTATCAAAACGGCCGGCCGGCCGTATAAGGAACGGCGCCGCATCTGCGCGGGATTCGCGGTAAGAATGATTGGATGAACAAGACATGTTTGGTGAAGAGTTTCTCAGAGCAGCATTGATCGGCGGTCCGGTGATCCTGTTTTCCCTGACAGTCCACGAGTACTTCCATGCCTGGAGTGCGCTGCGGTTCGGGGACACGACCGCCCGCGATCTGGGCCGACTCACTCTCGACCCGCTCAAGCACCTGAGCCTGACGGGCACGCTGGTGATGGTGCTGTCGCAGTTTACGTTCGGCTGGGCCAAGCCGGTCCCGGTCAACCTGATGAATGTCAGTAACCCGCGCAAAGCCGACTTCTGGATATCGTTCGCCGGGCCGCTGTCCAATATCGGTCTGGCCCTGATTGCCGGCCTGGCATTTCATGTGTTCTCACCCGCTATGGGCGGGACGGCGTGGATGTTTCTTCGCTATGCGGTGATTATCAACCTCGCCCTGGCCTTTTTCAACCTGATCCCGTTGTTTCCGCTCGACGGGTCGCATATTCTTCGTTCGGTCCTGCCGCCCCGCTACGAAGAGTCGATTGCGCGTCTGGAGCAGTTTGCGCCGTTTATCCTGATCCTGCTCGTGATTACCGGCGGCGTGTGGATGATCATCGGCGGGCCGGTGACCTTCTTCTATTCACTGCTGGTACCGTAAGATGACCGGCGACGACCCCGAACAACACCGATCGACGCTCGCGCGTCCGTTCACATGCACGCTGATCCTGGCGCTGGTCCTGCTTACCGCATGCACGGCGCATCGACGGCGCGGTCCGGCCGAGGAGATCCCGCCCGAAGTGAAAGAAGCCTGGGAGGATCGTGAGGTAGAGGCGTATCTGTTCGACACCGAAATCGAATACGAAGGAAAGTACAGCTCGGTTCGCCTGGAGTTGTTTGCGACCGACTCGATTGTCGGTATCGGCGGCCGCAGCTATCTCGGCAAGGGCGCCCTCGACGGCTGGCTTACCGCCGACAGTGTCCGGTTGCTTTTTCCCCAGAGCAATGAATATGTTTACGAGCCGGTCGCACGCCTGCTTCGGACGTTCGAGTGTACCGGCGAACGCCGCCCGGATATCCCGTTGCTGGCGTTCTTCTTCGCGCGGCCGGACCGGGTTGATATCGGCCCGGATGTCGCCATGATGATCGATTCCTCGGACACCGACCGGCCCGTATTCTCACTTTCCATGCCGGACTGCCCGTGGTCGATCGAGCTGATCTATGACCGCCGTGACACCGGCTGGCGTATCCGGGAATTCACCTTTGATAACGGCGACAACCTCCAGATTGAGGCCCGGCGGCGGGAATACCACGACGAAGTCGACGCGAAAGCCCGGATGTTTACCGTCAGCGTGCCGATCGATGCCCGACGGATTATCCCGTAGCCGCCAAAGCCCTTCATTGACACGCCGTTAAGAATCCTGCATCTTTAACAGTTTATGCGAGAAACCCGGAGTTAGCTGGTGAGTTTATATCGGCGCACATTCTCAGCGCTCAGGCCCTACTGGAAACACCTGGCGGTCGCCTCGACCGGCGCCGCCGTCTATGCTTTGCTGTCGGGGCTGCTTGTCTGGATGGCCGGGCCGTTGCTGTCGACCCTGTTCAATGTCGACGCCAACACCATGATCACCGGTGAGGCGCAGCCCGGTGTGAGCGAAAACGTGGCGAGTACGCCCGAAAGCGCCGTGCCCGACGTCAGCGGCGGCCTGCAGTCACTGCGTGAGGACATGAAAGGCGTGGTCGAGAGTATTGTCGCCGCGGACAGCCGGGTCGACACCCTCTACAACTTCTGTATCGCTATCCTGATCGTCGTGATCATCCGCAACCTGTTTTACTATCTGCAGGGCTTTTTCATAGCCTACGTGCAGCAGTCAGTCGTGCGTGACTTCCGCGATAAGTTATTCTCCAAGTACCAGCGGCTGTCGCTCGAGTATTTCCACAAGCGCCGTACGGGGGAAATCATTTCGAGAGTTACCAACGATGTGGTCGTGCTCAACCAGTCGATCGATATCGGCTTCCATCGGCTGATCACTGACAGCGTCATGGTACTCGTCTTTCTGGCCTTCGTGATCATTCTGAGCTGGAAGCTGACGTTACTGTCGATGATCATCATGCCGGTCATTTTCGGTTTCATCTGGTTTATCGGCAAGAAGATGCGCAAGTACTCCGAGAAGGCGCAGCGGCGGATGGCCGATGTCAACTCGGTGCTCGAAGAAGCAGTCAACAACACCCGGATCGTCAAAGCCTTCTCGATGGAAGAATTCGAGTCGAATAAGTTCTTCAAGAGCACGTACAACTACTTCCGCCAATTGCTGCGCATGACCCGCATTCGGCATCTGTCGCTGCCGATCAATGACTTCCTGACCACGCTCGCCGGCGTGCTTATCCTGCTCTATGCCGGGACGAAGATCATCGAGGGCACCGGGGAGATGTCGGCTGCCGATTTCATGACTTTTATCATTGCGATGTTTGCGATGATCAAACCGGTGAAGAACCTGACCTCGATTCACGTCAAGCTGCAGGAAGGCATGGCGGCCGCCCAGCGCATCTTCCGCGTGCTCGATACCCCTGAGACGATCAAGGACATCCCGGGCGCCCGCAAGATCGACGCGTTTACCGACAAGATCGAGTATCGGGATGTGTCATTCGCTTACGTTCCCCAGGAGCCGGTCCTGCGAAAGGTGTCGTTTGAGGTGAAACGGGGAGAAGTGGTGGCGGTGGTCGGGCCGTCCGGCGCCGGCAAGTCGACCCTGTTCGATCTGCTGCCGCGCTTCTACGACCCACAGGAAGGGCAGATCCTGATCGATGGCCACGACATCCGCGAGCTGTCGCTGTCGTCGCTGCGCTCGCTGATGGGAATCGTGACGCAGGAGACGTACCTGTTCAACGATACGATCCGGCACAATATCGCCTATGGTCAGAATGGCTTGCCGGATGAGCGTGTGATCGAGGCGGCCCGGATGGCCAACGCCGACCGGTTTATCAAGCAGTTCGACCAGGGTTACGACACGATTGTCGGCAACCGCGGCGTGCGGCTCTCCGGCGGCCAACGCCAGCGGATTGCCATCGCCCGGGCGCTGCTGAAAGATCCGGAGATACTGATATTCGACGAAGCGACCTCGTCGCTCGACACGGAATCCGAGGCGCTGGTGCAGGAAGCGATCGACCGATTGATGACCAGTCGCACCACGCTGGTGATAGCGCACCGCCTCTCGACCATCCAGAATGCCGACCGTATTCTGGTGCTGGACCGGGGCGAGATCGTCCAGCGCGGCACCCATGAGGATTTGGTCAAGGAAGACGGCATGTACCGTCGCCTGTACACCATGCAGTTCCGAGATACTCATGAACATCCTGTTTCTTGATTCGATCGATCGCGAGACGTTCGGCGGCTACGAGAACTGGATTCGTCTGGCCGCCACCTGGTTTGCCGAGCGCGGCCACGAGGTTACCGTCGCGGGCCGATCCAACTCGGAATACCTGCGCCGACTGCACGACGCCTGTCCGCAGGCGAAACTGGTGGAACTGCCGATCTCGGGTGACTTCAATCCACGGACGATCGCCCGGCTCAAGCGCTACCTGGAGGAACACCGGATCGACTGGATGACGGTCAATTTCAACAAAGATGTTCGTATCGGGGGGCTGGCCGCGCGCTGGTCCGGCTCGACCCGCGTGATCTGGCGGATGGGTCTGGATATTACCCGCGATGGCTTCGTGCACCGCTTTCTCACTCCGAAACTGGTCGATGGTGTCTTTGTGCCGTCGCACGGCCTCAAACGGCAGGTGACTCGTTTTGGCTATCTCACCGATGACATGGTGAAAGTGATTCACACCGGGCTCGAAGAGAAACAGTTCGCACGGCCCGACGACGCGGCTGCCCGATGGGTCCGTGAGGAGTACGAGTTGCCGAGTGACTCGATTGTCGCCGTCAGCTCGGGCCGATTTGTCGATCAGAAGGGTCATGTCTACCAGGCCGAGGCGATCGCCCGGGTCGTGACAGACCGACCTGATATCCGCTTCCTCTGGCTTGGTGACGGAGCCCTGCGCGATGCGCTCGAGCGCAAGCTGGAGTCGCTCGGCGTGCGCAACTCGGTGGTGTTCGCCGGGATGCTGGATAATACCGATCGGGAACTGGCCGGGGCGGATCTGATGGTCCATTCGGCAGTCGACGAACCATTTTCTCACGCCGTGCTCGAGGGCATGCGCGCCGGACTGCCGCTGGTCGCCACCCGCGTGGGCGGAACGCCGGAGGCGGTGGTCGATGGTCGCACCGGGTTGCTGGTGCCGGCTCGTGATGCCGAAGGGATGGCCGAGGCGATTCTCTCGCTGGTGGCCGATCGCGACCGCATGACTCGCATGGGCCGGGCCGGGCAGGAGCGCTGGCGCCAGGAGTTTACGGTCGAGCGGATGATGGAGCGGGTGGAGCAGTACGTGCGTTCGGTGCTGGATGGTGCCGGCGCAGCACGAGCGCGATAGGGGCGGACATGCGTAGGTTCAAGTCACTCGAAGCACGTTCCAAGGCTGTCTTCTACCGCCTCTTTCGGTCCCTCTTGAAGACCGGTCATTCCGAGCGCATTCCCCTCGATCCGTCCGGCATGCAACGTGTCCTGTTCATTCGTCCGGATCGAATCGGCGATACTGTGACGTCGCTGCCGCTGTTCGACTGCCTCCGCAAAGCACACCCGCATCTCAAGTTGTCGATTCTGGCGTCGACAAAAAACATCTCGCTGGTGCAGCATGACCCGCGCTTTGAACACGTGTTCCTCTACCGCCGCAGTGTCATGAAGGACATCGCTGAGATTCGAAGTATCCGACAGGTCGGATTCGATTGTGTGGTTGACCTGCTGGCCGATGATTCCGTGACCTGTTTGTTCCTGACGCAGTTGTGCGGTCCGGTCGCGGCCAGGCTCGGGGTGCGTAAACGCCGGTTCGCGCAGTATTATGACTACACCTTTCATCCCGGTGACGACAGCGACCTGCACATGATTGATATCAATCTCCACATGCTCGAGGCGTTTGGTATCACCGAGCGCGCCTCCGGCTATGCCACACCGTACGTTGATCGGGAGACCGCCGAACGTACCGACCGGTACTTCGAGTCGATTCGTACCCCCGACATATCGTTCATGGTAGGTATCAATCTCTCCCAGCGCGGGCCGAATCGCTTCTGGGGGATGGAAAAGTGGGAGCAGTTGACCCGGCGTATCCTCGACAGATATCCCGAAGCGCTGGTCGTCCTGATCACGGCGCCGCCGGATCGCGAACGCGGCGATAAGCTCGAAACGAAGTTTAGCGCTCGCGTGGTCCAGGTCGAACCGAATCTCGATCTGACCGGTATCTCGGCTGTGCTGTCCCGGTTGGACATTCTCATCTCACCGGACACCTCGCTGGTGCATATCGCCCGCTCGTTCAAGGTACCGGTGGTCGGGTTCTACCCCGAGTACAAGGGGATCTACCGCCAGTGGTCTCCCTACGGTCAGCCGGAGGGGCTGGTGCTTTCGCCGGGTGAGGACAACATCTTTCGCATCACGGTCGATCAGGCCATCGCGACATTCGAACGCCTTGTCGAGAAGAATCAGTTGGTGGCGCCATGAGCAGGTTGTCGGTCGTCATCATCACACGTAACGAGGAAGCCAATCTCGGCCGCTGTCTTGAGTCGGTGGCGTTTGCCGACGAAGTCATCGTAGTTGACAGCGACTCGACCGACCGCACCGAGGAGATCTCCGTATCGCGCGGGGCACAGTTTGTAACGATTGAGTGGGCCGGCTTTGGCCCGGCCAAACAGGCCGGAGTCGATCGCGCCACGGGGGAGTGGGTGCTCTCGATCGATGCCGACGAGGCGGTTCCGGCTGACCTTGCCGAAGAGATCACGCGGGTGATTGCCGATCCGGACAGCCTCGATGGCTACTACCTGCCCCGACGCACGCAGTTTCTCGGCCGCTGGATCGGTCACTGTGGCTGGTACCCGGACTACGTCCTGCGGCTTTTTCGCCGGGAGCGGGGTCGGTTTGACGGGGCGGTCGTGCATGAGAAAGTGGTTGTCGATGGCCGCGTGGGACGACTGAAACACGACCTGCTGCACTACAGCTACCCGACCCTCGAAGAGTACTTCGTGAAATTCAATCGCTACACCACCATGGGGGCGGAGCAGGCCCATGCTGCCGGTAAGCGGGCCGGCTGGTTTGCAATTGCGATCAAGCCGGTGGCCACTTTCTTCACGCACTATGTCTCGCGGCAGGGTTTCCGCGACGGGCTCGAAGGTTTTTTGATCTCCACCTTGTCATCGGCCGCGGTATTAGTTAAATATGCCAAACTTCGCCACCTGCGGCGGCAACAGGAGTCATGAGTAAAAAGA
>WJMS01000074.1 GCA_014727815.1 candidate division GN15 bacterium
GTCCTCAACGAGGAGCTGGCCGCCAAAACCTGCTTGCTGTAACAGGGGAGAGAGACGATGCAGGTCTTCCGAACCCGCCGGACCCCGGTTCGGACAGAAGTCCGCTGAGCCTGTCGATCAACATCGCCCTTCGCCAGGCTCAGGACGACTCAGTAGCTTGTAATCGTCAGACGACCCCGTCCCACAACCTCAACGCACTCTCGCTACCCGGCCTCACGTTAATACTACCATCCCCCGCGCCGGTCCGCGCAACAGTTGTCTAGCCCCTCAAACGTCTTTGCACAGATACCGGTAGACAAGATGCCCTCCCGACTATATATTCGACCAATTGAGGCATGATTGAGGATTCATGCTTCACTGACAGGCACTAACGCAAACCGTTCATTATACGCACGCCGGCCGCCTGATACGGCCCGGGAGGATGTGAGATGTCGACGAAAGAACTGCAGGAAAAACTCGTTGCCAACATGGAACGCTGGCAGAAAGTCGAAGATACGGCGGTAAAGACGACCGAAGATATCGCCAATAAGACCAACAACCCGGTCGTCAAACACGTCATGAAGATCATCAAGCGCGACTCAGAAATGCACAAGCTCACCCAGCAGCTGATCATCGACACCCTCCAGGGCACCTATACGATGACTCCCGACGAGCTGGCTGATGTGTGGGGCTCGATCGAAAAGCATATCGAAACCGAGCTGCAGACAATCGAGCTGGCCAAGGAAGCCAAGGCGTACCTCAAAGACAAGAAGATGACTGTCCAGGAATACCTGGTCGAGTATCTGCTGGTCGACGAAGAGAAACATAACGCGCTGCTCGAGCAGCTGGCGACTATCAAGAAGGGGATGTATCCCTACGGCTCGTAAGGATACGCACCGTCTTTGTAGCTGATGCAAAGCGGCAGTCCCCGGGCGGGCTGCCGCTTTCTTTTTCTCTCGCTGCCGCGGCCGTTTGACGGCTGGTCGAAAAGTCCCTGACAGCTCCCGGTCGTTTACGTACTTTATAAGCACGCACTCCCCGGTACCACTTCCATTGGCAGGAACCATGACAATGACACGACGATTCGACTATATAGATCATACCGCCGATATCATCATCAAGGCGTCCGGCGATACCCTGGCCGAGGCGTTTGCGGCGGCCGCCGAGGGGATGTTTGCGGTCATCACCGACGAGGCCGAGATACAGCCGAACCAGCGCGAGACGATCGAGATCGAGTCAATCGATCGCGAGGGCCTGCTGGTCAATTTCCTCTCGGAGCTGATCGTCATGCACGAAGCGCAGAATGTCGTGATCGGACAAATCGCGGTCGAATTGCTCAGCGACACCAGGCTGCGTGCCGATCTCGGCATCGAGCCGTTCGATGACGACCGTCACGCCGGCGGCTCACAGGTAAAAGGCGTCTCCTACCATATGCTGGAGATCGAAGACGCAGCGGGAGATCAACCGGCCGGCATCCAGGTACTGTTGGATATATAGCGACACCCGGGCAGGAAGGTAAAGACACATGAGTTGGAACGGAAAAAGCCGACGACTTGACAAATACAAAGTAGAAATCGACCAGTCCTACCAGAACGAAGGCATGAAGCGGCACGGCCTCACTATGTCCGTCCCGGGACTGGTCTATGCCGATGACAAGATGTGGGACACGATCGTCACCGACAATTCCCCCGATCAGGTCGCCAATGTCGCGACCCTGCCGGGAATTGTCGGACGCTCGATCGCCATGCCGGATATTCACCATGGCTACGGTTTCGCCATCGGCGGCGTCGCGGCATTCGACGCCGACCATGGCGTCATCTCGCCGGGCGGGGTCGGCTATGACATCAACTGCGGCGTGCGACTGGTTCGCACCGACCTCACCTTCTCGGATATCCAACCCAGCCTGCGCAAACTGGTCGAGACGATGTTCAACAACGTCCCGTCAGGAGTTGGCTCCTCGGGCCGAATCAAGCTCTCCGACAAGCAGATCGAAGAGGTCCTCGCCAATGGCGCCCGGTGGGCGGTGAGCAATGGTTATGGCTGGGACGAAGACCTGGAATACATCGAAGAGCGCGGCGCCTTCGAAAACAGTGATCCCTCGGTGGTCAGCCCGAATGCCCGAAAGCGCGGCGCGCCGCAGCTCGGTTCACTCGGAGCGGGCAACCACTTTCTCGAGATTCAGCAGGTTGACGAGATCTTCAATCCCGAAGTTGCCGCGGCCTTCGGGATTGTCGAAAAAGGCCAGATCACCATCATGATCCACACCGGCTCGCGCGGCTGCGGCCACCAGATTTGCACCGACTACCTCGATCACATGCGCCGGGCGCAGAAGAAGTATGATATTCCTCTGGTCGATCGGGAACTGACCTCGGCGCCGGTGGCCTCCCCTGAGGGACAGCAGTACTACAAAGCGATGCAGTGCGGCGCCAATTTCGCCTGGGCCAACCGCCAGATGATCATGCACTGGGTGCGCGAGTCCTTCGAACAGGTGCTGAAACAGCCTTCGCCACGGATGGGCATGCACCTGATCTATGATATCGCCCACAATATCGCCAAGCTTGAAGAGCATGAGTACGAGGGCAGGAAGCGGCGTGTCTATGTTCACCGCAAAGGCGCCACCCGCGCCTTCGGACCGGGCCATTCGGAAATCCCTGAACGGTACCGCCAGTATGGCCAGCCGGTGCTGATCCCCGGCGACATGGGGACCGCCAGCTACCTGCTCGTCGGCACCGAACAGGCGATGCAGGATACCTGGGGCTCCTCCTGTCATGGGGCCGGGCGACGGATGTCGCGCAAGAAGTCGACCAAAGAACATCCGGCCGACAAAGTCTTCGCCGACCTCGAGGGCCGTGGCATTTACCTTCGCGCGAAAAGCCGACGCTGCGTGGCCGAGGAAGCGCCGGGCGCCTACAAAAACATTGAAAGCGTCATCGATATTTCGCACCATTCGGGTATCGCCCGGCGCGTGGCGAGAATGAAACCGCTGGGCGTGGTCAAAGGCTAAGTGCGCTGATATACCGCCGATAGGCGGTTCGGTAGTCGAAGGAGTGCATGGGAGTCAGCAGTTCACTGCAGTCCAAACAGGACCTGGCTGCCGGCGTCCGCGTGACGCTGGTCGGTCTGGTGCTCAATCTCCTGTTGATCGGCCTCAAACTGTTCGGTGGTATCGTCGGCCGGTCGCAAGCGCTGATCGCCGATGCCGTCCATTCCGCCTCGGATCTGTTCGGCGATGGCGTCGTTTTGCTCGGCCTCAAGTGGGGCCGCAAAGAGGCCGATGCCGACCATCCGTACGGCCACGGAAAAATCGAAACGATCGCCGGCTTCGTGGTCGGTCTGATCCTGCTGGCCGCCGCCGGCTCAATAGCATACAACGCAATTGCGTCGATCTACGAGCACGAAGGCCGTACGCCATCGTCGATAGCAATCATCGTCGCCGTCATCAGTATCGGCAGCAAAGAAGCGGTGTACTGGTACACGCGTGCGGTCGGCCGGCGCATCCGTTCCACTGCCGTCATCGCCAACGCCTGGCATCACCGCACCGATGCCCTCAGTTCGGTAGCCGTGCTCATCGGCCTCATCGCCTCCCAGATCAACCCGAACTGGTTTCTGGCCGACTCCATTGCCGCCCTGGTCGTCTCGCTCTTTCTCATGCATACCTGCTGGTCACTGCTCTGGGGAGCGCTGCGCGAACTCTCCGATATCGCCCCCGAACGACGTATCCTGGCGGAGTTGAAAGAACGCGCCGCCCGCGTCCCGGGCGTCATGCAGGTGCATGATCTCAAAGCTCGCCATTCCGGTCCCAACCTGCTGGTCGAAATGCACGTGGTGGTCGACGGGAGAATCTCCGTTTACGATGGTCATGAAATAGCGCGCGAGGTACGCGTACGATTGCTCGAGGATATTGATGCGGTCAGCGATGTCCTGGTGCATCTCGATCCCGACAGCGAGATGAAAGATGACGAGGAGGACTGAGACCGGGACCGCTAGCCCTGGTCTCCAAGAATCGTTCGAAGCGTCGACTCCAACTCCGGATGAGAAAACTCGAAACCGGCTTCCTGCAGTTTCTTCGGTATTACCCGCATGCTGGCCAGCAGCATCTCATCGGCCATCTCCCCAACCATCATCTTCAACGCAAATGCGGGGACCGACACCGCCGTCGGCTTGTCCAGAACCTTGCCGAGCGTCCTGGTGAATTCCTCGTTGGTTACCGGCTCGGGTGCAACCATGTTGACCGGACCGGAGAGTGTGTCGGTGGTCATGGCGAACGCAAAACCGCGCACGACATCATCGCGCGACACCCAGCTCATGTATTGTTCGCCGCTGCCCAGCTTACCGGCCAGGCCGGTCTTGAACGGCGTCAGCATCTTCTCGAGTGCCCCGCCCTCGGTGCTGAGCACCACCCCGGTCCGCATATGGACCGTGCGAATACCCGCCTCGCGGGCCGGCTGTGCGGCTGCTTCCCAGGCCTGACAGACTTCGGCAAGAAAACCCTTGCCAGCAGGAGCATCCTCAGTCAACTTCTCATCACCGCGATTGCCGTAATAGCCCATCGCCGACGCGCACACCAGCACTTTCGGTTTCTGCTCGAGCCCGGCCAGCGTCTCCGCCAGAAAGCTCGTCCCCTGTATCCGACTCTCGCGTATCGCCTGCTTGCGTGCGTCGGTCCACCGGCCGCCGGCAATATTCTCACCGGCCAGGTGGATCACCGCATCGTAGCCCTCGAGCTTGTCGCGCTCAATCTCTTTCTCCGATGGTTTCCAATAAACCGTCTCCGGATCATCGGTCTTCTCCCGCACCAGCCGGTGCGCCGTGTGACCGTCGACATGCAGCGACGGCTGGAGCGCCGAACCGATCAGGCCCGACGATCCCGATATGAGTACTTTCATGCGAGCGATAGGATACCTCAGCCTTTCCGCAGCTCGGCCAGTTTGTCGGCGACCGCATCGACATGGCCGGCCACTTTTACCTTTGGCCAGATTTCACGCACCCGGCTGTCCGGGTCGATCAGGACAGTCGTCCGTTCGACCCCCATGTACTTCTTGCCGTACATGCTTTTCTCTTTCCAGACACCATACTTCTCCAGCGCCTTCTTGTCCGGATCGGCCAGCAGGGTGATGCCGAGATTGTGCTTGTGGCAGAAGTTCTGGTGGCTTTTGACCGAGTCGGGCGAGACACCCACCACGGCCGCATCCATCTTATCGAACTTCTTCAGCGCCTTCGTGAAATCGATCGCCTCGGTTGTGCAGCCGGAGGTGTTGTCCTTGGGGTAGAAATACAAAACAAGCCACTTACCGGCAAAATCGGACAGCTTCATCTTCTCGCCATCCTGGTTTTCCAGCGTAAACGCCGGCGCTTTGTTACCTGCTTTGACAGCCATGAGCAATGATCCTCTTTACTTTTGATTCAGGTTCGTGGTGTGGTGCCACCGGCCGGAATTGCGTTCGAGCCGGATGCCTCTATAACCGGTCGAGCTTCCCTTTTGTTCGAAAATAGTCTCCCCGGGAGACAATCTAAGTACCGCTACGACACCCGCTTCTGGAAACGCAGGGCGGCGATTGTGAAGATCGCGATACCGAAGATGCACATCGGGTAAATATCCACCCACAACTCCGACACACCCGCCCCCCGCATCATGATCCCTCGCACAATCTCGACAAAATAGCGCATCGGATTGATATACGTGATATACTGCACCCAGTGCGGCATGTTGGCGATCGGCGTGAGAAACCCCGAGGTCAGGATCGCGAAAATCGAGAAAAACCACGCGAAGAACATCGCCTGCTGCTGGGTCGATGTTACCGTCGAGAAGAACAACCCCAACCCGAGCGTGGTAAGCAGATAGACCGCCGACAGCCCAAACAGGAGCAGGGGAGAACCGGCAAACGGTATTCCGAACCACAAGACGCCCACCGCCAGCGCAAATGACATTTCGAAAAGCCCCAGGATCGCAAAAGCGCTCAGCTTGCCGGCCAGCAGCGCCGTGCCGCTTATCGGTGTCACCAGCAACTGCTCCAGCGTCCCCATCTCCTTTTCACGCACGATCGCCATCGATGTCAGCATGATCGTGATCATCGTCAACAGCGTCGCCACAATCCCCGGTACCATAAAGTAAACCGACTCCCCCTCCGGATTGTACAGCACCCGGGAGCGAATCTGCAGCGGCGGCGTCATTCCCGTCTGCTCCTGCGAAAACCGCCCGACAATCTGGTTCATGTAGCCTATTGCAGTCGACGCCGACGAGGCATTGGAGCCGTCGGCAACCAGCCCGATTGTGATCGTTTCACCGGCGCTCAGCTGCTCGGAAAAATCTACCGGCAGAATAATCGCCATCTCCGACACACCACTTTGAAACCGGGACGACAGATCATACAGCGGATATTGCGTGGTCGGTTCGAGGTCATCCGTTATCCTGAAATACTCACCCGCCCCGAGTGCATCGACCAGCTCCCGCGAATACTGGCTTCGATCGAAGTCGTAGACATCCAGTTGAATGTACTTCACATCAGTAGTCACCGCATAGCCGAGCAGCAGCAACTGGATCACCGGCACGGCGAAGATAATCCGAAGCATGTTGGTGTCGCGGAAGACCTGCCGGAACTCCTTTTTGACCAGTCCAATGTATGCCCGCAGCATCACTACCCGATCCTCGCCTTGAATTTCCGCGTTGCTATGATCAGCAAGACCAGCATGAGCGCCACCAGTGCCCCCAGCTGCGGCAACAGGACCTCGATCGCCGCCCCCTTGAGCATGATCCCCCGGGTCGCCTCGATATAATACCTCGCCGGCACGATATAACTGATCGCCTGCAGCACCATCGGCATGTTTTTGATCGGGAAGATAAAGCCCGAGAGCATGATCGATGGCAGCATCGTCGATACCAGCGCAAACATCATCGCCACCTGCTGGGTCGACACCAGCGATGATATCAAAATGCCGATCGACAGCGAGGCCGAGACGTAAATCATCGTAAACACCATCAGCTGCAGCATCGAGCCGACAAACGGCACCCCGAACACCAGCTTCGCAAAGAACAGAACCAGCATGCCGTCGATAAACGCAATGGCAATGTACGGCAGGATTTTGCCGATCAAGATTTGCCCCGGTGTCACTGGCGCCACCAGCAACTGCTCCATTGTCCCGGTCTCCTTCTCCCGGGCGATTGTCACCGACGTCAACAGCGCCGAGATCATAATCAAGATGATGGCGACAATGGCCGGGACGAAAAAATGCGAGGACTTCAAGTCCGGATTGTACAAGACCTGCTGCGATACACGGATCCCCGGCCGTTCTACCCCGGGCGGCAAGCGCTCTTGCATGAAGTCGTTGACTACCCCGTTTGAGAATGCCTGCACCGCCGCCCCCAGCAGGTTGTCGGACCCATCGATCATCAAGCCCAACTCGAACGTTTCGCCCAGCTCAACCGCCGCGCCGAATCCCGGACGGATGATCAACACCCCAGCCGCATCGCGCGCCTTAAGCGCGCTTTCGGGATCCGCGAGCGTAACAGTCATCTCGGGCGGCGAGAAATAGGTCGAGTTGTAGAAATCATCCGCCAGCGCACGCGAGACCGGGGTCTGGTCTTTGTCGATAATCGCCAGCGTGACGTTCTCTATATCCAGATTGACCGCAAAGCCATACAGGAACGTCATCATCACCGGCATCGCAAAGACCACCACCAGCGAGCGCGGGTCGCGCAGGATATGATAGAACTCCTTCCGGGCGATAAAATTCACTCTACCCATTGCCACCCTCCCGCTCGCGAATCAAGTCCACAAACAGGTCCTCGAGACTGGCCGCGCCGCGCTCCCGCACCAGCTCGGCCGGCTTGCCCTTCACGATAATCTTCCCGGCGTGCATGATCGAGATACGACCGCAATACTCGGCCTCGTCCATGTAGTGCGTCGTCACGAATATCGTCACA
>WJMS01000075.1 GCA_014727815.1 candidate division GN15 bacterium
AAGAAATGCCAGAGCAGGCCGGCCAGGATGAGGCCGATCAGGAACCAAACCGCCGAATCGACCACCATCCCCCAGACGCCGAGGGCCCAGCGTTCCAGAAATGGCAGGATGGCTGCGTTCACAACTACTGAATCAGTTCGCGGGCCCGGTCGGCCATAGCCTGACTGGGATCGAGTTCCAGCACCCGTTCGAACCAGTAGTTGGCCGAGTCAACCTGCGTAAGATTGTGAAAGACGATGCCCTTGTTGAATGTCGCGATCAGGTGGTTGGGATCTTCTTGCAGGACCTTGTCAAACTCCTCAAGCGCCCGTTCCGGCAAGCCCATGCCGTGCAGGCAGGCGCCGAAATCGGTCCGGACGCTCAGCGAGGAACCGTCGATCGCCAGAGCCCGACGGTAGCACTCGGCAGCGACCGCATAGTTCCGGGCATCCATCTGTTGATTGCCGAGCTGGACGAGACTTTCATAGTCGGTCGGGAGATTTTCCAGAAAGCCCTCTCCACCCATGTCGCCGGAGCCGTGCCCACCCAGCGAGGCCTGCTGCGGCGGCTGGGGCGGTTCCTGACGGTCGCGGAAGAGTAAATAGCCGACCGTCACGACGGCCAGAGCGGCTACAATGACGATCGTATCACGAGCGGTTGTCTTCGATGCTGTATCGGAACGGGCCATAGCTGCATTGTCCTTTCGGTCGTTGTCCCGGCGGCGGCCGATCCCGCAGGATCGCCGGATTGTGTCCATTTAGTCTACAATGTACACCTTTATACGGTCAGCGTCCAATATTTCCGACCGCTCATTTCAGAAAAATCGATGACAGCGCACGCGCGTATAACTATACTTGCGTATTGTGAAACAAACCTGTCGCAACTCACGGAGAGACTATGCGATCGCTTATCACTGCCTGCACGCTTTGCCTGCTCGTGTTTGCCGTATCAACCGACACCCGGGCAGCAGCCTATACGATCGACGCCGATTCGATCTACCGCCATATCGAAGTCCTGGCGCATGATTCACTGGAGGGACGTGAGGTCGGCGAGCCGGGTGAATGGAAAGCCGCCGACTACATCATCAACGAATTCACGGAAATCGGCCTGGCGCCGGCCGGCGATGACGGTAACTGGCGGCAGGGATTCGAGTTCATCAAGAAAATCGAGATCGGCGAGACGACTCGTTTGAGCGTAAACGGTGTCGAGCTGAAGCTCGAGGAGGAGTACGAGCCGTTTCCGCAATCGGCCTCGACCGAGTTCTCATTTGATGAAATCGTGCCGGTCGGTTACGGCATCACCGACGAGGGCGGCTTCTACGATGACTATGAAGGGCTCGATGTCGCCGGCAAGGCGGTGCTGGTCGCCCGCTACTATCCGGAAGACACGGCGGCCTATCCGCACACCGATTTCAACAAGTACAGCTCGCTGACCGACAAGATTCGCAATGCCCGCGAACATGATGTCGCCGGACTCTTCTTCTACACGCCGCCGGAGCATGACGACACGCTGATCATGATGTCGGCCACACGGGTGACACCCAAGGAGTTCCCGATCATCTTCTTGCGCCGTGCAGCGTTCGAACGGCTCGGAGTATCACTCGATGATCCCCGGTCATTTGCAGTTGAAGGAGTGACCGAATTGAACAAGATACACGACACCGGCTACAATGTTGCGGGAGTTCTCGAAGGCCAGACGGATACCGCGATTATCATCGGCGCGCATTACGATCACCTCGGCTGGGGCGGCCCCGGTTCGGGATCGCGCTATCTCGGTACCGAACCGATGATTCACAACGGCGCCGACGACAACGCGTCGGGCACCGCGGCGGTGATCGAACTGGCCCGCTATTTTGCGACCCGAAAGGAGCAGCTTCGGCATTCGATGACCTTCGTCGCGTTCTCCGGTGAGGAGTCTGGTCTGCTTGGATCAAGCCACTATTCGCGCTCGATGCCTGAAGATATGGCGGTGCACATGATGATCAACATGGATATGATCGGCCGCCTGCGCGATCAGGACAAGGGCCTGGCGATCTTCGGCACCGGCACCGCGGAGGAGTTCGCGTCGTATTTCGATACACTGACCAATGATCGGATCAAGTTGACCTCGAAGGAATCCGGCACCGGTCCGTCGGACCACACAGCTTTCTACAATCGCGGCATTCCGGTCCTGCATTTCTTCACCGGCGCGCACGAAGATTACCACAAGCCGCAGGACGATATCGAGCTGATCGACCCGGACGGTATCGTCCGGGTGACGGAGATCATCACCGGTATCGTCGAACATTTCGACGACCATACCGGCGCCCTGACGTTTCAGAAAACCAAATCACCGGAGCGGACTCGCATGTCATTTTCGGTGACGCTCGGGATCATGCCCGACTACATCTCCGAAGTCAAGGGCCTGCGAGTCGATGGTGTCTCGCCCGACCGTCCCGGCGAGCGGGCCGGCCTGAAGACTGGCGATGTGATCGTGAAGATGGGTGATTATCAGGTTGATGACATCTACGCGTACATGAACGCCCTGGGTAAATTCCGCAAGGGCGACAGCATCGTGGTGGTGGTCGAGCGGGACGGGACGCCGGTCGATCTCGATGTCGTGTTCGAATAGGCGTTAATCGCGAATCTCGCGGGTATTGGCCCGCTTGATCGAGATGACGCCCTTGACCTTCTTGACTTTGTCGATGACGCGGTTGAGGTGAGTCAGGCTGGTTACTTCGACCACGAATTTGCCGGTGGCGGTGGTGTCGTGAGCATACATCTCGGCGCCCCGCACATTGGTGTTGGCGTCGGCGATCGCCTGGGACACGTCGCGAAGCATGTGCTTGCGATCTTCCACCAGCATCTCGAGTTGAACCACAAACGACTGTTCGCGGGCGGTATCCCAGCTGACCTCGATCCGTCGTTCCGGGTGCTGGTTGTTCAGTTCGATTGCCGACGGGCACTCCGCCTGGTGAATGGTCACCCCTCTCCCCCGCGTGATGAATCCGACAATCGAATCGCCCGGCACCGGCTGACAGCAGCCGGCGAAGCGGAACATCATGTTGTCCAGCCCCTGGACCTTGATGCCTTTGGAGCGACGGATGCGATCGATCACCTTGCTGACCAGGCCGGTCGGCTCCTTCTTAGGCTCCGGCTGAATCAGCGTGACCAATGACTGCAATGAGACCGACCCGTTTCCGATTCCGGCCAGCAGGTTGTCGATCGTCTTGCGGTCGAGCCGTTCGGCGTATTCCTGCAGGGCATCATCGGCGGGATACTCGAGCCGCAGTTCCTTGAGCTTGCGCTCCAGCATCTCTTTGCCCAGTTCGACCGACTGCTCGAACCCGGCCTGTTTGAGCCAGCGCTTGATCTTGGTTCGGGCCGATGACGAGGCGACCATCTTGAGCCAGTCGTGCGACGGCGAGCGGTTGGGATTGGTGATTATCTCTACCGTGTCACCGGAGCTCAGCCGGGTCGACAGCGGCTGCAGACGACCGTTGATCTTGGCCCCGGCACAGTGAATGCCGACCTCGGTGTGAATCTGAAAAGCGAAATCGAGCGGGGTCGCGCCCCGGGGCAGGTGGACCAGATGGCCATTGGGTGTAAAGACGAAGATGTCTTCGGAATAGAGATCGATCTTGAGATATTCGAGGAATTCGCTGGGGTTGGTAGTGTCTTTCTGCCACTCGAGAATATCGCGCAGCCAGCTCATCTGGCGATCATCACGGCTCATCTGCTGGCGGCCTTCCTTGTAGAGCCAATGAGCGGCAATGCCGTTTTCGGCAATGTAGTGCATCTGGTGCGTGCGGATTTGAATCTCCACCCGCTTGTTGCCGGGCCCGAACACGGTCGTGTGAAGCGATTTGTAACCATTAGGTTTGGGGTTGGCGATGTAGTCATGGAACCGTCCGGCCACCGGCTTCCACATCGAATGCACGATACCCAGGGCGTGGTAGCACTCCCGTTCGTTATTGACCAGGACGCGGATGGCAAACAGGTCGAAGATCTCCTCAAAGGGCACTTTGCGGACTTTGACCTTGCGGTTGATCGAGTCGAGATGTTTGGCGCGGCCGTACACGCTGGCGATAATGTTGTCGCGGGCAAGCGCATCCTTGAGCGGCTTGACGACGTCCCGGATATACCGTTCACGCTCCTCCTTGCGCTCACGCACCTGCTCGACGAGCTGCGTATAGATC
>WJMS01000076.1 GCA_014727815.1 candidate division GN15 bacterium
ATCAGCTACCTGTCGACCGGCCGGGATCTCCTGAGCTTCACGCTATCCGACGAACCGTGGGAGGAGCGACGGGCAGCGGTAATCGTTGCTGATCCGGACTTCGACTGGCGCCCCGGGGGCACTCGAGTATCGAGTCGGAGAGCAAATATCAGCGCTGCCGGGCGAGTGTTGCCGCTGCCGATCGATGGCTCGTGCGCGACCGGTCCCTTCATACCGCTGCCGTACTCCGGGAAGGAGATCTCAGGCGTGACCGATCTACTCGGTCAACACCCGGTCACAGTTACCACCTGCATCGATACCGCCGCGAGTGAGCGATCGCTCAAGCAGCTTCCCGAACCACCCTGGCTGCTGCACCTGGCGACGCACGGTTTCTACTGCCGGGACAGTACGATGCCGCACGTGTCGTCGATGTTGCGGGCTCTGCTCGGTTCGGGATTGGCCCTGGCCGGCGCAAACACCCGCCGATCATCGGCGAGCGCATCGGATTCACTCGGCGAGGACGGCATCCTGACCGCACTCGAGGTCTCCGCACTGAACCTGCTCGGTACCGAGCTTACGGTCCTGTCGGCGTGCGAGTCCGGGATCGGGACGATTGTTGACGGTGAGGGCGTGTTCGGCCTGCGGCGAGCGTTCCACCATGCCGGGTCACGGTCGGTGCTGATGAATCTCTGGCGGGCGCCCGACCGCCCCAGCGCTCAGTTGATCCTGAGATTCTACGAGCACTGGCTGAGCGGGCTCGGCAAGCGCGATGCCCTTCGGGCGGCAACGCTCGAGACACTGAACGAACTGCGTGCGACACGTGGCACGGCGCATCCGATGCTCTGGGGTGGCTTTATTCTGGCCGGTGACCCGAATTGATATCGTAACATCGGCCGACTGGAATCGGTGCAGTTGAGCGAGTGTCGGAGGTTTAGAAGATCGAGGAGCCGGTGCGGCTGGTCAGCAATTCGAGGGCGCGCATGCCCAGGTGGGAATTGCCCTTCTCGTTCAGGCGCGGGCTCCACACCGCGACACTGTACTCCTGCGGGTGAATGGCGACGATCCCGCCGCCGACGCCTGATTTACCGGGCAGCCCGACCCGGAACGTAAATTCACCGGCTTCATCGTAGAAGCCGCAGGTCTGCATGATGGCGTTGACGCGCTTGGTTTGTGTCTTGGTGATGATTCGACCGGTTCTCCCGGAGGTTCGACCGTGGTTGGCCAGATAGGCGAATGTCTGGGCCAGTTCGGAGCACGACATTTCGATAGAGCACATGTGAAAATAGAAATCGAGCACTTCGTCAACATCGTTATCGATATTCCCGAACGCTTTGAGCAGGTTGGCCAGCGCGAAATTACGGTGCCCGGTGTCGGCTTCCGATGACGCCACGGTTTCGTTGAAGCCGATGTCGTCCAGACCGGAGAGACTTTGCACGAATTCCAGCAGGGCCTGCTTGGGGCTTTCGAGACGGCTGATCAGCATGTCGGCGACCACTATCGCGCCGGGATTGATCAGCGGGTTGCGCGGGATGCCCTCTTCGTACTCGAGCTGCACGAGCGAGTTGAAGGGATCACCCGAGGGTTCGACATCAACCCGCTCCCAGATTTCTTCATTGTCGATCGAGAGGGCCAGCGTGAGCGCGAGCACCTTGGAGATACTCTGGATCGAGAAGCGCTCTTCGGAATCACCGATCGCGTAGATTGCGTCATCCTCCAGACAATACAGGCTCATACCGAACTTGTCCGGGTCGACCCGGGCCAGTTCCGATATATAGTCGGCCACCGCGCCTTCGGGCGGGCCGCCGAGTACATCCTCGGCAATATCCTCGAGTATCTTCTCGTATTCCATGACAACGCATGGTACACCGGGATGCGTGCCCATGTCAACAGAATGCATCGGCAGCAGAACTATCACTATTGCCCCCGACGAATCCGTCCGCTATGTTGTATCGCCCTCAGACCAAACGAGCGGAGGCCCGGTGAAAAAGCACATTGGAGAGAATCTCACCGACAAAGCGGTCGGACTGTTCGCCGTTGCGGTGGCCGCCCTGTCACTCGTGCTTCGCTTTGTCGGTCTCGAGGCTGATCCGCCGACAATGCTGCAGCGGCTCGGACACTCGCTGGTTACCGATCCGTACTATTACACCTGGTTTGCGCGTAACCTGATCCTCTTCGACAGCTGGACCCCGTTTGACTACGATCGCTACGAGATCTTCGGCTATACCCTGGTGAATGGGATGGCCTGTGTGGTTTTCCTGGTAGCCGGAGTCTCTCGCGCCACCGCGCATGTCGCAGCCCTGGTGCTGACACTGTCCGGACTGGCGCTGTTCGTCGCCGCCCACTGGCGTGTAGTAGCGCGCCGACAAATCTGTTTACTGATTGTCCTGCTCAGCACCAACGTCTTTCTGTTCTTCTACAGCCGGTATCCGTTGATGGAGAGCGGCCTGTTGTTCTGGACCGGTTTGTGTACCTTTGTCTACTTCCGTCACGGCGAGCGTCCGATAGGGCAGTTCCTATGCGGCGCGATCGTGATTCTCGCGGCATTGACCGGCAAGCTGTTCGGCGGCATGCTGGCCGCGCCACTGGTGATGGCGATTCTCATGCGTGACGCCAATCGGAGGCTGCGCTCGCTGGCGATGGTTGCGGCCGGCGCCGTTGTCGCCTTTCTACTCTACCTGTTGGTGTTCTGGGGAGGATCGCTCGCGGGACTGCTGGACTATCTCGCAGAGGTCCGGGCGACTGTTGACACCGAGCGTTCCGGGTCGGTGGTCGACAGCATTCTTGGCGTGCTTACCTACTGGGTGAACCGGGCGCTGATACCATTCCACTCGGTGCAGGTGTTTATCGGGCTGTGCGGACTGCTGCTGCTTGTCTTCAGTTCGAAAGAGCAATGGCGGCGACAGAACGGGCTGTTCACATTCCACGTCGTGTGGCTCATCGCAGCCACGGTCGTATTTGGTCTGCCGGAGTGGCGCCCCGCCCGGCACATGCTGTTTGCCTTGCCGCCGTTGTTGCTTCTTGGCGCCGTTGCGCTCGATCGGGCGATCGGAGCCGATTTCGAAGAAACGTCGCGCACCACGTGGTGGCGATGGCTCGTGGCACTGCCGATCACGGCTGTACTCGTTGCCATCCCGATCGTCCAGTTTACCGACAGCGGCAGCACTGCGGAGATCTTCACCGGTCGACTGGCAGTTATCGTTCTTCTCGCGCTTGCCGTTCTTGCCGGATTGTACTATCTCGTGCAAGGCCGTGCCGTAAGCCGGGCAATGCGCCTTGCTCCCTGGGCTGCCCTGGCACTGGTACTGCTCATGTTGATTCAGAGCGGCTTCTATATCTTTGATGGCCTCACGCCGCTTCGCTACGACATCAAAAAGCTCAACCGCGATCTCGCGCAGCTTTTGCCCGCCAATACCGTCCTGGCCGGACCGAATGGCCCGGCGTTGACGATCGACAATCAACTGGGAGGCGTGCTGGAGTTTTTCGGGCCGCGCCCGCCCGCGCGCGATCTGTTCGACCGTTACCCGATTACTCATGTAGCTATCGCCCCGCCGCGATGGTCCTGGCTGACTGCACACACCACGGTTGACAGGCAGAGCCCGGTCATCTTCAATAAGCTGCTGCGCGGCTCGCGCGTGCAGCTTCGGCGCATCATGCCAATCGGTCAGGCCGCGACGCCGTTTGACAGCCTTATCAATGCTTTCTATACCGGCGATACCAGTCGCGCCACCGCGCTGGTCAACCGGCTGATCGCCACCTATCCCGACAACCTTGTCCTCAGGCAGTTCCGGGTCAAGGTGCGGTATGCCTCGCGCGACCTCGCCGGCACGCTGGCCGCAATCGAACAGCTCTCGGAGCAGCATCCGGGCAATCTCGACGTACAGTGGGATTGTGCGCTCATGGCCGCCCGGTGCTACCGGGTCAGCCGTGATCCGCGCATTCTCGACCGTACTCGACAGTATCTGGAGCGCTACAACAGTCTCGATGCTCCCGAGACAATCGATCTGGACCGTCTTTTCGAAGTCACCCGGCCATCAGGCGAATAGAATCCAGCTTCCGAACATTCTCCCGATCGATGAAACACTGCGGCTGATCGCTCGTACATTGCTGGTGGAGAGATCTACACCAGCATGTCACCGGCTATCACCACAAATCAGTTGACTCGTACGTTCGGCGAAGTACGCGCAGTCGACAAGTTGGATCTTCGTGTACCCGAAGGTTGTGTCTATGGGTTCCTCGGTCCAAATGGGTCGGGCAAGACGACGACGGTGCGGATGCTCCTCGGCCTGCTCCGCCCGACCGAAGGCAGAGCCTGCTTGTTCGACCGTGACATCCGCTCGCATCGCGCCGACGTGCTCGGGCGGGTCGGTTCTATGGTTGAAAGCCCGTCCCTCTACGGTCACCTGACCGGGCGCGAGAACCTCGAAATCAACCGTCGCCTCCGCCAACTACCACGCCCGACAATCGACCGGGTCCTCGATCTGACCGACATGACCAAAGATGCCCACCGCCCGACCAAACAGTACTCGCTCGGCATGAAACAGCGACTCGGCCTGGCGCTGGCGCTGCTGGGCGAACCCGATCTGCTCATTCTCGACGAACCGACCAACGGTCTTGATCCGGCCGGCATCCGCGAGATTCGTGAACTGCTCCGCAACCTTCCGGTCCGCACCGGCGCAACCGTCTTCCTGTCGAGCCATCTTCTCGGCGAAGTACAGCAGATCGCTGACCATGTCGGCATCATTCACAACGGCCGGTTGCTCTTCGAGGGAAGCTTGCGGGAACTGCAGCAGGCGCATCAGCCGCAGGTGGAAATCGAGGTTGGCGACGTCGATCGGGCCCTGGCTATCTTGCAGGAAGCTGACTGGTCGGTTGCAAAGACGAACGGCCATTTTCTGATTGTCACTGCCGAGCAGGGCGATTGTGCGCCGCAGGTCTCTCGTATGCTGGTTGAGCGGGGCATCGATCTGTATCAATTGCGTCGGGTTGAACCGTCGCTCGAGGCGGTCTTCCTCGGATTGACCGGCTCAGCGGGCAACGAGGAGAGGGCGGCATGAGAGACTTCCTGAACGCGTTTCTGGCCGAACGCATGAAGCTCAAGCGAACCCTGGCGCTCTGGCTGGTACTGCTGACACCACTGCTGGTCGCGGGTATTCAACTCATGATTCTGGCCAATATGGATAAGCTTCCGTGGGAAGGTGTCTCGGGCTGGGTCTGGCTGCAACGGAGTGTCGGGCCGATCTGGTCGTTGTTTGTCTTTCCGATGCTCATTGCCGTCGTGACCGCGCTGCATGGGGCGGTGGAACACACCAGCGGTGGTTGGCGGCGTATCTTCGCCTTGCCGACTTCGCGACCGGCGATCTGTCTGGCCAAGCTCGGCTGGGCTCACGTGCTGTTGCTCTTGACCAATCTCTGGCTGGTGCTGTTGCTGGTTGGGGTGGGGCTGCTCTGGCATCAGCTCAAACCGTCGTTCGGTTTTGCCGGGATAATCCCGAGCGGGTCGTTTCTTTTGATGGCGGTGAAGTTCTATCTCGCGGCCGGCTTCGTGATTTCGTTTCAATACTGGCTCGCCAACCGGAGCGCCAGTTTTGCCCTGGCGCTGGGCATCGGTATCGGCGGCACTTTTGTCGGCATGGTTCAGGCGACTGGCTGGTATCAGAAACTCTTCCCGTGGAAATACATGATCAACACCCAGGCGGCGATCGAAGGTGTCCCGGAACTGGCGCTGGCCCTGGGGATTTCCGGCGGCATTGTGCTCGGGGCGCTGTCGGTCTGGGATCTGGCGCGGCGCGATATCACCTGACCGCGCTGCATGACCGGAAATCATCGTCTCACAAAAAATGTGATTGTCGTATCGGCGCCTTTAGCCGCTTATTGCGTCTAATCTGGAGGGGTTCAATCGGTGATACGCGGAATCATCGTAGTCTGTGCCCTGCTGGTGGCGGGGTGGTTCGTGTTCGACGGCGCCAGGGCCCTCGTGGTCGGTGACTATGTCACTCCGACCTCGGGCCAATATGCAGGGCAACTCGGCCCGTGGGCGGGTCTGGTACAGGCGATCGGCATCCCGCCGCGCTCGACCGGTATGAAGCTTGTCTTCGTCATTTACGGTCTGCTCTGGCTCGGCATTATTGTCGGCTACGTGGTACGCCTGCCGTGGGCCTGGTCGGCCATGCTTGTGGCTGGCCTGCTGTCGCTCTGGTATCTGCCGTTCGGCACCGTGCTGGGCGGCGTTCAGGTGCTCCTTTTGATCATACGACGACCACAACGACAGACGACACAACCACCATGAACTGAGAGGTGACCTATCGACAGCTTCTGGAAAGAGACGATTTGGGGGCAGTTCGGCGCGGCGATCGACTCGCTGGAAAACGCCATCAGGGCGTGTCCCGACGATGTCTGGCTTGATGACTCATCGCACTGGGTGTGCTGGTACGCGACCTATCATACGCTCTTCTGGCTCGATCTCTATCTCGATCCCTCGCCGGACACCTTCCGGCCACCGGAACCGTTCACCATGGATGAACTCGACCCGCGCGGTTTGATCCCGGAAAAGCCGTACACGAAGGAAGCGATGCTCGCCTATCTCGCACACGGCCGCAGCAAATGCCGCTCACGTATCGAGGCGATGGATGCAGCCGAGGCGCAGCGCCGCTGGGTATGGGGACCACGCGATCTGAGTGTGGCCGAACTGCTGCTGTATAATATGCGTCATGTCCAGCATCATACGGCGCAATTCAACCTGATCCTGCGGCAGCGGATCGATTCCGCGCCGGGCTGGGTGAGCCGTGCAAAATAGCACGACCCGGCCGGCGCAGCCGGCGCCGGTCGGGTCATCGGGTGTGCGCTCGGCTGTTGCCTTCTTCTACTTCAGCAGGACCATCTTCCTGGTGTCGCTGGACGTATCTGTGCTCAGGCGGTAGAGGTATACCCCCGAGGCGACCTTCGCTCCGGCATCACTCGTGCCGTCCCAATCAACAGTGTATGACCCGGCAGTCATCGACTGATCCACCAGCGTGGTGATTTGCCGGCCGAGCATGTTATACACGGTCAAGCGTACATGTGAACTCTGCGGCAGGCTGAACTCGATTTCGGTGGTCGGGTTGAACGGGTTGGGATAATTCTGGGCCAGGCGGAAATCGGTCGGCAGTTCGTTGGTGTCGCGCTCGCGGACGTCGGTCTGCGAGTCGAACGCCGAAGAGTCCACGGTGACACTGAAATCATCGACGGCCGACATGGCAATGCGGCTGTCGGCGGTCATGAAAACGGCGATGTCGCTTTCGTTAACGGTCGTGGTGGCCGGCACGCCTGAGACGTACGTCACGGTTGAGGAGCGGGTGTGCTGGCTGATACGAAGCGCCGGGACAGACAGGCCGCCGTAGACAATCGTCCCCCAGGCGTCGACCGAGGTGAAAATCGTATCAAAGACGATTGTCTCGAAGCCCGGACCTGACATGGTCGTACGCTCGCGAACAGTCGTCCACTCGTCGGCGTAGTCGATCGGGAAGAGGAAGTCCGGCGTCTGGCTGTCATAGTTGGTCAAGCCCGAGAACTGGCTGTAGTTGCCGAGATCGGTCAGCGAGTTCGGCTGCGATTCCGTATACGTGTACACAGTCGTACCGATAACATCGGTCTCGGTGACGATGTTGGCCGAGGGGAAGCTATCAATAAACGGCGCAGTGGCTGGGTCGACGTAGTCGAGAACGACCTGCATCGAGAGCGGCCAGCCGGTCACGTCCCAGGTCTGATTGCCGCCGTCGGTCTGGGTCAGCGAGTTATACTGCGCCTCCGAGACGAGACCGCTCTGCGAGATCGTCTGCGTGCCCGGCGAGGGCATGAAGCTGTTCGTCGAGATCGAAATCTGGGCATTGGACGAAGTCGCAAGAACGCCGACCAGTGCAAGCGTGCAGATAGTAGTGATCAATTTGTGCATGCGAATCTCCTTGGCTATGGTCTGCAAGTATTGACGGGAGCACGCTGCTCTCGATGGTAACCGAACCCGGATCAGGCGGTAAACAGAAGAGACTTGGATGGGTTACACGTGCCCCGCGCATCTGCAGTATATAAAATAGACATAACAGGTCAATAATAAAATTGGTGTTATCGACGCCCGGGGAGTCGATTTATTGCCGGCCGATCCTTGACAGGGTACCGGTTATGGACTATATTTATCCATTCTTGAGCAATCTAACCGGTACCACCGCCGCCAGAACGGGGAGAGTCCCGATACCGTGAAAAAATTACAGCTGCTGCTTCTCTTTTTGACGTCGCTCGCGCTGCTGGCCTGTCGCCCGGCCTGCTATCCGGAGTCGTCCATTACCTACGCGCCCGAACTTGAGATCGGCGTGGTCCGCGGCGGATGCGTTGAGTTACGCCTGAGCACGTTCGATCTCGATGACATTGTTCGCTTCTGCGACCCGAAACAGGGTCTCTACCTGCTTGCCGAGCGCGATGGCGGGATTGTGTACCTGTGTGCTCAGGAGGATGCGCCGATTTATGTCGACGAGCCGATTTCGGTGATCCAATCCAGAGAGGTACTCACCTTTTCACAAGTTGTCGTGGCGCCGTTCCTGGTGACCGTGGGCGACCCCGGCACTTTCTCCGTAACCGCGATCCCGGATCCTTCAGCCGTCATTGATGCCGGCGGCAGTGTCGGTCTGGGTGTCCAGATTGCCGGCGGGAGCCCCCCGTACACATTCGACTGGTCGCCGGGGGAGAGCCTGGATGACAGCACCTCGCAATCGCCGACCGCAACGCCGGACACCACGACCGTCTACACGGTTGTGGCCACCGACAACGATGGCGACACGGCATCGAGTTCCACCACCATCTTTGTGAACACCGGTGTCACGATTACCGCCGACAGCGATACGATCCCACCCGGCGGGTCGGCACAGCTTACCGCAACGCCCACCGGAGGCGTGCCGCCGTACACGTTCAGCTGGGTCGATGACGGGACGATCAGCGATACCTCGATCGCCAACCCGACTGTTTCGCCGTTTGTCAACACGACCTACGAGGTTGAAGTGACCGACAGCCAGGGCAACACCGGCAACGGCACCATCCGCATCATCGTGCGTCTCCAGGCCACTGCCATGGCTATGCCCGACACGATCGCTTTCGGCGGCTCGTCGCAGCTCGATGTCTTTGCGCAGGGTGGCGCCCTTCCCCGGAGCTTCGTCTGGGTGCCGTCGAATACGCTCAACGACAACCGCATCCAGAACCCGATCGCCAGTCCCGGCGGGACCACCGACTACGCCGTCATTGTCACCGATGCCGAGGGCGCTGAGGCGACCGACACGGTGACGGTGCTGGTCGAGGTGAATCCGGACACGCTTGCCGCCTGTTTCGAGGTCGAACCGAACCCCGCCTCGAATGTTATCCAGACCAATTTCGATGCGACCTGTTCGGTCGGACCGATTGTCGAGTACCGCTGGTGGTTCGACTTCCAGGGTGAGCAGTTCCCGCCCGATGTCGTCTCGAGCCAGCCGACCACGACCTGGTTCTATGAACTCACCGGCGAGTATCTGGTGGTGCTGCAGGTGATCGATGCCGACAGCAATACCGCCGTCGCATCACAAACGCTAGAGGTGCAGTAACGACATGTATACGACCACCCGCAACCGACCGCGCTTTGGCCTGGCGCTTTTGGCGGCACTGGCCCTGATGATCGTCGTGGCCTGTTCCGACGATAACAACGGCGCCACCGACAGTGGCGACACCGATGTCAGCATCAGCGGCTCGATCCCCGTTCCGGCCGCCTGGGCCGGCACCTGGGAAATCACCTTCGAGATGTATACCTGCTCCGACAGCCAGTTGGTGCTGGTCGACCGGCTGACCGATACGCTGTGCGAAACCCAGACAGTCGATTGGCCCATCGCGCCGATCATGAGTCAGTGCGGCGGCAGTATCTCGGGCGATTCGCTGATCATCGATTGCACCGACACGGTCGTGCTCGGCGACTGTACGATCGCCATGCAGTTGCAGTTCGAGGCTTCCCGCTCCGGTGACGCCCTCACAGGCGCCGGACGCTTCGAGGCGACCACCACCGGCAGCTCGTGCGATACCCTCGACCTCATCGGTATGTGCGATGTCGTCACGATGGAAGGCACGCGAATCGGCAACGACTGCCCGTAGCGATCCCGCCCGCATTCTTCTTGACCCCGCCGATCCCGGCGCTTTCCTTGCTCCAGAGCAATTCAACCTGTGTAGGGAAGACGCGCGGCTATGGCCGACTATCAGATTACGTATGATTACCGCGACAACCGCGAACTACGCGCGATGTATGTCGACTACGCCCGCAGCGTCTTCTCCGGCGCCGACTTTGCCGAATGGTCTCGACTCGGGTTCTGGACCGATCGCTACGATCCGCATTCCATTGTCATAGATAACCAGATCGTCGCCAACGTCTCTGCCGCCCGGATCGACCTGATAGTCGAGGGTGAAGTGTTCAGCGGTATCCAGCTTGGGGCGGTCGGCACGCGTGAGGCGTATCGCGGCCGCGGCCTGTCTCGCGTGCTGATGGAGCACGTTGTCGCGAAATACCGGGACGATGTCGACACTATGTTCCTGTTTGCCAACGATGGCGTCACTGACTTCTACCCACGGTTCGGTTTCCAGTCATACCAGGAGTCGCTGCTTGAATCGACAGTTCAGCTGTCGGGCCCGGCTCCGGCGGCGCGACGGATCGATATCACACAGGAAGCCGACCGTGCCCTCGTTCGACGGCTCACATCCGAGCGGATCGACATTACGCATCGTTTTGGCGCCCGTAACTATGGCTATGTTACCGCCTGGCATCTGCTGAATCCGTTCGCAGAGAAGGCCTGGTATGTTGCCGATGACGATGCGCTGGTTATTTTGTCGGAAGATGACCGGCAGATCAACGTGTGGGAGGTTATCACGACGCGAGCCATTGACCTTATGACACTGCTGCCGAAGGCAGCACGGGGCCGAGGCAGTCGGGTTGTTCGCTATCACTTTCCGCCCGACCAGTATTCGTTCTCCTATGACCGACTGGTCCGGCCGGTCGATTCGACACTGTTCGTTCTGGGGCGTTTTCCCATTCGTAACGAACCCTTCAAGTTCCCGGTAACGGCCGAGACATGACCGACTACTATGCCAAACGATTGGCCGGGCGGCGGTTGCAGCGCTGCTATGAGCTAGCCTCCGATCGTGTGCAGCGATATCTCGAGAGCGAGATCAGGCATGTGTGCTCATTCATAGAACCGCATCACGCGGTGGTCGAGCTGGGGTGCGGCTATGGCCGGGTGGCGATGCGTCTTGCCGAACACGCGAAGTCGGTAACCGGTATCGATGTCGCTGCAGAGAGTCTCGAGCTGGCTGCCGATCTGGGTAAGCCGTTCGATAATCTCACGTTCGAGTACATGGATGCCCTGGACATGGCGTTTCCGGACGCTGCCTTTGATATCCTTGTGTGCATTCAAAACGGCATCTGCGCATTTGGTGTCGATCAGGCTGCTCTCTTGCGCGAAGCACTTCGTGTCACCCGACCCGGTGGACTGCTGCTCTTGTCGAGCTACAGTGACACCTTTTGGCCGCATCGGCTGGCCTGGTTTGAAGCGCAAAGCAGCGAAGGGCTGCTCGGGCCGATCGACTATGACGCTACCGGTGACGGTGTCATTGCCTGTACCGATGGTTTCCGATCGGGCCGACTGACACCCGAGCAATTTGCGTCGCTCTGCGCCACCGTGGGCATGACGTCGACAATCCGTGAGGTAGACCATTCGGGCCTCTTCTGCGAAATAGTCAGACCTTAAAGTGATGCATCGGCGGGCCGACAACAAACACCGGCCGGCGGGGCTGAACTCACCGGCCGGCGTGTCTGTGCGTGGACAAAACAGGGAGGCTATCAATCAACCGTTCTATACCTGGAAGAGGTATTGCAGTTTGATGAAGAACTGGCGCGAGGACAGTTTCCAGGTTTCCCCGGGGCTGTCGCTCAACGGCAGGTAGTTGTACTGATGCGTAGAGCCCGCATGCAGCACCGAGAAAGAGCTGACTTGATACGTGATAAGCGGATCGATATGCCAGGAGCGATCGGACCAGTGATAGTACTGCGGCGAACCGTCCACTTCGCCCCGATAGAGGGCCGCCCGAGAATCGTCATACTGCAGCACCAGCCGCAGTGACAACTCGCGGTTGACCTGCAGGCTCACCCGCGTGTGCGAGATCACCTGGCGGAACAACTCCATATCGGTCTCTTTGTGGTGATTCGACACGAACTGCAGGCCGGGCTCGATCACGAGTCGATCGATCGGTTTGAGCGTCAGGTTGACATTGAGATTGTTCTGCAATCCGGTCGCTTCGGCAAAACGCGCCACCCGGTCGCTGCGGTCGATGTTGATACCGAACCCGAAGGCATCGGACAGCCTCGCACACGCATGCAATCCACCGCCGTACATCGACTCGTACTCGACCATCGATCCACTGACATTGCTGGTCCAGGTCTCCTCGCCATGGCGCAGCCACCCCGACACGTGGGACTGCATCCAGTTAAACCAGACATCGAGCGAGGCGCGCTGATGCTGCCAGCGGCGGAGGCCGTCGAAGCGCCACCGGTTCTCGAGGCGAAGGCGCGGCTCGATACGCTGTACGACGCTGTTCTGCGGATAAATGCGATACCACGTTTCGAAATTGCCGTCGCGGTAATTCACCCACGGATCGTAGCCGGTCTCGGTCCGGTACGATGGTTCTACCTGCGTATAGCTGACCAGGAAACTCCAGTCGCGAGCGAACCGATGAAACCGTCCGATCACGGCGTTGCCCCGGAACGACTCACCATCGAAAATCGCCGTGCGGCGGCCCTCGTCGATCGCCACCCCTGCGAGACCACCACTGGCGCCGGCCTTGTCCGGTTCGCCGGTGAAGCTGGCGATAAACTGCCCGTCGATCCCGAGCGTCCGGCTCAATCGAATATCACCGTCGACAGCCGCAATCGTGCCGTAGCCGCCACCATCGAGCCGTTTGTCGGTAAGGATGAAGCCCGCCTGCGAGGCCTCCCCGATCGATTTCGTAGCACGCAGCACATTCACATAACTCTTGCCGGCCAAAAAGACACGGGATCCCTCTTCAAGCGGGACCGTGTAGGCGGTGTTCTGATCCTGGGCCGACATGAAACCGAGCGTATAGCCCGATCGTCGACTGATCAGTTTCACGGCATACTCGGGGTCGTTCACCGTCCGCGTATGAAATGAATTGAACAGCGTGCGGAAAACATCGGCGCCCTCCTGGAAGAAGGGTCGACGTTCCGGGTAGAACAGGGCGATCGTGCTGTTGACATCGACCTGGGCGGCATCGGCCTCGATCTGGCTGAAGTCCGGGTTGTAGGTAGCCTCGAACGTCATGTCCGATGAAATCGCATACTTGGCGCCGAGCGACAGATCACCGATAAGGTCGTCGTTGTCGAAGGAAGCGCTGGCGTCGTTGGGGCGATTCAAGCCACCCGATTGACAGGCGACATACGTCGGCAGGATTTCCAGTCCCTGGCCGGGCTGGACGTTGGTGATGCCGCGAAGGGTACCCCACTGGCACGGGCCGCATCGATCGTTCCGGTCGTGCGGCGACCAGGAGTAATGATAGAAACTTTCGCGGGGACGCATGCGGCGGAAATCGATCCGCCACTCCTGCATCTCGGTGCTCGGAAAGCGCAAACTCGTGAAGGGGATGGCCATTTCCACCTGGTAGCCTGAATCGGTGATCTGAGCGGCGGCATGCCAGACCAGATCGAAACCCGAATCTTCACCGTTAATGGTCGACCACAAATAGTCCTTCTGAATCCCGTGCGGATTCACGAAAAACTCGTAGGCCCAGGCTGCTTCACCATAGGTGTCGAGCAACAGCGCCACTTCATCGTTGTTGTGGAAGCGGTCACGCTGACACATCGTCGCCCGGATTGTTGCCGGGTCTTCGTGACAGACAAACCCCACATAGAGGAACTCGCTGTTGTACGTCACCAAAGCGGTCGTGGCCACCTGCGGCGTAGCGTTGTCACCGGGCGAACGCTCGACGAAGTTGTCGGCCACCGCCGCCCGACACCACTCCGAGGGATCAAGGTGTCCGTCGATCGTGATTCTGTCGGTAGCGGCTTCGACCGCGAGACTCAGTCGTGACCGATAGTCGTCGGTGTCGACGGGTTCGGCGCTGAGCGCCGGACTCAGGAAAAACACGAGGCTCAGGAAAACCGCGGCGGGGCGGATCACGCTCCTGATTACCTCCTCCAGGGTATTCATACACACACTCCAGACGTATGCCACCTGGAACGCCGATGACGACAGCGCTCGCGGCGAGCGCTGTCCGGCTATGGTTCGTGATCACGACCGGCCGCGGATGACAATCCGGGCGGGTCCCAAGTAACCGTTTTCGTTCTTGCTGTGAATGTATACGTGGACTAGCGTATCTTGTTTCATTTCGCGTTGAACGAACACGAATCAACTCATCGTGAGCTGTGCAGATTTTGCGCAGGCCGATCGTCTTTGTGTTTTACACCGTGATATGGATGTCTATTAATGGAGGAGCACAAGTCGCCTGTTGAGAGGTACCGGTATGTCAGAGATGAGGAGAACAGCCGTGAAGCTGATCGATCAGCTCGAAGTCGCCGTCGCGGCCGCCGCCACGCCGGACAACCTGATGAACTACCAGCAATTCCACAAGGAAAAGCTGGCCGAACCGACCGGGCTGCGCACAGCGGTGCTTCGGAAAATCTCCAGCGAATCGTTCCGCTCGATCAAAGGTCTACCGCCGAAAGAGATCCTGGCGATCTGTGATGAACTGCTCACAAGCGAGTTTCGCTACCGACGGTTTATTGCGTTTGACTGGGCATCAAAGATCCGGAAGCAACTGCAGCCATCGGATTTCGCCCGTCTCGAACGCTGGCTCAAAGAGCACGTCAACGATTGGGGCGCCTGCGACCATCTCTGCGGTGGCCCGCTCGGATATCTGTTGTGGCAGTATCCCGATTCGGTGAGGCGCACCCGCTCGTGGCGACGGTCGCGCAACCGCTGGCTCCGGCGGGCATCGGCTGTCGGCCTGATCATACCCGTGCGTAAAGGAGAATTGTGGTCGGAGGTGTACGAGACCGCTGAGACACTACTCGAGGATCCCGATGATCTCGTGCAAAAAGGCTACGGGTGGATGCTCAAGGAAGCATCGAAGGCCTTTCCCGACAGAGTCTTCGACTACGTGATGTCGCGCCGTGACCGCATGCCCCGCACCGCCCTGCGCTATGCTATCGAGAAACTGCCTCCCGACAAACGACGGCAGGCAATGGCCCGCGCGTAACGGGAGCTACCGCCAAACTCCGATGATGATACCCATGATGACAAACGCGACGATGTGATAGCATACGTTCATCAGGTAGAGCTTCAGCGGCCGTCGCTCGAACAGGTCATTGACACCCATCGAAACGACAACAAAGCAGATGGCCGCCAGCAGGCCGACAATCACTCCCCAGCCGATCGTGAACGTGCCGACCCAGCCGAGAATGCGAGCAATGCCATACGCGGCTATCAGTGACCCGATAAACGCCCAGAGGATGTTCAGCGGCGAGAAATCGGCCTGGATCTGTTCTTTGGTCTTGCCGATTGCCTGCATCCAGGCATTGCCGAATAATGCGGCCGAATACCAGATGGCGCCGAGAATCGTGTAGGCCAGCCCGGCCACCAGGACCGCCCAGTAGTTGATAGCGTACGCGTCCATGTTATCGCTCTCCTTGTGCTGAGTGATGCGGAAGAACTCCGCCTGAAGTATCGGCCGGGGGCGTTCGTGAGGCAAGCAAAAAAGGGGCCACATGGACCCCTTTTCAATTCAGATGACGCGTACAGGCGGCTCAGTGCTCTTCGATCTTGTCGATATCGCCCTCACTGAACAGGTACGTGCGAAGCTCGTCCTCCCAGCCCGGCATCTGGCGGCGCAGCCACTCGAGGGTCATGCACGCGTGCTCGATTTCTTCATCGCGGTTGTGCGCGAGGATTCTCTTGAGAGCGTCATCCTTGCACACCGCTACCCGCTGGTGGTACCAGTTGACAGCTTCTATCTCTTCCTTCAAGCTGTTGAGCGCCCGGATGAAATTGCGATCCTGTTCGGACATCTGGTCATAGGGCTCGTGATAATCTTCCATAGCTTTCCTCTCAAAGACACGGGTGACGATCTTCGGCGAACATGTCCGGCAAGGTAGAAAGTGACCAACGCCTGCGCAAGCGGGACACGGCGGATTTCTCGAGCAATCCACCGTACTATAACTGTGCTGCCGTCTCCTTGATCAACTCCCAGGTCGCCATGACATCATCACGGCTCACCGCCCGCGCACCAATCACCATGCGGATGGTGTACCGGTCGCTCAGACGGGTGTGGGTGAGATATGCCCGCCCGGTCGCGTTGATTGACTCCAGCAGGCGTTCGTTGAGCCGATCCAGTTCTTTGGGGTCATCGACGCCGACCGGGTGGTAGCGGAAACACAGCAAATTGACCGGTGAGGGCGCCATCATTTCAAACGCATCGTCGGCCGCAATCACCGTCCGGAGCGACTGCGCCATCTCGATATGATTGCGCACCATGGCCCGCAACCCGTTGACGCCGTAGGAACGGATTACAAACCAGAGCTTGAGCGCCCGGAAACGACGGCCGAGTTGGATGCCCCAGTCGCGGTAGTTGTTGACCCGGTCGGTCTCGGCGGTCCGCAGGTACTCCGGCAGAATCTCGAATGTCTGCACCAGCGCCGCCGGATCTCTCACGAAGTACGCCGAGCAGTCGAAGTTGGTGAGCATCCACTTGTGCGGGTTAAACACAAACGTGTCGGCCAACTCGACCCCGTCGGACATCCACCGCATTTCATCGAGCAGCAGCGCCGTGCCGGCGTAAGCGGCATCGATATGGTACCACAGTCGGTGTTGGCGGCATATCTCCCCGATCGCCCGGATCGGATCGACTGCCGTCGATCCGGTTGTCCCCAGGGCGGCCACGACCGCCAATGGCTTCAGGCCCGCGTCGCGGTCGGCTTCGATAGCTCGTTCCAGCATATCGGCGCGCAGGGCGAAGTTCTCGTCGACCGCTATCTTGCGCAGACTGCTCCGTCCGATCCCGGCTATCTTGACTGCTTTCTCAATCGATGAGTGCGTTTCGGTTGAGCAGTAGATGGTGTACCGATCCTGTTCGCTGAAGCCACGTTCGTTGATCTTGAAATCGCTGGCCCGCTCCCGGGCGGTGAGCAGCGAGCAGAGAGTGGCGGTTGAGGCCGTGTCCTGGATGACGCCGACGAACTCATCCGGCAGGCCGATCATCTGCCGCAGCCAGCGCATGGTCACCTCTTCCAGCTCGGTAGCGGCGGGCGAGGTCACCCAGCTCATGCATTGCGCCCCCAGTGCCGACATGAGCATCTCCGCCAGCTGCGACGGCGGGCTGCTGTTGGCCGGGAAGTAAGCGTGGAAACGGGGATGCTGCCAGTGCGTCATCCCCGGCAGGATAATCGAGCGGAAGTCCTCAAAGATCCGCTCAAACGACTCCTCCTCGGTCGGTGGTGTCTCCGGCAACTGTGTGATGATGTCGTTTGGCTGGACCTGCGCCCGGACCGGGTAGTCACGGACGGAATCGATGTAATCGGCAATCCAGTCGACCAGCTGGTGGGCCTGACGGCGAAACTCATCGGATGTCATATCGACAAATCTGCGCTACTCGCACAGCTCCCTCCTGTTAGAACGAGGCAGGATCAGGTGACGTAGGGATAAGGTAGCCCATAGTCTGCGCCCCCGCAAGCGCACCGTCCAACGAATGCCCGCTTGCTCCCGTCTCGTTTGCGTGGTAGTTTCGACAGAGGGACACATGACTGAAGAGTAGAGGGATAACTATATGATATCACTGACAGACAAGGTCGTTTTAGTCACGGGCGGTTCGCGCGGTATTGGCCGGGCGATTGTGCTGATGGCCGCCGAGCTCGGCGCGAAGGTTGCCGTCCACTATGTCGAGCACAAGGATGCCGCCGAGGAGGTTCGCGCCGAGGCCGAAAAGCTCGGCGCCAAAGCAATGACAATCGGCGCTGATATTGCCGATCGGCCCTCGGTCAACGCCATGGTCGAGCAGGTCATCGGTGAGTTCGGCCGGATCGATGTGCTTGTCAACAATGCCGGTATCTGGCAGCGCGACCCGATCGACCAGGAGTCCGACCAGACTCTCACTGCGACGCTGGATATCAACCTGCGCGGTTCGTTCTGGGCAATCAAGGCTGTCGCGCCGCATATGATTCGCCAGCAATCCGGCTCGATCATCAACATCGCCTCGACCGCGGGCCAGCGCGGCGAGGCGTACCATGCCTCCTACGCTGCCTCCAAGGGCGCCGTGATCAGCCTCACCAAGTCACTGGCGGTGGAACTGGCGCCGCACCATATTCGGGTAAACTGCGTTGCGCCCGGCTGGGTGTTGACCGACATGAGCCATGATGTGTTGACCGGGGCGGAAGCCGAATCGGTTATCGCGAAGATCCCGCTCGGCCGCCCGGGCCGTCCCGCCGAACTCGCCGGACCGGTCCTCTTTCTGGCCTCCGATCTGGCCTCGTTTGTGACCGGTGAGATATTCAATGTCAACGGCGGCGCGGTGCTGTGCGGCTGAGTCGACGGATCCTGGATGGACCGGACGAGTATATAGTGATGACACGATGACTTCATCCACATTGCAAGACATCGCGCAAGTAATACGCTCGACTATGGTCGCCACAATTCTGGCACTGGTCGTGCCGGCCGGAGAGGGAGTGGCCGGGCCGCCGGCAACGCCGCGAGCCTGGCTGCAGTCAGCTTTGCTCGAACAAGACATCCGGTCGGGCACCGTCGAGACATTAGGAGTTCGTTCCTTCGACCACCTGTCACTCATTGCCTTGCAGCAAGATGAAACCAACGACACCCGGCCCGCCAAATCGGGCAGTGGCCGGTCGCCTTGGTTGCTGGGTGATCTGTGGTACGCCGGTAAGACAACGGTCACCGATGCGGTTCACATCTATTCGTCACCGGCGCGGCTCAACCAACGAACGGCGCTTGTCGCCGGTGGTTTGATAGCCGGTGGCGCGTTGATCTATGCGTTCGAGCAGGATATCCACGATGCCGTTCGGCGCTCGCGCGAGGACCAGCCGTTCAGGGCAATCCTCGAGGTAGGACGGAAAATCGAACCGATCGGTCATGGCGGCAAGACGACCAAATACTATCTGGGCGCTCTCACGCTTGGCTATCTCACCGGCTTCGACCGCCTCACCTGGATTTCCGCCGACATTCTCGAGTCGTATTACATTGCCGGCGGTCTGAAGAACCTGACCAATTTCGTTGCCGCCCGCGACCGTCCGTTCGAAGGCAACGGCCCGAATTCATTTGAGTTCAACGGTGAGGGTACGTCGATGCCGTCCGGACATACCGCCAACGTCATCCAGCTGGCCCGGATCGCCTCGCATCACGCCAACTGGTGGCCGGTGTCGGTCGTGTCGTACTCGCTGGCCGGCTCGATCGGTTTGCAGCGAATTGCCGATGACGCCCACTGGCCGTCGGATGTCTACGTTGCGCTGATTTATGGATGGCTGGTCGCCGATGAGCTCGTGCGGCTCAATCACGCCCGGCGATTTGATGCTGTCCCGACCGTCAACGACAACGGTCGCCTCGGTCTCGCCGTTCGATTTCAGTTTTAGCGCGGCGACAAGCAACGGCATCGAAAAAGGGACAGGCGGTTGGCCTGTCCCTTTTGTCTGTTTGTGTTCGATGCCGGACTACTTGACCAGCATCATGTTCTTGGTTGCAACTTCAACATTGTCCAGCGAGATACGATAGAAGTAAACACCCGAGGCCACCGACTTGCCGTGGCTGTCGACACTGTTCCATGTCACTGACCGGAATCCCGCATCAACTTCCGTATCCATCAGGCGAATCACTTTCTGGCCGAGGACATTGTAGATGTCCACCGTGACGTGACCCGGCTCTGGGATGAAGAAGGCGATCTCGGTTGACGGATTAAACGGGTTGGGGTAGTTGCCGGCGATTGGATGACCGAGCGCTTCCTCTATTTCATCAAGGTCGACCTCGCTCGACGCCACCGTCTTGACCGCCGAGGTTGAACCGTCGGTTCCCTTACAGGTCAACACGTTCGCACCGGAGTCATACACGTAGCCCGATTTGGTGATGTTGGTGACGCAGAACGTGAAGGTCGCGTTCCCCCAGCGCCAGTTGGAAACACAGGTGCCCCAACCGTTGGCGTTGGTGGTAAACTGATCGGAATCGCTCGCGCCGCCCGACCACTGGCCGGATACGGTCGCATTCGAAACCGGATCACCGTTCTGGTCAACTACCTGGACCTCGGCATAGCCGCGATACAGGATCCACCAGCGATCCTTCGACACGTTGATCGCATTGACATGCATGGCATCCTGCGACGGCGCCGTGACCGTGATGTAGTCAGTCTTGGTCTCAACATCCGAGCCGCAGGCGTTGGTCGCCGTCAGCGACACCGTATACGTGCCTGCTGAACCGTACTGGTGGTTCGGGTTCTGCGCGGTCGAGGTGCCGCCGTCGCCGAAGTCCCAGCTCCAGCTCGTCGGGCTGTTGGATGACTGGTCGGTGAAGCTGACGGTCAACGGAGCCTCACCCGAAGTCGGGCTGCCGGTGAAATCGGCCACCGGGAGCGTGCACGGCTCGGTGACCGTGATGTAGTCAGTCTTGGTCTCAACATCCGAGCCGCAGGCGTTGGTCGCTGTCAGCGACACCGTGTACGTGCCCGCCGATGTGTACTGGTGGCTCGGATTCTGCGCGGTCGAGGTGCCGCCGTCACCGAAGTCCCAGCTGTACGATGAGGCGCCGGTCGACTGGTTGGTGAAACTGACCGTCAACGGGGCTTCCCCCGAGGTCGGGCTGCCGGTGAAGTTGGCGGTCGGTCCGACATTGACCGTGATGTAGTTGGTCTTGGTTTCGGTGTCGGATCCACCCGGACCGGTCACGGTCAGTTCAACGGTATACGTCCCGCCGCTGGTGTACTGGTGGCTTGGGTTCTGGGCGCTCGAGGTGCCGCCGTCGCCGAAATCCCAGCTCCAGGTGTCAATGTCGCCGGTGGAGAGATCGGTGAAGTTGACCGTGAGTGAAGCACACCCGGAGGTCGGCGAACCGCTGAAATCAGCCGAGGGGGGTGGCGTGCCGGTGTTCACGGCATTATAGGCGTTGATGCGACCGGCGCCCATCTTGCCGATATGGGTGCCGCTCAGGTAGGCATCGATATTGTCGGCGCTGTTGTACAGCTGGTTTTCGACCTGCGAGGCACTCCAGCCGGGATTCTGTGACCAGATGAGCGCTGCCACACCGGCAGCCATCGGCGTGGCCATCGACGTACCACTCAGCGCCGCCACATAGTCATTGGCCGGGGCATTGTGATCGTGATACGAACTCATGATGTTGGTACCCGGGGCGCTGATATCAACCCAGGTACCATAGGTCGAGAAATCAGCCTTGCGGTCGAGCGTGTCGGTCGCGGCGACCGAGATGATGTCGGTCCGGCCGCACATGTAGTCGGCGGTCTGGCTGCCGTCGTTACCGGCCGCCTTGAAGATCATCCCGCCGGAGTTCAGGAAGTAGTCAATCGCGGCGCCCAGCCCGCCGGAGTTCGAGGAACCCCAGGAACAGGAGGCGATATCGGCGCCATTGTTGGCGGCGTAGTAGAAGGCCGAGGCGGCGAAGTCCATGCGGATGTAGCCGACTTCCTGACCGAAGTAACTGCCGGAGTAGCCGATACGAAGCGCCATGATCTTAACGCCGTTACCATCGACCGGCAAGCTGCCGCTGTTCCAGCCGCCGGCCACACCGGCCGTCCCGTAACCATCGTTGGTGCCCGCCGAGATATTGCCGGCGCAGTGGGTGCCGTGGCCGTTGAAGTCGCGCGGGTCGTTGTCGGCCGTCGAGCAGTCCTCACCGCTCCAGCATCCGGATACACCGGTGACAAAGTCCCACCCCACCCAGTCATCGACATAACCGTTACCGTCATCATCGACACCGGACGAGCCGTTTTTCTCGGCCCAGTTAATCCACATGTTGCCGCGGGCAGCGCCGGGATTGCTCGAAGAGGCATTGGCGCCGCCGAGATCCTTGTGATAGTAGCGCACGCCCGAATCCATCAGGGCCACCACGATCCCGGTCGAGCCGGTCTCGATATCCCACGCCTCCGGCGCATCGATATCATGATCGTTGCCCTGGTTCAGGTGCCACTGATCGGGATAGAAGCCGTCGTTCGGCGTCGCGTGTACGGCGTGAATACCGATCGGCTCCACCGAGCGAACGTTCGGGTCGTTCCGGTACGCGTCCAGGACGTTTTCCAGACCCTGTTTCGGATCGAACGTCACCACATGGTAGCCGGCCAGATCGACCGCGCCCTTCACATCCAGCGCATCGGCGCCGGGGAAGAGTTCGCGGACTTCACGCACGGCGTACTGCTCGGCAATGTTGTCCAGCGAGGCGATTCCCAGCTGCAATCGTCCCTGACGGTCGAGCCGGGCATCGGTAGCTTTGACATTGTCGCTGAACTGGACGATTATCTCATCCTCGACATAGCCGACAAACGAGGGGGTTTGCGGGCGCTCGACGGAGATGACCTGGGGCTGGTCCGCCAGCGCGGCTCCGCACATGAGTACAAACAGGGTGGTCGCCAGCATGAGAACGGTTCTCATAGGACCCTCCAGTGTGAGGTTAGTGACTCAATGCGAAAAGACTATATGTGCATTCCCGGAAGACGACCGCATGCGCACGCGAACCCACGCGCCCTCACAGCACGGACGTTCGACCGCGGAAGGGATATTCTCTGGTTTGTTCCTGATGGTTGCTACTTGACTTACACACGAATCCGACACGAGACTTATGCCGTAAGATGGACATCTTTGGTCCCACTGTCAATACTAAAAACAGGTGAGGGACCCTACTTCACTCACCTCGTGCCAGGCCTGTTGAACCCGGACAAAACCTCGACATGCTACTCGCATAGCCATGGATAGCTGTCGCCGTCCCTACGTGAAGACGCTACCAGTCCTCGTGATGGTATCGTCCGTCGGTCTCGAAGCCGCCACCCGAACCAACATGCTCGCGCTTGCTGCGAGATTTCGTCTTCTGCGCCTCAAACGTCTCGTCGCAGTCGAGACACACCATCAGGCGAGCCCCCTTGCTCGATTTGCGGATCGTCCGCACATTGCTGCTTCGGCAAACCGGACAGGTCGCCTTACCACTCGGTCTCTTGATAGTCATGATTCTGATCCAACGTAAATCGTTGTGTGATGGGTTTTCCGCGCTAACCTGTGAGCGATTGGGCGTCCCCGGCGGCGCTTGTCGATGTGCCCGCCGGTGGCAGCGACACTACTGTCGGCAGCGCCTTGATGAAATGCTGGCGAAGGCTGTAGGTGTAGGCGCCCTGGGTCGGAATCAGCAGGACATCGCCCGGTTGCACATCCTCTCCAAAGTAACTGTAGCCCCACAGGTCGTGCGGCGTACACAGCGAGCCCATGACATAACAGTCATGCTCGACCGGCGCCGGACGACTCAGGTTGATTACCGGAAAGTAGTCGTATTCGAATCGCTCCCAGCCGATCGCGTTGGCGCCCGCATCGGTAATCACCAGATCATCGGCCTTACGATCAACCACTCGCAGCAGCAGGTGCATTGCCTCATGGGAGAGCCAGCGGCCCGGCTCGGTGTAAATCGCACAGGTAACATCGGCGAGCACCTGGGTTTTCAGTGCCCGGGCAATGTGCTGCGCAAACCGCATGATCGGCGCTGCCGGCAGTCGATAGTGCCCTGCCCTGGGCCGTACCTGCTCCTCGACGGCATAGCGGAGACGCCCCGCCGGTGTCGATCGTTCCTGGAGCCACTCCCCGCGGGGGGGCCAGTAGCCGCCGCCGACATCGATAAACTCGATCATGCCGCGCTGTTTCCGGTCGAGCTCGCGCAGCGCCGCGCCCAGTCGGGCGATGAAGACGACCTGGTTGTCGGGCGACAGATTCCAACTCATATGAAACTGCAGGCCGCGGAGTGTGACGAACTTGCATCGCGCCGCCCGCGTCATGAAGAGCCGAAGGCTGTCCAGGGGGATGCCGAACTTGCGCCAGATACCCTCGTCATCGGTGGTCAGCCGCACCCCGGTGCGAATCGGCTGGGCCAGTCGCGCCGCGATGAGTTCCAGCCGCTCCAGTTCACCGATACTGTCCATCAATACCGTCACGCGATGTGAGTGACGGACGGCCAGCTCGAGCTCGGCCACGGTCTTGCCGGGACCGCTGAAGATGATGTCCTGCGCGCCGAGCGACAGCGCCAGCGACAATTCCTCACCGCTGGACACGTCCAGCCCGTAGCCCTCACTCAGCAGTATCGATGCAATCGTCGGGTGGTTGTTGCTTTTCAGGGCATAGTAGGCCCGGTGCCCCGGCACGTCGTCGTCGAATGCCTCGAGAAACTCGCGTGCCCGACGGCGCAGCGCCGATTCATCGATGACATACAGCGGGCTGCCGTACTGATTGACCAGCGACAGGAACTCCTCGCGACGGTTCTGGAATGATCGCACGAACGATTCCAGTTCGTGCCGCTCGAGCTGCGGTGTCTTGTGTTCCGCCAGCTCGATGATTCGGGTCATGAAGCTTGATGACTGACCCATGGCATTTCTTCCATTTCAATAGTGAATTGAGCGGCAATGTCGCGCGCCTCTCGTTCGATAGTTGACGGGTGGTGCGGTGTAAACACGACATGGCCAAGTATGCGCGAGTCGTAGTCATCGGGCGGCAGCACCACCCGGTGACCCGGCCGACGCTTGAGATGAACTTCGAGGACACGCGGGTCATCGGCAATGCGCTCGGTATCGAGATGTCGGATGCGTCCGCCCCGTGATGCAATAAGGCGTACCGC
>WJMS01000077.1 GCA_014727815.1 candidate division GN15 bacterium
CACGGTCGCCCCGGCCAGCAGCACGTTGAATCCGAAGCCTTCACCGTAGCGTCGCACCGGAAACTCGAGATAGTTCTGCGACAAGGCCTGCAAAACGAAGTACTCTTCTTCCAGATCGAGCGCCGTCTTTCCGGTCGGCAGATTCACCCCCGCACTCAACAGCAGTTGATCATCGGCAAAGGCGCGGTTCGCCTGCACCCGCACATCGCTGAGCCCGCTCAACGACTGCTCGCCGTCGTCTACATCGAGCGTGGTCGATGCATTTGCCGCATACAGGGTGATATCGAAATTTTCTCCGGCCGGAACGAAACCGGTCAGCGGAAAAGCCAGCTGGCTGATTGTCCGCTCGGTCTCGCCCTGCGTTACCGTCCAGCTGTAGTAGGTCAACTGAAGGTCGCCCGAAGCCGGCTGGCCATACACTATCTGCGCCCGGGCGGTCGTACCCGCGAACAGACACAGCATCAGGACCACTGCTATGGTAATCTTAGTTCCCATCGAGATCCCCCTCTATCACCACCGTGGCTGTGCCACCGACCACCGGCGGGCTGGTTACCGGCCGACGTGTGTTGGGGTCCGGCAGGGTTCCGATATTAATCAGCGTCGAACGAAGCCGCGTGTCCAGCCCGGAGATCGTCTGCAGCGGCTCCGAGATCGCCGTCACCGCCGACTCGAAGGCGCTGGTCGGATAGTTCGTCCCGCCGAGCGACATCTGCGCCGACACCTTACCCGCTGCAATACCGGCCTGATCGAAACCCGGGTCGATGTCGGTTGCCTGGTTGAATGATGCGTTCGCTTCCGGCAGCATCCCCCGGCGCTTGTAATCCAGCCCCCGGCTGTACGCCAGAAATGCCAGGTACGACTCGGTGGGTACCTCGGCGATCGCATCGCGTTCTTCCTGCGTCAATTCTACCCCGAGGTCATCGAGGATGGCAAACACGAACTCCTTCTGCGCGGCGAAAATCTGCTGCAGGTCGGCCTCGGTCGGCTGTGGTGTGACCGTCGAACTGTCAACCGTATTGACAATCAATCCATCGATCCGCAGTTCCGATTCACCCAGCCCGATCACCGACCCGGTCACCAGGTGCCGCCCGCCGAGCAGCCGCCCCAGGCGGGGCGCGGTCGCCCGGTCGACTTTGCCCGTCTGTCCCAGCGCCAGCTCGTCGAGAATCGCCTCGATCTTGAGGCGCTCGATTACCCGAAGCGACTTCACTTTCGATAAGTCGATCGCCGTAAACTCGGCCAGCCCGGTGGCCAGCGGCGCCATGTCCGGATTGAGAAACGAGCCGTCGAAATCAACCACCGCGATCGTATTCTCGGGAATCGTATCAGTATCGATCGACTCCTCACCCGCCAGCGCCTGCGACACCTCCTGCCGCACCCGTTCGCTGATCAACCGATCGAGATTGGCTCGAATCAAGTACTCGGTGTCGCCACCGGGATCCAGACTGAGCGCCGTGCCATAGGCACGAATCGCCCGGTCGACCATCTCCTGCTTCTCGTAGATCAACCCGAGATACAAATTGGTGCGCGCGTGCGGCTCGATATTGTTGGCCTGTTTCAGCGCGTCCTCCGACTTCTCCAGCTCACCCTGCTCGTAGAAGGCGACGCCGAGTTCGCGCCAGGCCTGCATACTCTGCGGGTTGTCGGCGATCTCCTGATAAAAGGCGTCGATCGCCCGGTCATACTGCCCTTCGTCGGCCAGCTTGCGCCCCTGCGAATACATCGACTGGGAACAGCCGACCAGCAGCAACAGCGCCATCGCCGCCCCCACCAGCACGTATCGTTTCATAGCGGCCTCTTGCATGTTGATGTTGGTAGTGCCTCCCGGTCAGCCGGCCAGGGGACGGTAGATTTCCATTTTCCGCTTGGCTTCCGTAAAGCCGCTGTCCAGCTCGTACGCCCGCTTGAAGTACTCATACGCTTTGCCGTACTCATACTCGTCCATGTGCTGCAGGCCCATCGCATAGTACGTCGTCGCATCGACCGATTCGGTCCCGCCCTCATCGAGCTTGCCCAGCGTCTCATCACCCAGGGTCACATCGAGCTTCTCGGCCAGTTCCTTCACCGCCGCCTTTTCCATCTTGGAATACTCGGGCTTGCCCTCCTGATCGACCTGTGCGACAATCTCCGAGGTCTCCACATTCACCGCACGAATCACCATCCGGGCGTTGTCGTCGTCAAGCTGCGTGATACTCCCGAACACCATGTAGCGAGCACCGAGGATCTTCCCGACCCGCACCGCCGTCGCTTTATCAACCTTGCCCGACTGCTGCAGCTCGATCTCGTCAAGAATGAAATCGATCTTGTCGCGCTCGATCACCTTGAAATCACTGATCTTGGAAAAGTCATACGCGAAAAAATCGGCCAGCCCCTTGCTGATCAGACCAAGCTTCTCCTGGTACTCTCCGGCCGAAAAATTGTCGAATTCCATAATGGCGATCGTCTTGACATTCGCCTTCGGCTCGTCGCACGTCAGTGCGCCTTCGTTCTTGATGATGCCGTACCAGGTATCCCGTAGCTCCTGCGGCCAGATATCCCGGGGCATCGGCACCACGCACGGCCCGATCTGCGATATCTTGTTGAGATACCGGATCGACTGCTGAAGGTACGTCTCTCCCTTGGCATACGTAAGGATCGCCATCACCTCATAGATCGCCACGCTGTCGTCGGCAGTGAGGTTGTCCCGTTCAAGCAGTGCCTGCGCCACGTCGAGTCCGAGATCGTAATCGAGATCATTGTAGTGATCGAGCGCCAGGGCCAGGCGATCGGCTACCGACTCCCCGCTCGACGTTGCTTCCTCCTGGGCCAAACTCGGCATCGCCCACAACAGACAGATCACGGCAGCAATGACAGGTATGTGGGAAAGCCGATGAGATGCGGTATTCCGCCTCATACTAACTCCTTTGTTGGTCATGGATGTTGGTAACACGATAAAGGTAGACCCGCGTAGGCGGGAATACAACAAGTTTTTATTGTTCGAAATCGAACACGACTTTATGCACGCTGTCGGCTATCACCACCAGCGTATCCATAAGCGTGCGGTTTCCACCGCCATACTCAAGTGTCGCGCCGATGATATGACGGCCCGGCTTCAGCGTGAACGTATAGTTCGTCTTGTGCCGCTGCATCTCCCCGTTGATTAGAATCGAAGCCCCGCGCGGCTGCGAACCTACCCGCACTTCCCCCAGCCGGGGCTCGGGAGGCTCGGGCGTTGGCTCCGGCCGCGACGGCATCGTGAAACTGAACCACCGGCTCACCGTCTGCTCGGCCAGCACCGCCAGCGTGTCGGCAAGCGACTTCTCCCGTGAGCGATCGTTCTCCACCCGTACGACATACCTGCCGGTATCCAACTCGGCGCGGTAACTCGACTCACCCGATGC
>WJMS01000078.1 GCA_014727815.1 candidate division GN15 bacterium
CCGTTGGTTGGTTCGGGGTCGGCGATATCGAGCGGGCGGCGCGGGATGATAATCCACGACGCGATATAGACGAGCACGCCGATACCGTTGGCGAGGGCGAGCAGCACAAACAGGATCCGGATAAAGGCCGGGTCTATCTCGAAGTACTCCCCGATGCCGCCACAGACGCCACCGACAACGGTGCGGGTATTGGATCGGTACAGTCGTTTCTCCATTATCTAACTCCTTGCCCAGTCAGCAGTAGGGGGTCAGTTTTTGTATACGGGCGCGATTCTGAAAAGTTGTCCCGGCCGACCGGAAAAAAATGCCGGCACGATCGGCTATTTGAGCTTGTCGAGATAGCCTCGGGCCAGCTTTTGCACTGATGAGGTCGAGTCGGTCGCCATGCCGCGTATCTGTGTAACCATGGCGGCCCGCTCGGTGCTGTCCGGGGTCAGGCTGGCGATACGATAGCAGGCCTCGAGCAGTTCACCGCGGACATCGGCGACCGTCGCAATCGGTTCGGCGCGACGCTCGGCGGTCAGGCTTTTCATGGCCGGGGTGGTTTCGCCAACGAGGCCGATGCTGTCGCCGCCGCCATTGAGCAGGGCCATGAGGCGGGAGCGTTCAGCGCGATAGTGGGCGAGTTCGGTCTGGTCGCCGGCGGCTTCCATCTGTGATGGGAGGACATCGCGGCGCATTTGTTCGAATTCTTCGTGTTTCTCGACAGCCGTATCGCCGAGCGGGATTTCCTCGGTCCGAGCGGCAGCGCCGGGAGCGGCCTGGCGCGACGGCGGTGGGACCGGCTTTGCCGGCTCGGCCATGCGGATCGGCTCCTCGGGCGCCGGTTCCTCGTCGGCGTCCGGTGGCAGGTCGAGTTGGCGGCCGGTGGGCGAGGTTTCATCGACGTCGGGAATTCGGGTTTCGAGAAGTTCATCGCGGTCGTCGGCCGGCAGCTCCTTTTCGATAATCTCGTCGGGGGCGGTTTTAGCGCGGGCGGTGTCGATCGCCCCGGTTGCGGCGCCTTCGGTTGCACGTTCGAGTTCATTCTGCCGGGGCGGCATCGCCTCGGACTGCGCCCCGAGTGGGCGGTCGGCATCGCGCGGGATATCCTCGGGGCCGAAGATGTCGCTCTGGTGGACGCCGATGAAAATCAGGACGGCGATAGAAGCGGCGGCGGCGGTCAGTTTCCAGACCATCCCGCGGCTCGATCGGCGCGGCAGGCGCTCGACATTGTCCGGTTCGGTCGAGGCGAAGCCGAGTTTTGCCTCGATTTTTTGCGCCTGTTGCTCCCAGAAATCCTCGGCGCCGGTCAGTTCCTGTTCGCGCTGCACGAATTCATCGAGCCGACCCAGCTCCTCGAGCAGTTGGCGGCCCTCTTCGGAATTGCGCAGGTAGTCATCGACCAACTGGTACTCATCCGGCGGCAGGTTCTTATCGAAATAGCCTGATATGCGGTCTCTGAAATATGAGTCGTCCATTGCCTCTGTTCTCATTGTCCTGCCGGACTATTCCAGCAGGTCCTGCAATTTCTCCAGCAGATAGCGGCGGGCGCGGTACAGCCGCGAGTCGACCGTGCCCGGCGGTATTTTCAGGTAACTGCCGATCTGCGCGTAGTCCATGTTTTCGAAATGGCGCAAAACAAATACCGTTCGATACAACACCGGCATCGCCCACAGCGCTTCGTAAAAACGCTTCTGCGCCTGACCATTCATGAGCCGGTCGAGGGGCCCGAGGTCTTTGTCGACCGGGTTGAAACCGGCCTCTTTCATCTGGTCGAGCGACTGGCTTTTCTCCTGCTTGCGCAGCTCGTTGTAGGCGAGGTTGCGAGCGATAGTCGACAGCCAGGGGTAGAAATCGTACTCGGTGCGGAATTTCCGAAGGTTCTGCCATGCCCGTACAAACGCCTCCTGCACAATATCGTCGGCCTGGTCGAACGAGCCGGTCAGGGCCGCGATAAAGCGAAACAGCTTCTTCTGGTGGCGACGGATCAGCCGGCCGAAGGCCCGCGTATCGCCGTTTTGCGCCGCCTCGATCAGCTTCTTATCGCTGATCTCCTTCCCCGGTTCTACCGCCTCGATGCCCGTTTCTTCCGGGTTTTTTTGCCGTTCGGCGCTCATGCGGGCGAGGGCTCCATCACCGAAACCATCAACATCTCCAGCGCCGCCTCGGGCTTCACCCGGCCGTGCCGCATATTCGACTGGGCCGCAGCGGTTTCGACAATCATGTGGGCGAGCTGTTCCTCAGAGAAACGCTGGGCCTGGCTCGAGAGCTGGCGGGAGAGCCAGCGCAGGTACGGCGGCAACTGGCCGCCGGTGCGCAGCAGGTAGAGGTGGATGAAATGCCGACCGAGGGCGAAAAGAATCGTCCCGGAAACATCACCGGCCGCCATCAGCTTGTGCAGCATCTTGAAGACCCGGCGACGGTCACCATCGATGACATAGTCGGCCAGCTTGAAAACATCGTACACCTCGAATCCGGAGCAGACCTGATTGATGTCCTCGAGCGTGATCTTCCCCTGCCGCTGTTTGAACTCGATCAGCTTGTCGGACTCGCGTTCGAGGGCGCCCCGGTTGCCGGCGATCATTTCGGTGAAAAGCGTGAGCGCCTCCGGCTCGATCGCCATGTCGTGCTCCTTGAGCATCCGGTTGAGCGACCGGGCGGCCTCCTGTGGCGTCAGGCGGCCGAATTCGACCACGCTGTCGACGGCGCCAAGGATATTCTTGTAGAAGGCCGAGTTTTTTTTCGGCTTGCGGGCGGCCGGAGTGGAAAACACGACCACCCGATTGGGGTCGGGCGGGGTAAGCATCTTGGTGATCCGCTCGAGGTCTTTGGGCTTGTATGACTGGGCCGAGGTGATCACGATAACCTGCCGCTCCCCGAGCATCGGCAGCGCGGCCAGCTCCGCCAGGACATCGGCGACCGCCGTCTTGCGGCCATCAAGCCGGGTGTAGTTGGTGGTCAGCTGGCGGCCGGGCAGGAACTGCTTGGCGACAAACTTCTCCGCCTCGGCGATCCGGTAGTCCTCGTCGCCAAAAAAGTAATACGATGCTGCGAAGCGCCCGGCGGTGATATCTTTGGCTAACTGATTGGGCGGGATAGCGGCCATGCGGTAGTATAGCACGGCCGCCGAGGGACGGTCAATCCAAAAGGGCGTCGAAGGCGTCGTTTTCGGTGGTGGGGACCCAGGCCAGGGAGAAGCGGTACTTGCGTTTGTATTTGCGCGCCTTGGCCATGAGCGGCGCAAACGACATCGGCGCCGGTTCGGTTTCGTTGACCTGTTCGATCACGCGGCGGTTGTTGCCGAAAATCGAGTAGGTGTGGTTTTTGAAATATTTCTGGTTGGAATCGATGAATTCCAGGAGCGCCAGCAGGGAGGCAAAATCGCAGTGGTCGGGGTTGACCCCGGAGAAGGGGGCTTTGAACTTGATCCCGATGTCGGGAATCGAGAACGTGACGACCGCCTTGATATTGTCCTCGGCCTCGGCGCCGATCTCGTACGAGCCAAAGAAGCAATCCATGGTTGGGGGTGGTGCAAGCTCTGTGCCGGGTTGTGACACAGATGGAGGGTGTTGCAGGGCAAGGGGTTAGTGGTGGTGTGGGACATTGCCTATGCAACAAATTGGGTGAGGAGGTGCAGTCTAAATGTCAACAAGCTCGTTAGAGGTTTCGTGGGATTTCAATTAGAAGCGATTTGTCAACCTCTACGGCATCCACTCTTTGATTATATGTTTCCAGCAGCGCTCTTAATCGCTGGTGGCGGAATTGATCGCTGAACTGTGAGAGCTCCTCGATGTTCTGAGAAACGA
>WJMS01000079.1 GCA_014727815.1 candidate division GN15 bacterium
CTTCGTCACGAGTCGTGACAAGAAAGCCGGCGTCGCGGAAAGAGGCTGCGATTTCATCAGTCGCGATCTCCGGCGCATCGATCAGCATGCGATAGACGCCGCCGTGTTCGACAGGCGCCGGTGTGCGCACGATTAGCGGTTGATCGAGCACTTCCGGATTGAGGACGACACCGCTGATGGTGCGAGTCGGGCCGTATGCGAGCGTCACCGGGTCACCGATTTTGCGATCGAGCGCCTCGAGCAGGGCAGGCGCAAGGGCGACCTCGCCGCTGTTGGCGGGTAAGCGACCATCGAGCACGCGGACCATGCCGTGGCCAAGACCGTTCGCCTCCAGCGTTGTCGGATCCGCGGCAATGAGTCTGGCGCGAAGGGTCAGCCCGGGGATCGAAACATCATCACGACCGAAGAAGACTATCGCGCTCGTTGCCCCCGCCGGCAACAGCGCTGTCGCTCGTTCGATCTCGGCGTACTCGCCGGAGAGGTCTACCGAGAGATCGGCCTGCCCCATGGTTGACTGTCGCTGCTCCTCCGGAGTCGGTTGCGTGGTCAGTACGAGGCTGGTGCCGGCGACGATGGCGGCGACCGGGACGGCAATCAGCGTGATGATCAGCGCCGAGCGGGCGCGGTGGCGTTTGGTCTCCCGGTACTCGACCCGGAGAAGGGCGCGAAGTGATCGCCAGAAGGTCATGGTTGCCTCCGCGATCGACCGGGCTGATGCACTCTGTGCTCAGTTGGATTCATTGATCAATTCGCCATCGCGGAGGAACAACACCCGGTCGGCCCACGCCGCATGGGCGGAATTGTGGGTGGCGACGACAGCCGTTTTGCCGCGGCCGCAGTGGTCGCGAAGCAGTTGCATGATGATTTCGCCGGTCACCGAGTCGAGGGCGCCGGTCGGTTCATCGGCCAGCAACAACGATCGTTGACCGACAAAGGCGCGGGCGATGGCAACTCGCTGCTGTTCGCCGCCTGAGAGATTCTCGGGAAAGCGATCAGCCAATTCGAGAAGCTGTACGCCCTGCAGCGCTTCCCGGGCCTGGTCATGGGCTTCGATTTGCGCAACGCCATCCAATTCGAGCGGCAGCGCAACATTTTCGAGTGCGGTCAGGCCCGGCAGCAGGTTAAGATCCTGAAAGACAAAGCCGACCGTCTGTCGTCGCAGGCGCGAGCAGTCATCGGGTGACAGGGCCGACAATTCGCTGCCGTGCAGGAGGACTCGTCCCTGAGTCGGTTTGTCGAGGGCGCCGGCCAGTGACAGCAGGGTGGTTTTGCCGGAGCCGGACGGGCCCATGATGGCGACCAGTTCGCCGGCATGGATATCGAGCGTGATCGGTCCCAGCGCCCGTACGGATGTGGGGCCGCTGCCGTAGACGCGGCTGACGGCGTCAAACCGAAGGAAACCGTCGGCGTGGTCGGCTGGTGTGGGCAGGTGGTTCATCGGCCGGCCCCCTTCAGCCGCTGTTCACACCGGTCGAGCCAGTTGATCTCAGCTTCGAGCCGGGCGGTCAGCAGATCGAGCAGGAGCACCCAGGCAAGGTCGCTGTCGGCACCGGTGTCTTTCTTCACCCGGGTGAACTGCTGGAGTTTCTGCATGGTGGCCAGGCGCTGGTTGTCGATGATCCTGCCGGCATCGGCTCGCTTGCCGGCGATAGCGAGCAGGACTTTGATGGCAAGTTCATCGCGGGCTTCGCCGGTTGCGACCGGGGTGTCGTACCAGGCGCGCAGCGCCGCGCGGCCGGCCGGGGTGATTCTCCAGGCCTGGCGGCCGGCGTCGTCTTCGCCGACCGGCTCAACCATGCCGTCGCGCTCCAGCCGCGCCAGGGTGCTGTAGACCTGGCCGACATTGAGCGGCCACATGCCGGCCGTGTATTCTTCGAAATGCGATTTCAGCCAGTAGCCGTGGGCGGGCTGTTCGGCCAGAATCGCCAGGATGCCGTGACGAATGCTCATGGGTTTTCCTTTCGATATACGCAGTATGCATACGGAGTATGTATTTGTCAAGTAAAATGGCTCATGGTAGTCTATTTTGTGTCGTTACGGCCGGATAATTGACAGGTCGGCCGGCGGTGGCATACGAGGTGGCGCGGCGTAACAAAGAACGGCTGCAGCGCTTTGACGCCGCAGCCGTCCCAACTACCGGTGAGCCGGTGAGAAGCAGAGGAGGCAACTATTCTGCCGAGATTGCGACCGGGGTCCACTCGCCGAAGTTCTCGACCACGACCTTGCACTTGCCCCGGGACTGCCATCGTTCGTTGGCGTTGTAGCCCCACTCGAGGTACTCGGAGCCGCCGCCACCGACAGTCGTGATCAGTACGCCGTTGCTGAGCGAGCCAAAGGCTTTGGCCTGATCGGCGGGCCATTTCTTATCGCCGCGGGAGGGATCGACCGGGAACCAGCCGTAGCCCGGCAGGTAGATTTCGACCCAGCGGTGGAAGACTTCATCGTACGAGGCATCGTCGCCGCGGACGACAATCGACCCGGCATAGCGCGCCGGCAGTCCGGCTGCCCGGCACATGGCGATGTAGACGAAGCTGTATTCCGAGCAGGAACCGTTGCCGCGTTCGAGCACCGCCGGGGCGACATTCCAGCCGCCGGCCAGTTCGTATTCCATACGCGCGATGATGTAGTTGAAGATCTTCCGGCCGATCCAGTAAGGGTTGGTCTCATCGCCGACTGCCTCCCTGACGCCATTTTGTATGACCGGATCATCCATGGAGAACTTGGCGTCATTGACGAGGTACCGATCGCGGATGTCATTGGGGATATCATCGAGTGAGCCAAGCCGGTCGGGGTAGACGAAATAGCGGGTCTGGTGCATATTGGCCGAGGCCAACATACGTACCGTTGCAAACTCGGTGGGGGCGAGATTCTCGAACCGGAAGTGAGCTACTTGCTGGCCCCACTTGTCGGTGAGGACTTCGGTGGCTTCCGGCTCGAACGTGGCCGGGTCGAGCAACTCCTGGTTGGTCAGGTCTTTGGGGATGGCGAGGTAGACATCGAGACCGGTCACTGTCCCCGGACCGAAGTTTCGGGTCTGGTGGATGAACTCGACCTGCTGGACTTTCTTGTCACTGCGCGAATACTTTTTGTCGTGGTCGATCACGATCGGGTAGATGCGATCGGTCTGGTAGTCGACATTCCAGAGAGTGGCGCCATCCCAGGCCAGTCCGCAGCTGTGCGGCCCGGGCGCATCGAAGATATTGACGACATCGCCGTTTTCCGGCCAGACCATGTAGATCTTGTCGGTGTAGCGATCGGAGACCCAGAGGTAGGTGCCGTCAAACGTCAGGCCCCAGGCATTGCGGGTAGGCGACGGGATCGACTTGATCGTGGTGCCGTCTTCGCTGCTGATCAGGTGCAGGGTCTCGCCGCGATCCTCGGCCAGCCAGAGGTACCGGCCGTTCCAGGCGAGGCCGGTCGGCCGCGAGACCGGGCAGTAGATTGTTGTCTCGACGATCCCGGTCGACGGGTTTGTCGCGTAGATCAATTGTTCTTCGGCATCGACCGACCACACCCGTGTTCCATCCCAGGCCAGTCCGCGCGGCACATAGCCGGGCGTGGGCAGCGAATCGAGCACGTCGCCGTCGGTCGGGTCGACCTTGTAGAGCATGTCGCTGTGTCGATCGGCATTCCAGAGATACTGGCCGTCGAAGGCCAATCCCTGCGGGCATCGGAAAGGCGCCGGGATTGAATTCGGTTCGGCGTCCTGCGCCATGAGCGCCGGCACGGCGAGCGAGCACACCAGCGCGGCGAGTAGCATTGTCTTGACCATCGTACGCATCACAACCTCCACAACTGTGAAACTTCGCGTTTCGGCTCCATCATGCAGCTAAGCTAATTCGGTCGTGATCGTAGTCAAGTCAATAGACACTGACGCAGGACGGTGTGAGCCAAAAGTCCGTTGGTCAAGGTACGTACGGGCCCGATCGTTTGACGCTGAACGAGACGGTTTGCGCGCGACACATCGCCCCGGGGGCGGGAGGCGTACGGGCAGTGCTCCCTGGCTTATCGGCTCACATCATCGACCACAAGACCCGCATTGCCCTATTCCGTTGTAAGACATGGACAAAGAAGTTCCACGATGGGAACATTTTTCCGCCGGACATGTTGTACAGGGCAATACCGATCTACTGGTAGCAATCAATCATGAACGACACACATACCGGGCGACCGACTTAGCGACGCCCGCTTACATATTTTCGATTCGTTAACCCCATTGCTATGTCTCGACATGCGTCGTGCGACCGACGCACGGGCGACAGGAGAGTTACGTTGTGAATGAAGCAGAGAAACTCAGTGAATCATGGAGCATGCAGGAACGCTGGCTCGGTATCGAGCGGCCGTACTCGGCCGAAGATGTCGTGCGGCTGCGCGGCTCCATCAAGATCGACTACACCCTCGCTACTCTCGGGGCGGAGCGCCTCTGGGATCTTCTCAAGACAGAACCGTATGTCCACACGCTTGGCGCGCAGACCGGCAACCAGGCGGTGCAGCTCGTGCAGGCCGGTCTCAAGGCGATCTACGTAAGTGGCTGGCAGGTGGCTTCCGATGCCAACCATGCCAACCAGACTTACCCTGACCAGAGTTTGTATCCGGCCGACAGTGTCCCCAACCTGATCAGGCGTATCAACAACGCCCTGATCCGTTCCGACCAGATCATGCATTCCAGCGGCAAAAGTCATACGATGCCGTACTGGTATGCGCCGATCGTGGCTGATGGCGAAGCCGGCTTCGGCGGCGTGCTCAATGCCTTTGAGCTGACCAAGGCGATGATCGAGGCCGGTGTGGCGGGTGTGCATTTCGAAGACCAGTTGTCTTCGGCCAAGAAATGCGGCCACATGGGCGGCAAGGTGCTCGTGCCGACCTCAGAGGCGGTGCAGAAACTGATCGCGGCGCGGCTGGCGGCCGATGTGATGGATGTGCCGACAATTGTAATGGCCCGGACCGATGCTAACGCGGCCAGCCTGTTGACCAGCGATATCGATGAGTACGATCACCCGTTCCTCGAGGACGAACGCACCGCCGAGGGTTTCTACCGGGTCAAGAGCGGTCTCGACCAGGCGATTGCCCGCGGTCTGGCGTACGCGCCATATGCCGATTTGATCTGGTGCGAGACGGGCAAGCCGGACCTGGAAGAGGCGCAGAAGTTTGCCGACGCGATCCACGAGAAATACCCGGGCAAGATGCTGGCGTACAACTGCTCGCCTTCGTTCAACTGGGATTTGAACCTCGATGACGATACGATCGCCCGCTTCCAGGAGGAACTGGGCAAGATGGGTTACAAGTTCCAGTTCGTCACGCTGGCCGGTTTCCATGCGCTCAACACCGCGACATTCGAACTGGCGCACGCTTACCGCGACCAGGGCATGGCGGCGTACAAGAAGCTGCAGAACCGGGAGTTCGATCTCGAGCGGGATCATGGCTACCGGGCGATCAAGCACCAGTCGTTTGTCGGCGCCGGCTACTTCGACGATGTCAACAACGTGATCACCTCCGGGTCATCCTCCACCGGCGCTCTCTGTGGCTCGACCGAGGAGGAGCAGTTCAAGGAACACACACCGGACTTCACCGAGGCCGAGAAGCACCATGTCGACAAGGACAAAGTCAAGCAGGTGGAGGATTCGCCGAGCCTTGTCGATGCCGACAAGGACTAACAGTGCACGTGCGCACATGATTGGCGCAAAGGAGAATGACAGTAATGGCTAAAGCTATAGTAAACCCGCCGAAGCGGACGCTGATGGGCCCGGGACCATCCGATGTGTACCCGGAGGTACTCGAGGCGCTGGGGCGTCCGACAGTCGGGCACCTCGATCCGTACTTCATCGACCTGATGGATGAAACCAAAGAGCTGCTGAAGTATGCGTTCCGGACGAAGAACCAGTTGACGATGCCGGTGTCGGCGCCGGGCTCGGCGGGCATGGAAACCTGCCTGATGAACCTGATCGAGCCGGGTGATACCTGTGTCGTGTGCGTCAACGGTGTCTTCGGCGGCCGCATGCGTGATATTGTCGAGCGAATCGGCGGCACGGCGGTGGTGGTCGAGGATGACTGGGGCAAGCCGGTTGATGTGCAGAAAGTCGAGGATGCGCTCAAGCAGCACAGTGATGCGAAGTACGTGGCGTTCGTGCATGCCGAGACCTCGACCGGGGCGCGCTCCGACGCCCGTGAGCTGGTAGCCCTGGCCCACACGTATGACTGTCTGGCGATTGTCGATGCGGTTACGTCGCTCGGCGGGATCGAACTGCAGGTCGATGAATGGGAGATCGATGCGATCTACTCCGGCTCGCAGAAGTGCCTCTCGTGCATTCCCGGTATCTCGCCGGTCAGTTTCAGCGAACGCGCGCTCGAAGTCGTGCAGAAGCGATCGTCAAAAGTGAAAAGCTGGTTTCTCGACGTGAACCTGGTGACGCAGTACTGGGGCAGCGGCAAGAGCCGGTCATACCATCACACCGCGCCGGTGAACTCGATCTACGCGCTCAACCAGTCGCTTCGGATACTCAAGGCCGAAGGTATTGAGAATGCCTGGAAACGGCATCACGAGAATCATCTCAAGCTCAAAGACGGCCTGGAGGAACTCGGGTTGGAGTTTGCAGTCGAGGAATCGCACCGTCTGCCGCAGTTGAACGCGGTGCGTCCGCCGGACGGTATCGATGAAGCGGCAGTGCGACGCCAGCTGCTTGACGAGCACAATATCGAGATCGGCGCCGGGCTAGGTGCGCTGGCCGGGAAGACGTGGCGGATCGGCCTGATGGGCTACGCCTCACGACAGGAAAATATCGACAAACTCCTGAAGGCGCTTCGCCAGGTGCTCAGCACCCGGCAGGCCACGGCCGGTTGATCGGATTTGCTCAATGAAATGACAGAAGGGCGGGTTTTTGACCCGCCCTTTTTTCTTTGGGCAGCGGCACGGTTGATATTGGATAGGAGGCAAGTCTTCGCAGCAACCATTGACTTCTGACGAGCGTGCACATGCGGTGATGCGAGGCTATCGATGTACTTCTGGTCGAAGAACAAGAGCGTAGATGCGGCTCAGTAGCGGAATAGCAGCTCGGCCCGAATCCAGGCGTAGCTGTCGGCGGTCGTGGAATAGTAGTCGCCGGGCATGAAGCCTTCCCATAGCAGGTGGCCGGACCATCGCTCGCCAAACCGATACGACAGGCGGCCGATAAACAGGTCGCCGCGGCCGGTCCCGGTACCACCGGGGAAGTCCTGTGCAGTCGCAGCGTGCGGTGCGGCCAGGCGATGGTAGTCACCACGGAGGTCGACCTCGGGAGAGAGCGTGAAGCGTACGGTCGCATACAACGACAGGAGATTGGTCCACCAGGCGACGGCATCCTCGCGAATCTGCGTGTAGATATACGACTCGCTCCATTTCGGCCATCGCGCAAACATCGGATCCCAGTCTTCCCAATCATCGGTGTCGGGATCGTCCCCCGACAGGTAAATTAACCCAACGGTGAGTGACGACGGCAAAAACCACTGCGCCGATGACCATCGTGGACGGTAGTCCAGATAGGCATAGCCACCGTAGCCCCCGCGGTCGGCATCGCCAAAGCTGCCAAGCTGGTAGGCCGCTTCGATGACGGCCGTGAGGTTTTTCTGCGATGACAATGGTGTCTTGAGTCGGCCGCCAAGGGTGGTCACGGTCGATTCAAACGGAAAGGCGTCGCTGGCTTCGCGGCGTTTGTGCACAACATAACCGTGCACATCGCGATCCCGCCACCGGCCGACATAGTAAGCGCCAAGGCCGGTTTCGGGCTGTTCGACGAGCGGCTGGTCCTGTTTGTGAATGATCGGCAACCAGGTGTCGGTCTCGTCTTTGTAGCTGGCGAAGGTCGTCAGGGTGTGATGTTGACGGATATGCCAGTCGAACCTGATTGCGTTGAAGTAGATCGACCGGGAGCCGTCGAGTGGGTGACCATCCATGACAACAAAGCCCTCGCCGAGCATGATATTCTGGCGTCCGAGCGTGAGGGTTACCGGCCAGTCCCAGGGCTTGGCGAACCTGACGAACAACTGATCGACGAAGATCTCGTCGAAGTGAAAGTCGACCCCGGCCGGCTGCGTGTAGTAGCGAAACTCGTTGGCGAAACGAAGTCGAAAGGTCGTGACCGACGACGGCGAATACTCGGCCCCAAGCTGGGTGCGATGGCGAGTGAAGGCGCGCGAGGCGCCGGCGGATTGATCGAGGGTGATGGCGTTGTCCCAGGTGACCAGGCGGAAGCGTTCGGTGAGAGTGAGCGACCAGTGATCGTTGAGCTTCTTTGCCGACACCGATGGGACGAGCGCCAGGGTCAACAGCACCATTGCGATCATGAATCGCGGTGTCATGCCGGCGTCGCCTGGCGTGGTGTGATCAAGCTGATTATCGGCGCGCTCACCAGTGAGGTGAGCATACCCAGGGTCCCCGCCTGCGGCGAGGCCGTTCCGGTGCCGTAGAGAACGAGGCAGACAGCGAGTCCTATCAGGCCCGAACCAATGGCGCCAAATCGGTTGGCTCGTTTGGTGAACAGGCCCCAGATGAACGGTCCGAGAAAGGCGGCGCCGATTGCTCCCCAGGAAATACCGAGGATACTGACGATCGTGGCCGGCCGGTAGTACGCCATGACCACGGCGAGCAACACGATGACGGCACTGCTGATCCGCATGAGGCGGGTCAGGGTGGTATCGGAGGCGTCCTTGTTGATGAAGCCGGCGTAGAAGTCTTTGGCAATCGCCGAGCTGGAAATGAGCACAAGCGCGGCGAGGGTAGACATCGAAGCCGACAGAATCAGCAGCAGGATAAGCACCGAGAGGGCGTCGGGGATTATCCGGGTCAGCAGCTCGGGCATGAGTGCATCGAAGATCGGCTGGCTGTCACGGAAAGCCATGGGGGTGTTCTCGGGTGAGAGGAAAAATCGTGTTGTGGCGCCGGCGAAATAGCCGATGCCGGTGATGATCAGGGCGAAGATGGTGGAGCCGATCATGCCGATACGGATCGCGCGCTTATCGCGAATCGCGTAGAACTTCTGCACCAGCTGCGGCATGGCCATCGGCGCCACGCTCGTAAGGAAGACCAGACTCAACAACGGCCACCAGCCGGGCGGGCCGACCGGTTCGACCAGTTTGGGATCGATCGCACCGAGGCCGTCGGTGATCTCACCAAGGCCGCCGCCGACATCGAGAATACTCACCAGCAAAACGCCCACCCCGAGGATCATGATGATGCCGAAGATGACATCGATAATGGTAATCGACTTGTAGCCGCCGAGTACGAGATAGATGGCCGTGAAGCCGCCCATCAGGATCAGCGCGAGAGTGTAATCGAGGCCGAAGTTGGAGCGAAAGAGGTAGGACAGACCCATAAACACAGCGGCCGTATAGGGGATGAAGAAGACGAAGATGCAGAGCGAGGCGAACAGTTTGAGGAAGCGGCTGTCGTATCGCTTTTCGAAGAACTCGCCGATGGTGTGGACGCCGTAGTCGACCGACATCCGCTTGATCCGCGGTCCCAGCAGCCACCAGACGAGAAGTACGCCGACCAGCGTGTTACCGGCCGCGACCCAGAGTCCGGAGAGGCCGAAGCCCCAGCCGATCTTGCCGGCAAAACCGATAAACATAACGGCGGAGAAATAGGCGGTGCCGTAGGTGAACGCAGTCATCCAGGCGCCGACCTTGCCGCCGCCGAGGAAGAAATCGGAAAAGGAACGAGCTTTGCGAAACCCGGCCAGCCCGACCCAGATGATCATCAGGGCGTAGGCGACCAGGACAATAATCTTGAGAACCATACCACTCTCCAGCCGTGCGAGAAGCGAACCCTGTTCGCAGCAACAGCCGGTAATGTAACCAAATCGACCGGGCAGGGCAAATGCAACCCTCCGGATTCCGGCGAGTGGAGTTCTTTCAGGCGAGACTGCCTACGGCATACTTACTTTTCCGGCGTAATGTTGCGATTCTGATCGAGGTAGTTCATGTAGAGGCCGCCGGTAGCGTGCGGCGCCTGCTCGACGGCACTATGTTCACTCGCGGGCGCACTCCCGTACGGGCGGACCGACTGATTGTGAACAATCGATCGAACTTCGTTGTTATCACTAGACACCGCGGAGAGGAACGACCGCCCGGTGTGTTCAGCATGATTGCGTGGCAGGGTGAGCCGGGCCGATCACGACTCGCACCGCTGCCGACACGTTTGTTATAACTATCTCCACCGCATGCACCAACTCCATGGATCAGTCGAATTGAATATGCATTGAATGACCCAAGGAGGCGCCACTATGCAGTTTCATGATTTCATTGGTCAGGTACAGCACCGCGCCAGGTTAGATTCCGAAGAAGCCGCACTCAAGTTGACCCGGGTGACGCTGGAGACGCTGTCCGAGCGGCTCGGTGGCGAGGAGCCGCGGGATCTGGCGGCGCAGCTGCCCGAGGAGATCGGCCGGTATCTCACCACGCCCGGCAAGGGTGAACGGTTTAACTCGGATGAATTCCTGCAGCGCGTTTCCGAGCGGGAAGGCGCCGATCTACCGAAGGCCGTCTATCATGTCCGGGCCGTTTTCGAGGTGCTCGGCGAGGCGGTCAGCGGCGGCGAACTGAACGACGTGCGCCAGCAGTTACCCGAAGACTACCACCGGTTGTTCGAAGCCGGGACTTCCGGCGATATGCCCAATGCCTGACACCACCTGTACATCGGATGGGACCACACGTTGCTGTCGGCCCGCGCGCCCGATGAGCTGGGCGGGCTGACGGTTACCAGCTATGTTTACCATACTCATACTGCTTCTGCTTGCGGGCGGCGCCGCGTTGATTATCACCGGCGTCAAACGCCAGAAGCGCGGCCGGGCGATCGGCGGCATAGTTGTCATTGCCGCCACCATCGCGTTTTTTCGCCTGCTCGATTTCTGGGGTGAGGCGCTCTGGTTTTCGGCGATCGATCAATCGGACCGCTTCTGGACCGAGATACTCGCTCGTATCGGGCTGGCCGGGCTCGGCGGTGTCATTGCATTTGTCGCGACCTACCTGCTGACCCTGCCGATATCCCGGCAGCGCAAGTACACCCGGTTGATCGCCCAGGCGGCGACCACGCTGATCGGGATCTTCTGGGGCTGGGCCAACTGGGACATCCTGTTGCGCTTCTGGCACCGCACGACAACCGGTCTGGCCGACCCGATTCTCGGCCGCGACACCGGCTTCTACCTGTTTGTGCTGCCGTTTCTCGATACGCTTTACTGGCTGGCGTTTGCGGTGTCACTGATTTCCCTCATTGCGGCCTTTATCGCCACGCTCGTGCATATCGACAAGGAAGACGTGCGGCTGGAGCCGCCGCGCGAACACGGCGAGGTGAAACCGGGCGCCTATCGACCGCTCTATTTTACCGGCGCTGTCTTCCTGTTTGTCCTGGCCGGCGGGAAGTTCCTCAACCGGTATGAATTGATGTACTCCACCTGGGGGGCGGTGCAGGGGCCGGGCTGGACCGATGTCAATATCCGGCTGCCCGCGTACGCGATCGTGGTGGCTGTCACGCTCCTGCTCGGACTGGTGCTGCTTATTCCTCCGGTGCGATCGGCGTGGGGGCGATGGTTGCGGACGCGGCCGAATATCGATGCCGGCGAGTCGCCACTGTGGGTGCTCGGTTCGGTCGGCGCCGCCATGCTGGCGGTCTGGCTGGTCGCGCTCAGTGTGATTCCCGGGTTGTTTCAGTGGCTGCGGGTATCGCCGAATGAGATAACCTTCGAAAAACCGTATATCGCCAACAATATCGAATTCACCCGGCATGGTTTCGACCTGGCCAAGGTCGAGGAGCGCGAATTCCCCGCCGCCGAACAGTTCACCCGGCAGATGGTGCAACAGAACCGCTACCTGTTCGACAATGTCCGGTTGTGGGACTGGCGGGCGCTCGATGCGGTCTACAAGCAATTCCAGGAAATCCGGCTTTACTATGAGTTTGTCGATGTGGATATCGACCGGTACGACATCGACGGTGACTACCGGCAGGTGATGGTCTCGGCGCGTGAAATGGAGCTGGCCAATCTGCCGGAGCAGAGTCAGACATTCGTCAACCGTCGCTTCAAGTACACCCACGGCTACGGCCTGACGCTTACCGCCGTGGCCGACTTCACGCCGCAGGGGCTGCCCAACCTGCTGATCAAGGACATTCCGCCGAAGTCCGAGCATGCGAGTCTCGAGGTCGAGCAGCCGCGCATCTACTACGGTGAGTTGACGCGCACGCATGTGCTGGTCAACACCGAGGAAGAGGAGTTCGACTATCCGCGGGGGGATCAGAATGTGTATGTCCGCTACGACGGCAGCGGCGGGGTGCAGATATCAAACTGGTGGCGGCAGTTCTTGTTTGCGTGGATGTTCGACGGGACCAAGCTGCTGTTCTCCGGCTACCCGACCTCGGAGAGCCGGATCATGTTTCACCGGGAGATTGAAGATCGGGTGAACACGCTGGCGCCGTTTCTGGAGTTCGATGAGGACCCGTATATCGTGCTCGACGAGGGCAAGCTGTACTGGATTGTCGACGCCTATACCAGTTCGCGCTATTTCCCCTACAGCGAACCGTTTTCCGGTCGGGAGCGAATCGAATACTCGCGGGGAGACCGGACCGGCGTGCTGACGAAGAACGTGGCCGAACAGTTCGCGGGCGACAACTACGTTCGCAACTCGGTGAAGGTGGTGGTCGACGCGTACAACGGTTCGGTCGATTTTTACATCTATGACGAGGACGACCCGATCATCGAAGTCTGGCGACGTATTTTCCCGGACCTGTTCAAGCCGAGAGACGCCATGCCGGCCTCGCTGGTCGAACACGTGCGCTATCCCTCCGACATGCTGCTCGTGCAGGGACTGGTGTACGCCAAGTATCACATGAGTGACCCGACCGTGTTTTACAACCAGGAGGACCTCTGGATACGGGCCACCGAAAAGTACTACGCCAATGTCCAGCCGGTCGAGCCCTACTATGTCATGTGGGAGCCGCCCGAGTCCGACAACCCGGAGTTCATCCTGATGCTGCCGTTTACGCCGAAGAACCGGCAGGTGATGATCGGCTGGATCGCCGGCATGTGCGACCCGGAGAATTACGGCCGCTTCCTGGCGTACAAGTTCCCCAAGGAGAAGCGGGTGCTCGGGCCGCAGCAGGTCGAGACGAAGATCGACCAGGATTCCTATCTCTCCGGGCAGCTGACGCTCTGGGACCAGCGCGGTTCCAATGTGATTCGCGGCAATGTGCTGGCTATACCGGTGGCCAATACGATCTTTTATGTCGAGCCGATCTATCTGCAGGCGCAGACAGCCGCCTACCCGGAACTTCGCCTGGTCGTCTGCATGCACAACGATGTGCTCAGCTACGCCGAGACATTCGATGAGGCCCTGCGCGGCCTGTTCGGCGAGGGGCCGCCGGCGTCCGAACGGCCCGACACGCTGGTCACCGGCGCGCCGCAGGTCGATCGCCTGATCAACCAGGCCGGTAATGCCTTCGACAACTACCTGAGATATCTCGGGGAATCGAAATTCGACAGTGCGTCTAATGCACTGCAGTCGCTCCAGGATGCCCTGGAACGACTACAGCGGAGACGCGGTGCGCCTCAGGAAACCGACCGGTGAGGTCGGCTGGCTGGGTAGAGTGACCCGGCTGAGGATGCCGGGCAGGGGAGTAAGGGTATCATTGGGCGACTGCGCCGATCCAGCGCTCGATCAGGGCATCACGCGTCATCGGGACACGGACGACCTGGTTGTCCCAGGAGATATCGCCCAGCGCGGTCATCGGCAACAAGACCCGATGGCCGGGTTGCCAGTGCGATACCTCGACAACTATAAAGCGTACGCGCCAGTGTTTGTCGTCGATCAGTAACTCGGCGACCTTGCCCAGCAGTCCGTCCTTTGCGATAATCTTACATCCGCACAACGAAGTAATGTCTCGTATCATTGGTGGCCGTTCCGTAAGGCGTTATCGTCCGGCAGGCGAAGGAACATCCCTGTTCCGTACGAACATCCGTAGTTCGCTTCCTGCGTCACTTTTGCTTTCATGGCGGAATGCTGCGGTGGCAAGCACGTGGTGAGACAGTCGTTGCAGATCCTGACACACATGTGGCCCCGTCCAGGACTGTCAGTGCTCATTCCAACAATTGCAGGATAGTCACATGTCACCTTTGAAACAAGACGGTCAAGCTGCCGTCATTACACGTAAGTAGTGTACGCACAATTGGTTCGGGGTCCAATGACACGGTTTCGAGGTGTTTGCTGCTGGCTGACGAGTGGTGCCTGGCCCGTGACGGAGATGCTGTTTGCGTTACGCACTCAAAGTACGTATACTGTAGTCAAAGGCCGACAGGATTCCCGTCGTCTACACCACTCACCTATCGCCGATTCGGGCGCCTGTTCCACGATCAATGTGAAAGAAACCTGTTTTGTCTGATGATACCGATCAACAGCCGGAGATACCGGAGGAGTCGCAGTCGCCGCAGTCGGACGATACGACCGAGAGCCGGACACCGTCGTTTATAGTTGGCGTAGGCGCCTCGGCCGGCGGGCTGAAATCGCTCGAGGCGGTGTTTCGCAACACGCCGGCCGATACCGGTATCGGCTTTGTGGTCGTCACCCATCTCGACCCCGACCATCAGACCCTGCTTCCCGAGTTGCTCGATCGAATCACCGGTCTCGAGGTGGAACTGGTTCATGAAGGGGCGATAGTGCGCCCGAACACCGTCCATGTCATCCCGCCGGGTCAGGATATGGCTATCGGCGACGGCAAACTTCAGTTGATCCACCGGGACCGGCCCGCCCACCCGATCGATTTCTTCTTTCGCTCGCTGGCCCAGTTCAAAGGCTCGCACGCGGTGGCGGTGGTCCTTTCGGGGACCGGCTCCGACGGCGCCCTCGGGGCGCGTGAGATCAATGATGCGGGCGGTCTGGTGATCGTCGAAGACCCGCATACGGCCGAGTATCCCGGCATGCCGGAAAGCGCCATCCGGTACGGTGTCGTGCAATACATCCTGCCGGCGCACGAGATCCCGCAGCGCATTGTGAACTATGTAGCCCGGCCGGTGCGACCGCGCGAGGCGGATGGGCACAGCCTGAGTGAGGATGAGTTGCGTGATCTGCAGCGTGTTCTCTACCTGCTCAAGAACGCGACCGGCCATGACTTCACGTACTACAAGCGCAGTACCGTCGTCCGGCGCATCAGCCGTCGCATGGCCGTTCACGGCATCGACAGCCTGGACAACTACGCCGACTACCTCCAAAGCAACAAGCAGGAAGCGGCGGCGATGTTCAAGGAACTGCTGATTGGTGTCACCAGTTTCTTCCGCGACCAGGATGCCTTCGAGATCCTCGAAAAGAAGGTCATTACCGACATTGTCGACAACAAGGACGACAGGTCGGAGATTCGGGTGTGGGTGCCCGGCGCGGCCACCGGTGAAGAGGCGTATTCGGTGGCGATCGCGCTGCGCGAGGCCATTGGCGAGGCGGAGAAAAACATCACGCTCCGTCTGTTCGCCACCGATATCGACCACGACGCAATCGAGACGGCCCGCCGCGGCATTTACCCGCCGAGGATCGGCGAGACGATCGATGAGCGGCGGCTGCGGACGTATTTTTCGCAGGTCGACGCCGGCTACAAGGTCAGCCGCGACATTCGCGAAAAGCTGGTCTTTGCCGAACAGGATGTCGCCAAAGACCCGCCCTTCACCCATCTCGACCTGGTCTGCTGCCGCAATCTGCTGATCTACCTGGACAGCAGCATCCAGGAAAAGCTGATCCCGCTGTTCCACTATGCCCTGCGTGAAGGGGGCTACCTCTTTTTGGGCAAGTCGGAAACCCTCGGGGAACATCGGGAGTTGTTTGATACGGTCGACTCCAAAGCCAAGATATACAAACGGCGCAAGGCGTCGCGCACCCCGTTTTATCCCTCGGACCTAATCGCCGCCGAGCGAGATCAGGGCGGCCATCGGGCCACCTTCCGGGAACACACCGACCTCAAGATCGCCGACCTGGTCAACCGTTCGCTGTTGAACGAGTTCGCCCCGCCGTCGGTGATTACCGATGAGCGCGGCGAGATTCTCTACGTGCACGGTCGCACCGGCCGCTATCTCGAACCGGCAGCCGGCCGGGCCAGTGTCCGCGTTTCGGATATGGCCCGTGAGGGATTGTCGCTGCACCTGCCGGCGATGATCCGGAAGGCGGCTTCCGGCCGCGAACGCGTTACTCGCAAGGACTTGCGGGTGAAGACCAACGACAGTTTCTCGAAAGTCGACGTGAGCGTCATGCCGCTGACCGATCCCGACGGTCCGAAGAACCTGCTGCTGATATCGTTTTTCGAACGCGGCGCCGATGAGGCGCCGACGGTGGAGCCGGAGCAGCCGGCGAGGGATGAACACGACGCCACCCTGCAGGAGTTGCGGCAGGAAATCCAGTATACGCGCGAGAACCTGCAGGCGACAATCGAAGAACTGGAGACCTCCAACGAAGAACTCCGTTCGATGAACGAGGAATACCAGTCGACCAACGAGGAATTGAAAAGCGCCAACGAAGAGCTGGAAACCTCGCGCGAGGAGCTGCAGTCGCTCAACGAGGAGTTGACGACGGTCAATACCGAGTTGCAGGAGAAAGTGAGCGAGCTGTTGGGGATGGAGGACAAGATGCAGTCGTATCTCGACGGTCTGGACTCGCCGACGGTCTTTATCGACACCCAGCTTCGCATCCGCCGGTTCACCCGGCAGGCGACGCGGGTAGTGAATCTCAACAAGGCCGACATCGGCCGCCCGCTCGCGGACATCACCACCAACACCATGGACGATACGCTGGCTTCGGAAGTAAGAAAAGTGCTCGGGGACATGCGTTACCGCGAGCAGGAGGTTGAGTCGGTCGACGGACATCGCTTCCTGCGCCGCATCCTGCCGCACCGTTGCGACGTCAGTACATTCGAGGGAGTGGTGATCAACTATGTCGATATCGAGGAGTTGAAACTCCGCACCGATGAGGCCAACCGCGCCCAGGAAGCGGCCCACCGGGCCCAGCGTTTTGCCATGGCCATCATGCAGACTACCCGCGATTCACTGGTGCTGTTGGACACAGACCTGAATGTGGCCCAGGCGAACCGGGCCTTCTACGCGACCTTTCACCTGGATCCGGAGAAAGTCAACGGCCATTCGTTGTTGGCCGTCCTGGATAGCGACGCCGATACCGAAAACCTGGAGCATCGGCTCAGACAGGTATTGTCTTTCCAGGAGACCTTCGATAACTTGCATTTGGCGGGTCGTTTCCCCGGAATCGGCCAGGGGCGGCTCGTGCTCAATGCCCGCACGCTCCAAGGAACGACGGATCAGGATGAACGGATATTGCTCGGGATACGTGAGGCAACTCGGGGAGAGACAGATGACGCTGAAGCATGACCCGACTGGCCCGGTCACGGCAAGGGTGGGTCTTACGGGAGGAGGCATCCGTTAGTGGAAAAACGGTCATCAACCGATCGCCTCGATAAACTTCGAGAGAAGATCGAGCAATTGCGCACCGGCGGTGACGAGTTTGGCGCCGGTGTTGAGTACGACGATGTCGTCGAGCTGGTCCAGGAACTCGAGACCTACCAGGCCGAGTTACTGCAGGCCAACGAAGACCTGCGTGAAACCCATGAAAAGCTGGAACGGGTCGGCCGGAAGTATTTCGATCTCTACGACCTCGCCCCGGTCGGCTATCTCACGCTCAATCGTGACGGCCTGATAACCGGCGCCAACTTGAGTGCGGCCGGCCTGCTGGAGATGCTTCGGGGCAGGCTGGTCGGCCGCCTGCTTTCCGGTTTCATTCATGCCGAGTCGCGCTCGGACTACCTGCACCTGCTGCAGGAGATCCGGTCGGACGGCGATCCGGCCTCGAGCGATGTTCGCCTGACGGCCACCGGCGACGAACTGCGATACGCCAAGCTGAATATCTCGCCGGCGCCGGAGTCGTTCGAAATGGGCAACGAGCTGTGGGTGACCCTGACCGATATCAGCGACCTGAAACGGCTGGAGAAGGAGCGGCAGGACCTTAACCGCAGCCTCGGGCGCTACAGCCGTCGACTCGAAGCGAGCAATCGGGAACTCGAGGCGTTCAGTTACTCGGTGTCACACGATCTGCGGGCGCCGCTGCGCAGCGTGGGCGGTTTTGCCGAGGCGCTGCGCGAGGAGGCGGGTGAGAAACTGGATGAGCGGACTCGCGGCTACCTGGACCGCATCGTCGAGGCCTCGGGACACATGCAGCAGATCGTGGACGGCCTGCTGTCATTGTCGCGCCTGACCCGGGCCGATCTGCGGCGAACGCGGGTCGACCTGGCCGAGCACGCCCGGAAAGTCGTCGCGGTCTTGCAGGAACAGGAGCCGGAGCGGTCGGTGACGTTTCTCATTCCCAATCGCCTGATAGTCGAGGGCGACAACAACATGCTGCAGGTTGCGCTCGACAACCTGATCAGCAATGCCTGGAAATTTACCCGCGAGTGCGATGTTGCCCGCATCGAGCTGGGCGAAACCTCACAAGCCGGTCACCAGGTGATCTATATGCGCGACAACGGTATGGGGTTTGATGCCCGACATGCCGAGAAGATCTTCGAGCCGTTTCAGCAGGCGCATCGACAGGACAAGGGCAACGGCATCGGGGTCGGCCTGGCTATCGTGAGACGAGTTATCAATCGCCACGGCGGCCGGATCTGGGCTGAGGGACAAAAGGGGCTGGGGACAACGATTTCGTTTACACTTTCCGAAGGGACGAAGGAGTAGGTAATGCAGACACAACCAGTGATGCTGGTCGAAGACAATGACTTTGACCGCGGCCTCACCTGCTTTGTTTTCGACCAGGAACATGTACTCAATGATGTGGTGTTGTCGCGCAACGGTGAAGAAGCCGTTGACTATTTGTTTGGTGATGGGGACAGCGCCGAATCCGGGCTGCTGCCGGCGCTGGTCATACTCGACCTGAATATGCCCGGGATTGGCGGTATCGACGTACTGAAGCGGATCCGCGCCGACCAGCGCACCAGCCGGGTGCCGGTAGTCGTGTTCACGTCATCCGACGATGCCGGCGATCGTGCCGCCAGTTTTGCGGAAGGGGCCACTGACTTCATCATCAAGTCAGGAAGTCACCGAAAGTTCGCCGATGCGGTGCGCAAGATGGTGGCCGAGTGGTTGACGGTAAACTGTTCAAAGAGCAAGAGAGGAGACGATGCCGACTGATCTGCGCGTATTGCTGATTGAAGATGACGACAACGATGCCCTCCTGCTACTTCGCGAACTCGAATCCGGCGACTACAACACGACCCACAAACAGATCCAGACCGCGACCGAACTGCATGCCTGCCTCGATGAAGAGGCCTGGGACCTCATCATCACCGACTACATGATGCCCGAATTCAGCGGTCTCGAAGCGTTGGGTGTGATCAATGGCCGGCGGCTAGATATACCGACCATTATGGTTTCCGGCAAGATGGGCGAGGAGCATGCGGTCGAAGCGATGCGGCTGGGCGCGGTCGACTTTATCACCAAAGACCGGCTGTCCCGGCTGGTGCCGGCAATCCGTCGTGAACTCAAAGACGCCGCCCGGCGCAAGCGGCAAGCCGCGGCCGAGCGGGAGCTCGAGGAGTGGCGGAAACGCTATCGGATGGTGGTGGAGGGGATTCGCGAGGGGATCAGTGTCTACAAGGACGGCCGGTTCGTGTTCGTCAACCAGGCCTTTGCCGAGATGACCGGAAAGAGTGTGGACGAGCTTCTCGGCAGCGGCGAGATCGACTTCTATTCACCCGAAGACCGCCGGATGGCGTTCGACTACCACCGCGCCCGGATGGCCGGCAAGCCGGCGCCGGAGCATTATGAGCTGAGGGCGACCGTGGCCGACGGCAGTATGCGCCTGCTGGAGGTGCACGAAACACTGATCGACTGGGAAGGCGAATCGGCTGCACTGGCCATTATCCGCGACATTACCGAGAAGAAGCATCTCGAGGATGAACTGCGGCACTCCAACGAGGAACTGCAGAAGGAACGCGAGTCGCTGGAGCGGAAGAACATCGCTTTGTCGGAAATCCTCAGTCAGCTCGAGCACGAGAAAAAAGAGATGGAGCAGCGGCTGCTGGCCAATATCGACAATGCCGTCCTGCCGATCGTGCGCCGGCTGCAGACGGCGCCGGGTGAGCACCAGGTGGCCGATTTGCAACTGCTCGAGGACGCGCTCAAGCAGGTCGTCTCGCCGTTTATCGGGACGCTTCGGGCGATGTCATCACGATTGTCGGCGCGGGAACTGGAAGTCTGCCGGATGATCAAAAACGGCGCGCTGACCAAAGATATCGCCCAGGCGCTCAACCTCTCACCGACCACGATCAGCAAGTACCGCGAGAAAATCCGCAAGAAACTCGGCCTGACCAACCAGACGGTCAACCTGGTGACCTACCTGCAATCACTGAACGAGTAGCCCGGGTCATCACAGCCTCACCACAATCCACGACACGAAAAAGTCTTGACAGCCGGGAACCGTTTCATTATTTCGTTATTTAACGAAATAACGAAACAGCGACACCCATGCAGGAAGAAACTATGTTCAATCCGACCGTGCAATCGTATATACAGCAGCGTACCGGCGAGTTCGAGACGATCCCGGCCGAGCGCCGCGAGCGCCTCGGCGAGCTGGCCGGCTTTGTCGAGCAGCGCCTCGGGGCGGGCCAGACGGCGAAGCTGACGTTCATCTGCACGCACAACTCCCGTCGCAGTCATTTCGCCCAGCTCTGGGCGCGGGCCGCGGCCGACTACTTCGGTGTACCGGATGTGGCGACGTTTTCCGGGGGGACGGAGGCGACGGCGTTCAATCCGCGGGCGGTGGCGGCGATGCGCCGGGCGGGGTTTGTGATCGACCAGACTACCGACGATAGCAACCCCGTCTACGAGGTCCGCTACACCGACACGGCCAGGCCGATGCAGGCCTTTTCCAAAGTGTACAATGAGTTTCCCAATCCGGGCGAGGACTTCTGTGCGGTGATGACGTGCGGCGATGCCGACGCCAACTGCCCGGTGGTGCCCGGCGCCGCGCGTCGCGTGGCGATTCCGTACGAAGACCCGAAAAACTACGACGACACCGAGCGGGAGCAATCGGCCTACGATGAGCGGTGCGCACAGATTGGCCGCGAGATGCTGTACCTGTTTTCGCTCGTGACTGTCAATAACGCTGAAAAGGAGCGCACATGAACACAGCCGTGAAGACCAAGCGGGTCAGCCGTCGGGCTGCCGGCGATATCGATACGACCACGGCTGCAGCATGGTTCAAGGCGCTTGGCGATGACAGCCGTCTGCGCATTGTCCTGGCGCTTCGCGAACAGGAGCTGTGTGTCTGCCAGATTGTCGCCCTGCTGGAGCTGGCCAATTCGACGGTTTCGCAGCATTTGACGGTTTTGCGCAACGCCGGCTTGATCGAAAGCCACAAGCGCGGTCGCTGGGTGTACTATCGCCTGAGCGACGCTGCGGGCGGGCTGCAGGTTGGCCGCTCGCTCAGTCGGCTGCTCGATGCGGTAGCTGCCGGCGCCGACTGGCAGGACGACGGGCGTCGCCTCAAGCGTATTCTCAAGCTCGACCCGGAACAACTGTGCCAGATCACCTATCTCAGCTAAGTCACCAGGAACACCGGAGATTGTATGAAGACACCAGCCGATAGTCCCAAGCGACTCAATTTCCTCGACCGCTATCTCACCATCTGGATTTTCGCCGCCATGGCAATCGGCGTGGCGACCGGGCATTTCTATCCCGGCATTGCCGGTTTCTGGGAGACGTTTTCGGTCGGCGCCACCAATATTCCGATTGCGGTCGGGTTGATTCTCATGATGTACCCGCCGCTGGCGAAGGTGCGTTACGAGGAGATGGGCCGGGTCTTCCGTCACACGAAGATTCTCTTTCTCAGCCTGGTGCAGAACTGGGTGATCGGTCCGATCCTGATGTTTGTTCTCGCGATCGTCTTTCTGGCCGGCTACCCGGAGTATATGGTCGGGCTGATCATGATCGGGCTGGCGCGGTGTATCGCCATGGTGATCGTGTGGAACGACCTGGCCGATGGCGACCCGGAGTATGCCGCCGGGCTGGTGGCGTTCAACTCGGTCTTTCAGGTGATCTTCTATTCCGTCTTCGCCTGGTTCTTTGTCACCAAGCTGCCGCCGCTGTTCGGGCTGGAGGGGGCGGTGGTCAATGTCACCATGGGGCAGATCGCCGAGAGTGTGTTGATCTATCTCGGTATCCCGTTCGTGGCCGGCATGCTCACCCGTTTCGTCTTCGTCAAACTGAAAGGCAAGGACTGGTACCATCGCGAGTTCGTACCGCGTATCAGCCCGATCACGCTGGTGGCGCTGCTGTTTACGATCCTGGTGATGTTCTCGCTCAAGGGTGAGCTGATCGTGAAGATCCCGCTCGATGTGGTCCGCATTGCGATTCCGCTGCTTATTTACTTCGTGCTGATGTTCCTGGTCAGTTTCTTCATGAGCGTGAAAGCGAAGGCCGACTATCCACGTGCGACAACATTGAGTTTCACGGCTGCTTCGAACAATTTCGAGCTGGCCATTGCGGTCGCGGTGGCGGTGTTCGGGATCAATTCCGGGGTGGCCTTCGCGGCCGTGATCGGTCCGCTGGTGGAGGTGCCGGTGTTGATTGCCCTGGTCAACGTGGCGCTGTTCTTCCGGCGGAAGTACTTCGGGCAAGCATCGGTGGAAGTCGCCCGGCCGGGCGCCTGAGCGGCTGTGGTGTGATACGCGGGCGGGAGTCGGCAGGACTCCCGCCCGGTCCAAAGAACTGTTACTCGCACGGTTCCGGAGCAGGACCGCCGAGAAACAGGCTGTTTACCAGATAGGTCACATCGACCAGGTCAACATTTCCTTCCGGATCGCCATCGATATTGGCGGCCTCGAGACAGGGCGGGTTCGGGCCGCCGAGAAAGAGGTTGTTGACGAGATAGATGATATCGCTCAGATCGACGTTGTCATCGGGGTCATCGTCAACATTACCGCGCACCCGGCAGCACGACTCGCAGGCATCGCCGATACCGTCTTCGTCGCTGTCGATCTGGAGGGGATTGTACACCTCCGGACAGTTATCGCACGCATCGCCGACCAGGTCGTCGTCGGAGTCGATCTGCTCCGGATTGTACACATCACGACAGTTGTCGAAGCAATAGGTGAAGCCGTCGCCATCGCTGTCCGAGCTGTCACTGCACGTGGTCGGCAGGGCGCCCATATCCGCGCGGGTGCCGTCGGGATCGTTGTACACGGGATCGGGATGACCGGCATTGATGCACGGTGATTGCTCCGAGAGGTTGAAGTCCTCGCCGGACAGGTCGACGAACATGGGATCCAGACTCAGTGAGCCCGGTCCGGGATCGATATGGTAGTAGTCGCCGGAGGCGTTCTGATAGGTGGTGTTGTAGTCGCAGATGGTGTTTTCCGAAGTGGCGACGAGAATCCCGAATCCGCCGTTGTTGAAGGCGACGATGTTGTTTCGGATCAGCGTATTGGGGCAGGCGCGAAGCGAGATTCCGGCGCCCGCGGTCTGGGCGGTGTTTCCCACTATCGTGTTACCGACGGCCGTGAAATTCGGACTTTCTTCTATCTTGAGGAAACTGCCCCCGGTCGGTCCTCCCGAATTGCCGTAGCCCAGGCAGCGAGTCACGGTCAGATTGGAAACACCCCAGGCGTAGATGGCGCCGTTGCCGACATTGTGTGCAAAGGTGCAGCGATCGACCGTGATGTCGGAGCACTCCGTCAGGCGCAGGGCCCACGAGCCCTGATTTCCATTACCCGCAAATGTACAGTTCCGAAGGACCGTTCCGCTGCCCTCACAGATTACCGCAACGATGGCATTGCTGAACTTGCAGTTGGTCAACGAGGGGGCGTTGCCCGAGTCAACTCTCACTGCCACCGTTCCGTCCGGGCACAAAATCGTGAGGCCTGCTATAGACCCCGTGTACGAGGCATCCTGTGCGATACGCAGCGTCGAGTAGCCACTGCCCTCGAGAGTGAGCGTCGTCTGGTCCGGCCCGGCGGTACCGATCAGCGAGGGAGCGCCGCGACCGAATTCGATCGCCTCCGTATAGGTACCCGGCGCGAGCAAGATTGTATCGTAGCTGTTCGAAACAGCCAGCGCTTCCTGGATAGTGGCAAAGTCAGCCGGGACGTGCAGCATGTGCTCGAAGTCGGTATCGAAGGTCAAGTAGCGCCATTCGCCCCAGACACCGCCGTTGTTCAACCGTATCCTGAGGTAATAGGTGGTCAGGTCAGCCAGTGTCGCACCGGCATAGGCGGCCGCATGGGCCGACCCGGCCACCGGTCCGGTCGCCCACATTTCCGCCGCCGCCCAATCATCATCCGTCCCGACCTCAATTTCATACAGCGCTTGACCAGCAATGCTGGTATCGACGAAGGTCCAGTGCAGGGTCGGTGTCGGCTGCAGCACGGTTGTGAAAAAGCCATCGTCACCAAAGTGCAGATCGTTCGCAAACGGAAACTCAAGGCCGCCCCAGTCCTCCCCGGTCTCTCCGGCAGTGGCGTTGAGCCGCTTGTTGTACCGCCACATGTAGACATCCGATGGCGTGGAATTGTACGGGACATCGTCGAAGCGATGCATCACCAGTCGTCCCCGCTTCTGAGTGGCGCCGTCGATACACGGCGCCACCACATCGAGAAAACCATCACTATCGAAATCGCCAAGAGTGGGAACGTGGCCACTCAGGTTGGAGGCCGGCGTTGCGGCGGTCATGGGAAAGCCCGTCAGCGGCTCGCCAAGCGTTGAGAATGCCTGCAGGCGCACGGTCGGATTGGCATTGTTGTAGTCGCGGATGAACAAGCTCAGGACATCCCGCTCGCCGTTGCCGGAAATGTCTCCCACGAGGGCATGTTCGACGATGCCCGGAGTCAAAGGCGAGGCAAACAGGCCCGACGTGGTCGTGTCACCGAGGTAGGACGACCCGTCGACATTCCACGCTCGCAGTGTGCCCTCGTAGGAGCAGAAGTACTCCAACTCACCGTCGTCATCGATATCCGTAAAGACCGGCATGCTGAGAATCGAGTATGGATATGCCGCCACAATGCCGGTTTCGTGCGGCCAGCCGGGGACCGGTTCAAGGCCGTAGTCGAACGCGTAGACATACCACTCGCCGCCGATCGACCAGGGATATGTCAGGCTCTGCTCCGCTCCCGTCACCACCAGTTCGAGCAGGCCGTCATTATCGACATCGGCTGCCGACAGGTGGGCGTGTACCGGCTGGATCGGGTTGATATCCGGTATGAGCCGGATCGAGTCCTGCGGACAACCGTCGATATCGAACCAGGTCAGCCACGGACCGATGGCATACATTTCACAGTACCCGTCGCCGTTCAAATCAGCGGGCAGGAACTGCTCATAGACGCCTGGGGCGCCCCCGGTTGGGCTGCCGCACCAGGGCCGCAACGTGCCATCAGCATTGAACACGAAGCAATTGCTGGCATTCGTGTAGAGGTCAAACCCGGCGTCGTAGTGGATTTCATCCAATCCGTCATTGTCCATGTCTCGCAGGAATACGGTCGGAGAAAGAGCCGCCAGTTCAATGGTACGATAGCTATCGGTCGGGCCGTTGTTGAGCAGGACACTGGTCAGGCCGACACTCGAGCGGTAGATGAACAATGACACGCCCGCGACGACCACGAAGTCCTCGTAGTGATCGTAATCCAGTCGGCCGACGGCGACAGGCGCCACACGGAAGTCCAATCCGGGAAGGCTGGGCACACCGCTTGTCTGGATGGTGCCGTCATGATTGACGAACAGCAGGCCCGATTCCGTACCAAACATCAGTTCGACCTGACCATCCTGATCCACATCAGCATAGCTGACGACTCGTCCGAGCCTGTCCTCGAAATCGAGCGTCCAGCCATCCGGCGAGCTAAACGGTGACTTGGTGTACAACAGCAATTGATCCTCCTCCGCCAGACCGCTGTCATCGAAGACTCGGAGGCGGACGGTGGTGGCGCCGTCGGGAAATTGCGAAGCGTCGACGGACGTCAGCACCTCATCCGCCGCAGGAATCGACCGCGTGGCCAGGGTGACCCAGGTAGCCGGACTGGCGCCGGCGCCGTAATCGATGATGGCATGGCTGAAGTCGGGGCAGTGGGCTGAGCCGCGAAGTTCTACCAGACCGTTGACGCTGTCGTTCGGGTTCGGCGAGGTGAACTCCGCCACCGTGGTTCCGGTCACGAATACCCGGATGCGGTCGAGATTGTCTTCACCAACGCGGAGGCGGATGTCATACTCTCCCGGCGCCAGACCGCTGCAGTCCAGGGCGCCGAGCAGACCGTTGGTGACGGGTGTTGTAGAACCGAAAAAGGTCGTCCAGTTGTCGGTGCCCAGCGGGGCGTATTCCATCACCAGTTCGGCAAAATCACTGCCGTCGGCGGTACCAATAAAATTGGCGGTACCCGACAGTACGGTGAAGTTTCTCGGGCTGGTGATGACTGTACGGGTATCGGGTGTGGCCGCGAGGGCCGCGGCAATGTTAATGCGGCCCCAGCCGGAATACTGGTCCCAGCCGGGGTAGTCATCACCGACGCCGTACGGGTCGACCAGGTCGTCGGCGGTTGTTTCGATGATCTCGCGGACTCGCGCCCGGGTCAGCCCGGGCGAGACGGCGCGTATGGCGGCGGCCACGGCGGCGGCGTGGGGCCCCGCCATACTTGTCCCGGAGGCCAGGTAATAGTGATCGTCGATGATGTGGACATCCGGTTCCGGATTGGCGCCGCCATCGTACATGTCGGTGCCCCCGGCTCGTAGTGACAGGACCGATTGCCCCGGAGCACACACGCTGATGAATTCGTTGTACGTCGAGAAGTAGGTGACCTGATCGAGATCGTTGGTGGCGCCCACGGCCATCACCTCGGCGAAACAGGCCGGGTATTGAATCTCATAGTCACTGTCGTTGCCGGAGGAAGCGATCAATACGACGTTGTTGGCCGCCGCGTAGCCGAATACATCGAGCATCAAGTCGGTGGGTGAGAGACCGCCGAAACTCATGCTGATCACATCGGCGCCGTTGTCGACCGCATACACCATTGCACCGGCAACGACCGAATAGGTCATCACCGGACTGATCTTGAGCGCCATGACACGAACATCGGGAGCAGCTCCGGCCACCCCGGCCCCGTTGCCGGTAACGGCGCCGACGATACCGGCGCAGTGGGTGCCGTGACCGAACGTATCATCGGGATCATTATCTCCCTCGGGTGGGATAGCGAGTACATCTCCGGCGATGTCATAACCGACATAGTCGTCGACATAGCCGTTATTGTCGTCGTCCAGTCCATTGTCCGGAATCTCCCCCTCGTTGTGCCAGAGGTGTGGAGCCAGGTCGGGGTGATCCAGGTCGAGCCCGCTGTCGAGAATCGCCACTATCGTGGTTACGGTCTGGTCGGGCGGGGTCGTGAAGACTTCATGGGCATCGATATCCCCATCCGGCGTGCCACTGACCAGCGCCAGGGTGTCGTTGTTCGCACCCGGCAGTCGCTCGACGTGGTAGTGCGGCTGGCCGTTGTTGTGCAGACTCCACTGGTGCGGATACAGCGGATCGTCGGGCGTGTCGAGGAAATACACGTACCCATCGGGAACGGCATACTCGACCTCGGGCAGGCGCGCATACGCCTCGGCCATCGCATCCAGGTCGGCATTCCGTCCCGGCGCCAGTACGTACACGTGCGCCAGCGGATTGTCCGACGATTTCACGGCGGCCGGCTCGAGCAGTTTCCACTGTTGTTCCACGGCGTATCGGTCGTGCAGGGCGTCGACCGTGGCTATTCCGGTCCGGGGCAGGCTTTTGTCGTGGTGCTGCCTGACCGGCGCATCGGGGTGGAACTTGATGATAAGTTGATTCGGTTGACGCGGCTCTGGCGAGGTCGCCTCCGGCCACAAGAGAGCGGCGCTGTCTGGAGCCAGCAGGGTCGCAAGCAACAACGTCAGCAGCAGAACATGACGGATCCGCATGGTGAAACTCCTTATGGCCGTTGGGCCGTTTGCCCGGAGGTTACCCGAGCAGGGGCAGGTACCCTGAGCTATTGATGGGCTTTTGTGTATGCTGTCGATCTATGTCGAGTTTGTGCATTCCGACAAGTATCTTCGAGGAAGGGGCGCCGCCGGAGACGATTCGATCGGCCGCTTGTCTCCTCCCGTTCATGAATCTTATTTCCTGTCTATCCGCAATCTTGCATTACTCGGCGGCAAAATGCGATTTCATGCTCCTTTTTATTGACTCGGGTGCTGTTGCTCTCTATGGTTGCCGCGAACAATCATGAAACCGGAGCGGGGGACGTGACGCTCAAGACCCTGTTCGATCGCGCGCGGAGCGGTGATACTGCCGCCGAGGAAGAGATGTTTGCCTATCTGCGTGCAAGATTTACATTCATTGCGAAAAGAAGAGTACGTGAGGGTGATGCCGAGGACATTGCCCACGAGGCCTGCATGACGGTGCTGGACCGGTATCGGGCGCTTGCGCCGGATACGGAATTCGAAGCCTGGGCCTACCGCGTGCTGCGCAACAAGATCGGCAACTACCTGCGGCACGGGGCGGTGCGCCGTCGCTATGACGCATCCCCGGACGCCCCGGACAGCCTCGGCAAAGGGCGGGCAACCGATCCCGACACGGTCCTGACCCTGGTTGAGTGTCTGCGGCGGCTGGTTCGGACACATCCGCGATACGCGCGCGTCCTGAACCTGCATCATCACGGCTACGACAGTGAGGAGATCTGTCGTCGGTTGGAAATCAGTCGAAGCAACCTGTACTCGATGCTCAGTCGGGCGCGGGCGCTGCTCACCGAATGTATTTTCGGAACGGGAGATGACAAGTGAGCGAACGTTGTATCGATACCGAAACGGGCAACCTGCTGCACGGGTATGAACTGGGGCTGCTGACCGATGATGAAACCGGCCGGTTCGAAGAGCACCTGCTGTCATGCGAGTACTGCTTCGCGGAGTTGAAGCGCTTCGAAGAGCAGTCCCGGCTTCTCCAATCACCGGCTGTTGTGGGCGTTGAGCGTATCGCGTCGGAGGTTGAGGCAGCAGTCGACGAGTCACTGGGCGAGCGTCTCAAACGCTGGTTGTGGCCGGAGACACCCATCCTGTACCGCCCGGCCCTGCTGCTCGTCATCATCCTGCTTCTGTTGTATCCGGCATACCTCGGTCTCTTCCGGCAAGATGCACGGTTGGCGGTGCGCCCGGTAGCGGAACTCTCGCTGCTGCCGACACGTTCGAGCGGCGCCGAAGCACCGGTGGTTGGCGCCGGGCAACCGGTGGTCATCGAGTTCGTGTGTTACGACAGTCAGCCGGGGCAGCCTTACCGCGTTCGCATTCTCGATGAGCGGGGGGAAGTAGTCTATGGAATCGATGAGTACCGGGGTTTCGATAAGTACGAGACCGGTCGCCTGCTGCTTGGGGCTGATCGGCTTCGTCCGGGCGCCTATCGCCTGGTGGTTGACGACTTCCTGACAAAGCCGCCCCGCTTGCTTCACGAATACGCATTCCAGATCGCCCCCTGATCGGCCGCGCGGTTTCGCGCGTCAAGAGCCGACGCACCTGATTATTGCCGTATACCACTCGGGCGGGTATATTATGGGTGCATGTCCGATTCTTTCACGACATCCCGCATAGGAACGGTCTGTCGCTCGGTCGGTGTCCGACTATGCTGTGCGGTGCTGTTGATCGTTCTCGCGGGGCCGGCCGCGACAATATCGGCCCAGGCCGATAGTGCCCGTGCCCTGCTGGCGCTGGCCGACTCGCTCCAGAAGGCGAGTGCGTTCGACTCGACAGCGGTCATACTCGAACGGGCGCTGGCGGTGGCCGAGGAGTCGGGCGCCGATGACACCCTCATTGCCCGTATTCTCGGCAATGCCGGTACCGTGGCCACGGTCGCCGGCAACTATGACCGTGCCGAACGGTACTGCCGTCGCTCGCTGGAAGTCATCGAGCGGTTCGGCATACCGGACACCACGGCCTACGCCCGTGGCCTGTATCGCCTCAGCCACATCTTGTATCGCCACAAGGACTACGTGACTGCCGAGAGCCTGCTTACCCTTGCGGAGGGGTACGCGGAGATGGTGTCCCCGGTCAAGCATGTCGTTCTTTCGGCGGTGATCGATCTGCTGGCAATGATCCACATGGAGACGGGGCGACCGGAGTCGGCTGAATGGCTCTATCGCCGCGCTCTGGCGATGCGTCAGGAGCACCTTGGTGAGCGGCACCCGATGACGGCTACCAGTCTCACCAATCTGGCCATGCATCTCAAGGAGCAAAGCGAGTCTGATCAGGCTGAGCGCCTGTACCTTCGTGCGCTGGAAATCAAGCAAGAGGTAGCGGGGCCGAATGATATCTCACTTATCCCCAACCTGAACAACCTCGCTACGCTCTACAACGATCGGGCCGAGTATAGCCTGGCCGAGGACTACCTGTGGCGCGCGCTGCGAATCTGCCGCACCCACCTGCCGCCCGACCATCCGTACGCCGCCAGCGTTCGCAATAACCTGGCTGCATCGATGTCGAGACAGGGCAAGTTCGTCGAGGCTGAACGCCTCTATCTCGAGGCGATCGACAACATCGGCGCCGCCCTGAGCCCGGAGCATCCCGACATCCCCTTCATCATGACCAGCCTGGCCGACCTGTATACGCTTGTGGGCGAGTACGGCAAAGCCGAGCAGACGCTGCATGCGGCCCTGGAACTGCTGCCCGATGATGATCGCTCGTTTGCTGCGACCGGCGCGCGAACCTGGCGCAACCTTGCTGACTGCTACCGCGTGCAGGGGAAGTACGCTGAAGCCGACCGGCTTTTCAGTCAATCACTGGCGTTGACCGAAGAGCGGCTGGGTGAAGACCATCCCTCGGTTGCCGAAGTACTGGTGCTCTACGGCAATCTCAAACTCGATCTCGGTCTGGTCGGTGAAGCCGAGGAGCAGTATCGCCGCGCCGGCCGGATATACGAGTCGGCCTACAGCGATGCGCATCCTGACTACGCGTTGGCCCTGCATAATCTCGGCGTGCTGCATTTGCAAGCCCGTCGCCACGACCGGGCCCAGGCGTTGTTCGAGCGGGCTCTGCGGATCAACCGCGCGGCGGCCGGTCTTGAAAGCCCTCAAAGTGTGATGATGCTGCACAGTCTTGGCGCGTTGTGCGCCCGCCGCGGCGACACCACTGCAGCCGACACGCTGTTGGCCGAAGCCCTGTCGCGTCGCCTGGATCTGTTCGGCGACGGGCATCGCGATGTCGCCCTCACCCGCCTGGCGTTCGGGTCGCTGCGCAAACTGCAGGGACGCTACGAGGAAGCGGAGGAGTTGCTTCGCCGGGCGCTGGATGATCTGGTTGCCTCGTTTGGTTCATTCCATCCGGAAGTTGCCATGGCCGAGGCTAACCTGGCCCGATTGTATGCGACCATGGAGCGGACGACGGTGGCGCAGGAACACTTCGCCCGGTCGATCGCCGTGCGGCAGCGTTTCCTCGACTATGCCTTTACCTTCTCATCCGAAAGCCAGAAGCTTCGCTGGCTCGACGCGTACCCGATGCTGGACAACGCGCTGCTGTCGTTCGCACAACATGCACAGCAACCGGAGATCACACTCGCGGCCGCCGAGATGATCCTTCGCGGCAAGGCGGTGGTCGCCGATGCGGTCATGGCCGAGCGCGAGGTCGTGCTGTGCTCCGACCAGCCGGAAATCCGCGCTGCGTTCGACCGCCGTACCGAAGTAAGTACACGTATCGCCAATCTGACCCTGGCCGGTCTGTTCGAGGATGTGGCCGCGGGCTATCGCGATACGCTCACGGCACTGACGCTTCGCCACGACTCGCTCGAAGCCAGTCTCAGTCGGCAGTGCGCCGCCTTCAAGCTGGACATGCGCATCCGTGACGTGCACTGTCCCGATATCGCCGAGTCTCTCGAGCCCGGCTCGGCGTTGTGGGAGTACGTACGCTATGAACCGTATGACTTCGACACGATCGCGAGCGAAGATGATCGGGTTGGGCCGCCACGCTACCTCGGACTGGTGGTCGGGCCGGCCTGTGAGCCGACCCTGGTCGATCTGGGTGAGGCGGCGCCGATCGACAGCCTGGTCCGGCACGCCCGAGGTCTGATCGATCGAGTGGGCGCCGACATCCTCTCACCGCGTGCGGCCTTCCTCGAGGAACGACTGCGGGCGGTGCTGGCGGAACTCGCCGAGCGCGTGTTCGCGCCCATGGCGGCTGTCTCACCGAATGACACGGTGCTGTTCGTTTCCCCCGATGGCGCCCTGAATCTCATGCCGCTGCAGGTACTGCCGCTGGCGGACGGCGGCTACGTGGTCGAGCGGTA
>WJMS01000080.1 GCA_014727815.1 candidate division GN15 bacterium
CTGCATGATCATGTTGATGCGGGCGCCGAGACCAAGTTCCTTGGCCAGCTTGATGGCATCGATCACATAGAACTCCGCTTCCTTGTCCAGTATCTGCTGCTGGACTTCGCGCGGCAGGGTATCCCAGACCTTGTCCGCCGGTTCCATCGTGTTCAACAGGAAGGTGCCGCCCTTCACGAGCTTGCCGACCATGTTGTAACGTTCGAGGAAGGACGGGTTATGACAGGCGACGAAATTGGCGTTGCGGATCAGGTACGGTTTGCGGATCAGTTCCTTACCGAACCGGACGTGCGACACGGTTACGGCGCCGGCCTTCTTCGAGTCGTAGACGAAATAGCCCTGGGCGTAGTAGTCCGTGTTTTCGCCGATGATCTTAATCGAGTTCTTGTTGGCGCCGACCGTACCGTCAGCGCCGAGGCCGAAGAAGAGGCCGCGGAAGTTTTTGCCTTCGATGTCAAACGAGTAGTCGACATCGAGCGACGTAAAGGTGACGTCATCGGTGATGCCGACCGTGAAGTGGTTCTTCGGCTCTTTGGCGTCGAGATTGTCGAAGATCGCCTTGACCATCGGCGGGTTGAACTCGGCCGAACCGAGCCCGTAGCGGCCGCCGAGCACCAGCGGGTGCTTGTCGAACGGCGCGGCGCCGCTTTCCAGCGCTTCGCTGATGGCCGACTGGACATCGGTGTACATCGGCTCGCCAATCGCGCCGGATTCCTTGGTGCGGTCCATGACGGCGATTTTCTTGACCGTCTTAGGCAGGGTCTTGATGAAGGCGTCGATCGAGAACGGCCGGAAGAGGCGGATCTTGATCACGCCGACTTTTTCGCCGTTGTCAACGAGATGGTCAACCGTCTCATGGACGACCTCGGCGCCGGTGCCCATGATGATGACGACCTTCTCCGCTTCAGGATGGCCGTAGTAGTCGAACAGGTTGTAGCGTCGACCGACTTGCTCATAGAACTTGTCCATGGCGTCCTGGACGATTTTCGGCGCGGCCAGATAGTACTTGTTGACCGTCTCGCGACCCTGGAAGAAGACATCCGGGTTCTGCGAGGTCCCCTTGATAGTCGGGTGGTCGGGGGAGAGGCCGCGCTGGCGGTGGCCCGAGATCAAATCCTGCGGCAGCAATGCGCGCATGTCATCGTGCGTGATCTCTTCGACCTTCTGGACTTCGTGCGAAGTCCGGAAACCATCGAAGAAATGCACGAACGGCACGCGACTGGCCAGTGACGCTGACTGAGCGATCAAAGCCATGTCCATGACTTCCTGGACCGAGCCGGAGGCCAGCAGGCCGAAGCCGGTCGAGCGGGTCGCCATGACATCGGAATGGTCGCCGAAGATCGAGAGGGCGTGAGTCGCCACGGCGCGGGCCGACACGTGGAAGACGGTCGGGGTCATTTCGCCGGCGATCTTGAACATGTTGGGGATCATCAGGAGCAGTCCCTGAGAGGCCGTGAAGGTCGTGGTCAGGGCGCCGGTCGTGAGGGCACCGTGGACAGCGCCGCTGGCGCCGCCTTCCGACTGCATTTCGACGACTTTCGGGATTGTTCCCCAGATGTTCGCCTGGCCGGCCGCCGACTTGGCGTCGGCAATCTCGCCCATGTTCGACGACGGGGTGATCGGATATATAGCGATAACTTCGTTCGTTGCATGTGCCACGTAAGCAGCGGCGGTGTTCCCGTCAATCGTGACCATACGACGGGCGCCCTGTTTGTCTTTAGTGGCGGCCGCAGCGGGATGCAAGGCTTCTTGCGGCATTATCCACCTCCCAACGGGTTAGATCCTTCGCGTTTGTATCTGCTCCTATCGGCAGACTTATCCAGATTTGGACAGGGTAATCCGTTTCTGCCCCTGGTATTTTCCTTTCTTATCCTTATACGATATATGACAAATTTCGTCTGCTTGCAAAAAAATTAACTGGGCAATGCCCTCGTTGGCGTAGACCCGGACCGGTCGCGGGCTGGTATTGGCCAGCGACAGGGTGGCGTAGCCCTCCCATTCGGGCTCGAACGGTGTCACATTGACGATGACACCGCAGCGCGCGTAGGTCGATTTGCCCTGGCAGATCACCAGGATATCGCGGGGGATTTTGAAGTACTCCCGGGTGCGGGCCAGGATAAAGGAATTGGCTGGAATCAGGACCGAGTCAGCGGTGACATCCTCGAAATGCGCGGCGCCGTCCTGTTTCGGATCAAGCTCGGCAACCTGTTCGGGATGGAATATCTTGAACTCGTTGGAGAGGCTGATGTCGTAGCCGTACGACGAGACGCCGTAGCTGATTCCAGCCCGGATCTGCTCTGTCGAAAACGGCTTGATCAGCTCATGCTGCTCGGCCGTTTCGATGATCCAGCGATCCGACTTTACAGACATCTCGTTTGCTCCTTCGTCCTTCGGTGTCAGTCCAAGAAGATAGGGTCTTAAGGCCGAAACGCAAACGAAATATCCGCTCGATCGAACCGCTCAGTGCCTAGACCAACTGGGAAACTGACTTTGTCTTCTGCCATTCGACCAGGTCGGCCAGCGTGTGCTGTTCGAAGACCTGGACGAGCCGGCGTTCCGCCTCGAGAATCAGTTCACGAAGGGCGCAGAACTCATCCGACTTGCCGTCGGTACAGTTGCGCTGATCTTCAGTGCACTTCATCAGGTGATACGGACCCTGGATCGTTTCCAGTACGTCCTTCACCGAGATTTCTTTCGGGTCTCTGGCCAGGGTGAATCCGCCGCGGACGCCCCGGTGGGAGCGAATGATGCCGGATTTGGACAGGGACTGGAAAATCTTGGCGAGGAACTTCTCGGGAATGTTTTGGGCTTCTGAGATCTCGGAGAGCGGCACCACCTTGTTGGGGTCCTGCTCGGCCAGATACAGTACGCCAAACATGCCGTACTCTTCGGCTTTCGTAAACTGCATTGTACCCTCCTGCGCCCAGTACGATGTAGAGAACTAACAGGCACCAGGTAGAGTATGCGCCCGGAATCGGAACAACATCTACCCTTAAGTCTTTGCTTCGGACGTATCCTACTCATTGTAGACTAAAAAGTCAATAAAAATGATGATTCTTCTTGCCTAATTTGCTGCAAAATTGTCATTTGGCCCCGAACGAGTGGTGAACTTCTTGGCCGAATCGGCATTATGTAGTATTCTGGCTGAAGGTGACAAGAACAGGGGATGAGTGCATGAAAAAGGAATCCAAAGGTCTTTTGATCGTCTATACGGGCGATGGCAAGGGCAAAACCACCGCGGCGCTGGGGATGTGTGTCCGAGCGGTTGGCTATGACTGGCAAGTCTGTGTGATACAGTTCGTTAAGGGCTCCTGGAAGTATGGCGAACTCAAAGGCATCAAGCGGCTGGAGCCGAACGTGGAGCTGAATGTCATCGGCAGCGGTTTTGTCGGTATTGTTGACGACGACAAGCCGTTTGAAGAGCATCAGGAAGCCGCCCGAAAAGGGCTGGAACTGGCCAAAGAGAAGCTCCGTTCCGGCGAGTATCAGCTGGTCATTCTGGATGAGTTGAATGTGGCGCTTGATCTGGGCTGGTGCTCGATGAGGATGTGAAGGAGTTGCTGAAAGACCTCCCGGAAGAGCAACATCTGGTTATAACCGGCCGGAGTGCGCCGGACTGGCTGATCGAGCAGGCCGACCTGGTTACGGAGATGACCGAGGTCAAGCATCCGTACCAGCAGGGGATCCTGGCCCAAAAAGGGATTGACTGGTAGCGACTCGACGCAGAAGGCTTGCCTTCGGGCGTGCAACGTGTACCTTGCGTGGAGGGCAACGGTCGCCGCGATCGAGCGCCCGCATGATTGCGAGAAAGAACGAACGAACATAGAACAAGGAACGGTACATGGCTGAAGAGAAGACGTACGACATCATCATCGTCGGCGGCGGCCCCGGCGGGCTGTGCGCCGGATTGTATGCCGCGCGGGCGCGCCGCAAAGCGGTCTGCCTGGAGAAGTATCTGCCGGGCGGGCAGATAGCGATTACCGGTGAAGTAGAGGATTACCTCGGTTTCGAGTTGATCCAGGGCGCCGAGCTGGGCCAGAAGTTTCGCGACCATGCGGTCAAGTTCGGCCTGGAGATCGAGATGGAAGAGGTTGAGGAAGTCTACTGCGACGGCGAAGATCGTGTCGCGAGGTGTGCCTCGGGTAACGTCTACCGCGCCAAGGCGGTCATTCTGGCCACCGGCGGCTCGCCGGTAAAACTTGGTGTTCCGGGCGAGCAGGAGTTCAGCGGCCGTGGTGTCTCGTACTGTGCAATCTGTGACGGCGCCTTCTTCAAGGACCAGGTGATAGCAGTCGTGGGTGGGGGAGATGCGGCGGTCGAAGAGGGGACGTTTTTGACCAAGTTTGCCTCCAAGGTCATCATCATCCATCGCCGCGATGAACTTCGGGCCCAGAAGATCATCCAGGCGCGGGCCTTTGACAACCCGAAGGTGGAGTTCCTGTGGGATACGGTCGTGGAGGAGATCCACGGCAACGACAAGCAGGTGACGCACCTGACGATCAAGAATGTCAAGACCGGTGAGCGCTCGGAGCTGCCGGTCGGGGCGATTTTCCCGTATATCGGTTTCCACCCGAACGCCAACTATGTTCGGGAGAAGCTCGAGGTTGATGCCGAGGGGTATCTCATCACCAATTATAAGATGGAAACGAATGTACCGGGTATCTATGCGGTTGGTGATGTTCGCCAGCAGTTCGTTCGTCAGGTGACCAATGCGGTCGGCGACGGCACGGTGGCGGCGGTGGCGGCCGAGAAGTATATCGAGGAACTCGAGGACAAGCACGCCCAGCGGGTAGGCTGACTAAAGCCTGCCGGAACGAAGATGAGGCTCCGTTCTGCGGGGCCTTTTTTATTGTGGTGTTGCTGCTCTACAATAGTGACAAATTTCACTTGCCAAGGATTGGCAGCAACTATATATTGGTGCCCATTATCTCGGGAACAATATGGTGTAATCGCTTAAATTCTATAACTTTAACAGGAGTCGCGGTCAATGAATTGGGGCCTATTGTCAGCTGGAATAGGTGCGATCGGAATCCTCATAACTCTCGGTTTGTTCGGATGGATCAAATCACGACCCACGGGCACCGACCAGATGAGGGAGATCGCGGATCAGATCCACCACGGCGCGATGGTGTTCCTCAAACGCGAATACAGCATCCTGGTGGTGTTTGTTATCGTCGTGTTTGGGTTACTGGCCTGGCGGATCGGACTTGAAAACGGCTACGCGTTCCTTGGCGGCGCCGCCTGCTCAATGCTTGCCGGATTTATCGGCATGCAGGCAGCCACCCGGGCGAATGTCCGGACGACCGCCGCGGCGAAAGAGAAAGGTCAGCCCGCCGCTCTGTCGGTGGCTTTCTCCGGCGGCGCGGTGATGGGCATGACGGTAGCATCGCTCGGCCTGATCGGCGTTGGGATCGCCTTTCACTTCTTTGGCGACAACCCGGCGCACTCATCGGTCATCAACGGTTTCGCTATGGGCGCTTCGACGATCGCGTTGTTTGCGCGTGTCGGTGGCGGTATCTACACGAAGGCGGCCGATGTTGGCGCGGACCTGGTCGGTAAGGTTGAGGCCGGTATTCCCGAGGATGACCCGCGCAACCCGGCCGTGATCGCGGACAATGTCGGCGACAACGTCGGTGATACTGCCGGTATGGGGGCCGACCTGTTCGAATCGTACGTTGGGTCGGTGATCGCGACAATAGCGATCGGCGCCACCGCCAGCGCCGCGAATCTGGGGCTGGCCCCGACGGCGATGCTGGACGACAGTCTGCGGCAGTCGTTCATGACCCTGCCGCTGCTGATTGTCGCCTTTGGCGCCATTGCCTCACTCCTGGGTGTTTTCTCAGTCCATCTGTTTGCCAAGATGAACCCGGCCGCAACGCTCCGCCTGGTGACCTATGTGGGCGCCGTGGTCATGCTGATTGCAGCCTACATCATTATCGACAGACTCGGACTGCCCAGGCAGATTTTCTGGGCGATTCTGGCCGGTAACCTGGCGGGGATTGTGCTCGGACTGTTGACGGAGTATTACACGGCGGCCAAGCCGATTCGGAATATCGCGCAGGCCTCGGAGACCGGGGCGGCGACGAACATCATAAATGGTCTCGCCGTCGGCATGGAATCGGTAC
>WJMS01000081.1 GCA_014727815.1 candidate division GN15 bacterium
GAACTACTTAGGATGATTGGTTCAACTTGTCAAGGAGGGATAGTAGCTCGTCATTGTCCGGTATGTCACGCATCGAATGCCCATAATGCACCCAGCGCACCACCCCCTCGCGGTCTACAATCACCTGCGCCGGCATCCGCCCCAACTTGAACAAGCGAACTTCTTGCCCATACCGCTTCAACACCGTATGCTCCGGGTCCGGCAGACCGACAAACGGCAGCCCCTCCTTCTGCCAGTAGTCCGCAAATTTTCCGGCCTTCTCCGGTCCGACCACGACGATCTCTGCCCCCCGGTCGGTGAACTCGTTGTAGTCCTGACGCAACTGCGCCATGTGCCGACGGCAGAACGGTCAGGTGAAACCCCGATTGAAGACCAGCACCAGATGCTTCTGCCCGACGAAGTCCTCCAACCGCACCGTCCGCCCCCGGAAGTCATCGAGACTGAAGCCCGGAGCCTTGGTATGAATCTCTACTTTCGACATGATCAGTAATCCTGACCATGTAACCGGAGCCGGCCCCGCGCCGTTTCAACTTTGTGTGGCGCGATCAAGCTTAGAACTGATTGGAAGAAGCACGGTCCGGCCGGCGCCAAACAGGAAACGGGAGCGATTCACGATGGAACCGCTCCCGTCTCACTCTCACATACCCTCTGGTGGGTTACTTTTGACCGCTTGACCCGCTACAAATTGTAGTTGATCCCCAGCAGCACCTGGAACTCGAGTTCCGGCTGATCGATAGCCTCATCGGCATCATCGAACGTGTAGTCATCACGGCCGTTCACATCCTCGCCGTCGGGACTGTACGACGTATCATGACCGGTCAGCGTCCCTTCAAAGTAGTAGTCCACCCCTACCGTCATCACGAGGTCGATACGCGGGCTCATCCGAAAGAAACTCTGCACGCCCGACCCCAGTCCCCACTGGTCACTGGTGACATCGAAATCCTCGTTACCGCCGACAAACTTGAAATTGCCCGTAAACATGGCATACCGCGGTCCACCAAAAATGTACGCCCGTTCCAGTGACAGGAACTCGGCCGGATAGAGCATATCGAACCGAAACGCCCAGATCCGCCCACTTTTTTCCGGGAAACCATTAGTGGCGTCGTTAATGAAAATCCGCCGGGCATCGAGCGCACTGCCGGGCCCGGTCGAACTGTAACCGATCGAAAAACGCGCGCTCAGCGGCAGGTTCTCGGCAAACCCCGAAGCCTGCCCGTATACCTGCGCCGACAACCCGGAATGATAACCGGCGACCAGCCCGGCCGAGAAACTGGCCCCCTGATTGTCGGCCGTATCGGCGGCAACCAGGCCGGCGAGCCCAAGTACCAAAAACAACGTCAGCATATACCGTTTCATCTCATCTTCTCCTCAACCAGATATTCGTCGTGAGAGTACTGCGGTCGGCTCCTCCCGAAACAAGCCCGGACGACCGACCGTCTTAGAGTAAATCGGTCTTCGAACGGTCAAATCTGAGGAGAATCTTCTGGAAAGTCAATCGGTTAATCCAGTATTCAGCCAGGCGCTTGGACCCGTCTGAGTTGTGTCATTGATTGACCGGCCCGCGCTGCTTTCGTTGCCGCTCCACTTGCGCAACCCCATTAGCAGACACTACCATTGCCGATAACAGCGACTTACAAGCGTCCACTCCATTTGTGGGCAGGATTGACCAAAAAGGAGACAGCCAATGGCCGGGATCGTATTCTTACGTACGCAGAAGCTCGAAGAAATCACCGAGTTCTTTCAAAAGCAGATAGACTGCTCCAACTGGCTCTCCCAGCCCGACTGTACCATCCTCCGCCACGGCAACTTCCTCTTCGGCTTTTGCACCCGCGACACGGTCCAGAACGATGTCATGCTGACCTTCTTCTACCACAGTCGCGCCGAGGTCGACCGGATGTACAAACGGCTCCAGTCTCGAGCCGAATCCGAGCCGGTCGAAAATGAGAAGTACGGCATCTACCAGTTCTTTGCCCGCGATCCCGAGAACCGCATGCTCGAGTTCCAGTACTTCGACCACGACCTGCCACCCTTTTTGTCATCCGATGAACTCCTGCTGACCCGCCGCTCCATCCGGCGCTTCACCGACCAGCCGATACCGGAAAGCCTGCTCACCAGCGTCTGCGATCTCTCCCGGTTCGCCCCGACCGCCCGCAATTCCCAGCCGTACTACCTCAAGCTCGTCAAAGATAATGACGTGCTGAAACGACTCGCCGAAGTCCGTGGCGCCAGCAGCGCCCCGATCGGCCGGGCGCCGATTGCCGTTGCGATTGTCGCCGACCCGGCGATCTCCAAACGACACATTCAGGACGGCTGCATCGCCGCCTACCATCTCCTCCTGGCGGCCTGGACCTATGGCCTGGGAACCTGCTGGATCGCCGCGATGGACCGTGACGACGTCAAAGAACTGCTGGGCATTCCCAAAGACCACTACGTCGCCACCGTCACGCCACTCGGCTATCCCGAGGGCGACCCGCCGGCGATGCCCGAACGCAAGGGGCTCGATCACTATCTTCGAGAATAACTATGCTGCTCTAAACGCCAGCAGCCCGGTGGTGTTGGGGTACCACCGGGCCGGGGTTGCTGGCGAAAAGATGATCGTTGAAGAGACTAACGGCTCGCTTACTTCAACAGCACCATCTTTCTTGTCTCGGTCTCCGTTGCGGTGGTCAGGCGGTAGAGATACACGCCGCTGGAGTAGTTGTCTGCATGCCACGTCACCGTGTGCACACCGGCACTCAAGACCCCATCGACCAGCGTCTCGATCCGCTGACCGGCAACATTGAAGATTTCCAGTTTCACCGACGTCGCCGACGGCAGCGCGAAACTGATTTCGGTGGACGGGTTAAACGGGTTCGGGTAGTTCTGATCCAACCCGAACTCCTCCGGCCGCAGGCTGGCATAGTTGTTGCCCGAGCCGTACACCCAGCCACTCTCACACGCCTGGGTCACCTGATTGGCGCCGGCGTCATAGGTCAGGCTACTGTGCGTCACACTGGTGACCTCGAAACAGAATTCGTTGGTACATGACTTCGATTTCGACGATTCAAACAACGCCCGGCCATCACTGCCGGTGGTCGCCGACAGCGACTGACTCAACGGTCCGGTCACCGCAATCGTGACGGTCGCCCCGGATACCGGCTGATTATTACTGTCATAGATCAGCACGTTGCCGGTGGCGAAGCAATTGCGGCCCGCCGTGCCGCGGTTGACCACGATATCCTGCACAAACATCGTTCCACCAACCGGCGGCTCGGTCACCGTGATGTAGTCGACCTTCGTTTCAATGTCCGAACCATACGCATTCGTCGCCGTCAGGCTGACCGTGTAGGTGCCGGCCGACTGATAGCTGTAGCTCGGGTTCTGCGCGGTCGACGTACCCACACCATCACCAAAGTCCCAGCTCCATGAGGTCGGACTGTTGGTCGACAGGTCCGTAAACTGCACCGACAACGGCGCGTCACCCGAGGTCGGCGACCCGCTGAAATCCGCTACCGGCGGATTCTGCGGCGGCTGCGTGACCGTAATGTAATCGGTCTTGGTCTCCGTGTCCGAACCGTACGCATTCGTCGCGGTCAGACTGACCGTGTACGTTCCCGCCGTCTGGTACGTGTAGCTCGGGTTCTGCGCGGTCGATGTACCAACCCCGTCACCAAAATCCCAGCTCCATGAGGTCGGGCTGTTGGTCGACAGATCGGTAAACTGAACCGCCAACGGTTCATCACCGGACGTCGGCGACCCGCTGAAATCCGCCACCGGCGCCGCAGCGGCACTCGAGTACTCGAAATACATTTGATCGATATAGATCGCATCCAGCGAGTTCATATCCCACGACCCGTTGTCATCGCGTACACGTACATACAGCGTCCCACTTGTACCGCTCGGCATCGAAACGGAGTAGACCTGCTCGGTAGCGCTGGCGACAGTGACCAGCGTCTGCCACGTCGCCTGGTCGGTCGACCACTCGAACACGAAGTCATCGCCATCAGAATTGCTCGGGCGATACGCCTCCAGGTAGAACATCACTGATGTTCCTCCAGAGACATTGAAGTCCCAGCGATGCTCGAGATAGCTGGTCGTCTTCCGCGGGTGGTCCGTGGACAACACCTCCGTAATCACTTCGTAGCTGTTGTCCGACACCTGTGTGTTCACGTAACTGCCCGACACGGTACCCGCTACCGGCAAGTCCGACAATGCGAAAGCTTTGGTGGCCACACCCGGTTCCGTGACCGTTATGTAGTCAACCTTGGTCTCGATATCCGAACCGTAGGCATTGGTCGCGGTCAGGCTGACCGTGTACGTGCCCGCAGCGGTGTAGGTGTACGACGGGTTCTGCTGGGTCGAGGTCCCCACCCCGTCACCGAAATCCCAGCTCCACGAGGTCGGACCGTTGCTGGACAGGTCGGTGAACTGGACGGTCAGCGACGCTTCCCCGGAGGTCGGCGTACCGCTGAAATTGGCCACCGGCGGGTTTTCGTTGCCGCCTGCCGCATCGAGCGCAAGCTTGGCGCTCACGATCCCCGCGCCGACATCCTTGGTGCCGGTATAGGCCTTGGTGTTGTTCACCATCAGATCCCATTTCTGCTGCGCGGTCAGCGACGGATCATGAGACTCCAGCAGCGCCGCCACACCCACGACATGCGGACATGCCATCGAGGTCCCGTCAAACACCGAAATGTAGTCGGTGACCGGGTCAGCCGGATCACACACCGTGCTCAGAATACCCTCGCCGGGCGCCGCGATATCCACCCACGAACCGTAGTTGGAGAAGCTCGCGCCGGATCCGGCCTGGTTGGTTGCGCCCACATCCAGACAGTCGGTCCGCTGCCCGAGATAGTCGGCGCTCGAGGAATTGCTGTTGCCCGCGGCAACAATCACCATCACGTCCTGGGCCAGCAGATAATCCACCGCCGAACCCAGACCGCCGGTGTTACTCGAACCGAACGAACAGTTGACCGCAGCCACATTGACACCGCTGATCTTCAGCTCGGCCATGTAGTACATCGCCTCGGCCACGTAGTCCATGATAACCACACCGACATCGCCGCCGAGATACTGCATCGTGTAGCCGATCCGGCACGGCACGATCTTCACACCGTTGGAACCGTTTGTAAACGTGCCGTCCCCATACCCACCGGCAACACCGGCAACGGCGTAGCCGTTGTTGGTGAGTGCGGCAATCGTACCGGCCACGTGTGTGCCATGACCGTTACCGTCAAACGGATCATTGTCGGCAGTGCCGCAATCGAGATCGGTACAGCTGTAGCTGTACCAGTCAGTGCGATCGACGAAATCCCAGCCGATCACGTCATCAACATAGCCGTTCCCGTCATCGTCGGTACCGTTACCCGGCACCTCGGCGGAATTGACCCAGATATTGCCGTTGGTGCTGGCATCGTTCGGCCCTGGCGGGTTCGACCCACCCAGGTCACCGTGGTCATACTTGACCCCCGAGTCGAGCACACCCACCACTACCGTCGCATCACCCGGCTGGGAATCCCACGCCAGGTTGGCGTCAACACCGTACGTGTCCCAGTAGTGCCACTGGTCGTACGGATACGTATCCGGCGGGTTGATGTAATACGGGTCATTGGGCGTCGCATGAAGCGCGTGAATGGCGATCGGTTCCACCCGATCCACCTCGGGCAGCGCGGCATACGCCGCAATGACATCTTCCAGCTCCCCGGACTCGAACCGAACTTTGTAATGGCGAGACAAGGAACGAGTTTCCGGGTTGTTGGTCAGTTCGGCACGATCCGAACCGGGAAACTGCGGCTTCAGCCGCGAAACAGCAAAACGGTCGGCCAAATCAGCCATGGCCGAGATGCCCATGGAGCTGACGGCCGCCTGGCGGTCCCGATCATGGTCGACCGGTACTTCATCCTTGAAGACGACGACCACCTCGTTCGGCACGTAGCCGATAAACGAAGGATTGTCGATATACCGGTCGCGATCAACCTCCAGTACCTCAGCACCAAAGGCCGCACTGCCTGCGAAGACCAGTAACAGCAGTATGGCGGTGAACGATTTCTTCATAGATCCTCCTACCGGGATTTTGGAAAAGAACTGCGGCGCCCGGAGATGCCTGGGGCGCCACCTGCGGGGGTCTCGTCTATCACCTCCCTTGCATGCGAGGGATCCCGAGGCACAGACGTACCTCGGCGATTGAATGGGATGTTCCGTCTGAGTTTGATACAGTTTGACTGACCGAGACAGAGTTGTCACAACACTCTTTAGAGTGTCCGCACGCCACCGAAAATACGGCTAATTGCCGACCGGCAGAAAAAAAGGCCCGCCGTGCGGCGGGCCATGAAATCTCGTGTAAACTACAGTGCGACAGGAGTTAGTCAGGGCAGGTACACGGCTCCTCGCCACCCAGGAACAAATAGTCGCGCAGTGCCTCAACATCGGCGTCGTCAACGATTCCGTCGCACGTAAGGTCGGCCAGGCGCATCCGCACCTGGTGCGGCAGGTTCGGCTGATTGCCGTTCTGGGCGCCACCGCCTTCAAACCCGGCCGCCAGATTGCTCAGTATACGCAGGTCTTCGAAGCCAACCGCGCCGGAATTATCCAAATCCCCCTTGGACAACTCCGCCACCGCCGCATACGCATCCAGTGCACCCCAGCCGTAGTAGGCATCCGGCGTCTCCACCGTCCCCCACAGCAACTCGGTCCGTGCCGTCTGCCGTAAGTGTTTTTCTATCGCATTGGCATCCATCGCACCGGCCCGCTGCAACATGAGCGCCACACTGCCGCTCACGAGGGGCGCCGAGAACGAGGTTCCACTCCAGGTTCCCCATTCGTACTCACCCGCCAGCGCACTGTACACATCAACTCCCGGCGCTACCAGATCGAGGTGCTCACCGAAACTCGAAAAATCCGCGACCAACTCATCCTCACCAAACGACCCCACCGCAATCACCGACTCGATCGCCGCCGGATAGACCGGATCATCGCTCCCGTAGTTTCCGGAGGCCGCCACCAGGACGACACCGCGGTCGATTACACGGTTCACCGTCGCCTGCATGGCCGGATGAATCGTGTAGCTGCCAAAACTCATATTGATCACATCCGCGCCCCGGGCCAGCGCCCAGTTGAGCGCCTGTACAATCGCAAACTCACTGCCGACACCATCACCGTCAAAAGCACGCAGTGGCAGAATCTCACTGCCCGGCGCCGCCAGTAGCACCAGCCCCGTCACAAACGTCCCGTGACCGTACATCAAGCCGGACTCCTCGCCCGGGTCACCATCGCCATCCACGAAGTCACGACCATTGAGGATCGTCGAATAGGCCATCAAGGGATGATCGATCGCCAGGCCATTGTCGATGACCGCCACCCGTACCCCGGAACCATCGGCCAGCAACTGCGCCGAGTCCAAACCGGTCGTATAGACCCCGGGCTGACCATAGTAGTCCGGCGGCTTGGTGCCGAAATTGAACACCGGCCGATTCTGGTCGGGAAAACCGATTGATATCTGCTGTACCTCGGGAAGCTCGTAGGCGTGATTCGGCTGAGCAAACTCAACACTGGGCGTCCGGCCAAGCGCCTTCACGATGTCAGACACAGTTCGGTCATCAGGAAACTCAACCAGATACAACTGCTCATCGGGAATGCTGTCCCGGATTGAGACCCCCAGAGCCGAAAACGCGTTTTTGTCGGGGCCGCCCGGAGCGATCTTGACTATCGCCTCTCCGGCGACATACTGATCAGCCGCTCGAATCGGCAGGGCAAGAAACAAGAAGACTATGAGCAGCAGGCTAATACGGGTTGGTACAAATACAGAATTCATCGGACTTTCTCCTGACGCGGGTCTCTACACACCGAGCAACACAAACGAACCCCAAAAGGCGGTTGGCGCATCCAACTGCCGAAGTTTCCCCACGGCAGCGGTGTACGCTTTCGACACTGTCTCCCCTTGCCTCAGCTGTCCGTAAAAAGCAGCCATGAAAGTCCGTGTCAGGCTGTCGTTAACCGGCCAGAGCGAAGCCAATACGTAACGGCTACCGGCCTGGTAGAACGCCTTGGCGAGACTGAAGGAGTTACCGTAATTTAACCCCGGAGCCGCCGTTTGGCAACCCGAAAGAGCCGTCAGCCCGGCCCGAACCCCGGTGCCAAACAAATCAAACGGGAAAAACGGTCCATCAGCCATCAACATCCGCGAAAACAGCGGATTCTCCGAAGATCGTGACGCGTGCGTCGCGATATGGACAAAACCATCCGCCCTCGCCAGTTCCGAACGCAAACAGGCCGTGGTAGCCACCTCCCCGGGGTACACCGTCACGTCACCAAAAATCCCAGCTATATCCTCAGCCTCACGTTCAACCGACGGCAACGTCGGTGAAGGTACCGAAAAAACCGCCGAGCGACGGCTGCTCCAGTCAGTCGGTGCCGGTTCCTGCCCGGCCAGACTCGCCGGATCAACCAGAAACCGCAACTCGTACCGATCCACCAGCCTCGTTTCACCGACCCCAAGCGCCACGAATGGTATCTGCGCAAACAACCCATCAAGCAACAGCAGCAGTCGATCGCCTCTCAGGCGCGACTCCAGCGGTTTCATCAGTTGCTCATACAATTCGGCCAGCAGATAGTCCGCCGCCGCTATCGACTGCTCCCGCACTCGCCCCTGCGCATGCACTATCGACTCAAACAGGAAATGCAACTTGCGCACGCTCGCCCGTAGCGCCCCCTCACTCAGCGGCAGGCGATGAAACGATACCTTCTCCCGGCTCGCCACAAAGGCGCCGACCGTGTCTTCGAGACCCACGAAATTGACCAGTACGTCGCCGTGCTCCAGCGATCCCAGAAGACCGACGTCGATCTTTTGCGCCACCCGATCTCGTGCCATCCCACCGGCCACCTCGGCCCGCGCCTTCTGTTCGAGCGACCACAGTCGCTGCTCGGCCGTCCGAAGTCCGGCCAGCGTCGCCCCGGAACGTTGTCCGCTCCGAGGAAACTGCTGATATCGCGCGAACGACTGTCGCAACTCCTCAATCTGCTCCAGTAGCGCCGACGGCACCCGGTCGCGAAGTACCTGGTCGCTTACCGCCGGCTGATTGATCAGGGCCAGCACATCGAGGTTCTGCACAAACGCCTCGTCCGACCGCCCCAGCTCCAGCAGACAACGGATCAGTCGCCGATACGTCCCGACCTTGTCGGCGACAAAGAAATGACGAATATCATGCTGCTGCAGCCGCGACACCATCTTCTCGACCTGCTTCACCGCCGGGCGCAAATGACGCAGCGCCGTCTTGTAATCGCGTCGTCCAAAGTGGTGCTCACCGAGCACATCATGCAGCCGATAGGTCTGGTGTCGCGTCAGACGCTTTGCCTGGAGCGCTCGTGCCTGCGACGGTATCCGCTTGGTCGCCGATGACTTCAGCCGGGCCGCCAGGTGAGAGATATCGGCATCGACCGCGCGACGCTCATCCTTGCTCTTGACGAACAACCGGCGTGCTCGCGTCGACTCCCTCGCGGCCTCGTCATATTTCCCACGCGCCATCAACAACCGACACCGCGCAAACGACACCATCCCCAGCCACAATTCGTTGCCCTCGTCACCGAAACGCTTCTCGGCCTGCCTCAGCGAGCGCGAGGCCTCCCCGGTCTGTCCCAGCGACAACTCGCCCAGCGCCCGGAAGAAATGCGCCTTGCCTTCCTCATACCGCATCCCGAGACGACGAAAGACCGGCGAGATATCCTCACTCAGCATCACCGTCGAACCAAACTGGTTCAACTGCAGATTCAACTCGGCCAAATCCAGCCGCGTCACGGCAGCCGCACGCTGCTCTCCCACCTCCTCGAACCGATCGAGAACTTTCTCGAACAACGTCATCGCCTCGACATACAATCCGTCGAGGAACAGAAGGTACGCGATCGAATAGCGACACAGCGTCTCGGGTATGGCCATCCCCGCCCCGGCGTACACCTGCGCCGCCTGCTCGTACAACTCGCGTGCCTCGCTCAGCCGGAACAGATTCGTCAGGATGTTGGCCCGATTGTAATCAACAATCGCCAACGGTATCCCGCCCGACTCGGCAAATATATCCCTCGCCCGATCATAATAACGCAGCGCCATCCGGTTGTTGTCCATCCGATGGTAGACATTGCCGACATTGGTCATCGTCTGAGCCGCATCGCTGAGCATCTCATGGCGCGTGAAATACCGAATAGCCTGTCGGCCCGCGTCCAATGCCTCGCGATACCGACCAAGATACATGTACACCTCGGTCAGAATGCGGTGCATCCGGGCGACATGCGCAAACTCGCGCTGGGCGCGATACTGCTCCCGCGCCTGTTGATAGGCAGTCAGTGCTTGCTGGTAATGACCGGAATAGTGGTGGAGACGACCCTGCATCCCCCGCAGACGAGGCCGATATCGATTGTCCACATAAGCGAACACCCGGCCCACCCGGCGCAGATACTGCCGGGCCTGCTCGAGATC
>WJMS01000082.1 GCA_014727815.1 candidate division GN15 bacterium
ACGCCCGCCGATCCATGGGATCCGCCGATCCGCCTGCGCGCCCGCAGTCTCGCCAATACCGGCCTGCGCCAGGGTATGCAGGAATCCGATCCCCGCGAGGACGAGGCCGAAATTCGCTACGATGGCGCCGGCGAGGCATTTATCACGCCGGCCTCAATCTGCCTCGAACCCAGCGAACCGCAGGATTTCACGGTCAACTACACCGGGCCGTCGATTGAAAGTGTCGAATGGGAAACCGACCCGCCGGGTACCGGCAGCATCTCCGGCTCCGGTGAGACAATCACGTACACGGCTCCGGGCAACCCGGTCGGGCATGTGCAGCTTAACGCGAGAGTCAATGACGAGACTGATGCCTACGCGTACATCGATGTCTCCAGTTGTATCTGCACCTGGGTCTTCCAGGCCGCAGGCGCCGGGAACTTCTACCAGTCGACCGGCGAGTACAGTACTGCCTCCACTCTGGGGGCATTGCAGATACGTCTCCGACAGGACAGCACCGACGGTTTCAATCCCCCGTGGCTCAGTATCATCGTCTACGAATTCACCGGCGTGGGTACATACGTTTCCGAGGGTATGTTCTATGCGGTCTCGGAGAATCTCGATTGGGAGATATCTGATCCGGAACAGGCACTGCCCACGGTGGAGATTATCGCGTACGAACCTGGCGATTACGTTGAGGGCCGTGCCTATGGAGAGTTGAGCAACAGGGTCAATTTCAACCCGCCGGAATACGAATACATCAGTTTTTCGGTATCATTCCGCGCCGAGTTTTTCAATCTCGACCGCCCGCAGTGTGTGGATGATTAAGTACTTTCTCTCGCTGCGACCCGGCCATCTCCCGACAGAATGCGGACAACTATTGTCTTGAAACTGTCGGCCATCCAGGGATACGAGCTCGAGATGTTCAGCCAGTCCATCTATCTGGATTGGCGAGCCGTTTGAGACGGCCGAGGGTGCTCTTTCAGCCAACCTCGCGGTCCGCTCCGGCAACGCTTCCGTCAGTCCGCCAGGAGCGACTGATGGCACGATCAACGACTTGCACCCGCTCGGGTTCGTACCAGACAGCCACTGCCGTCCGGCTTCACGTGTTGGCAACTGCCACCAACCCGTACCGATTCGTTCGCTTTAACTGCTTCAGCAATCCATTGCGCCACAATGGTTGCAGTCAGTTGGTCCGATTGCAGATGCATCTGCGGATCGAACAAACTCCTGCACAAATCGTCCATAGCAGGGAGCAGTCCTATTCCCAGTTCAGTAGAATATCGTCTACCCGCTCCTGCGATCAATCCATCCCGTCGCACCTACCCGCCGCGCTTGCGACCGGTCGACTTTCGTCGCGGCGGACGCCCCGGGCGTTTTGGCCGGTTCTTTGATCCAGCGCCCGAGGGCTTCTTCTCCGGCCGCGGTCTCCGCCGCGGCTTCGGCGGCCCCGGCGACGGCACCCGCCTCGGCGGCAGGGGTGGTACTTGCTTGATCGATAATCCCGTCTTGATCAACCGCTCGATATCTTTGATGTCCTTGCGCTGGTCGAGCGTGGCGAAAGAGATTGCCCGGCCGGCCATCCCGGCCCGCGCCGTCCTACCAATTCGGTGCACATAATCCTGCGTATTGTTGGGCAGATCGTAATTGACCACCAGCTCGATCCCGACCACATCGATGCCCCGCGCCGCAATATCCGTGGCGACCAGGATCCGGTATTTGCCCGATTTAAATCCCTCGAGCGCGTCGCGGCGCTGACCCTGCGTGCGATCGGAGTGGATCTCAGCCGCCGCGAATCCCTCCCGGCGCAGGATACGCGCAATCTTGCGCGCCCCATGCTTGGTTCGTGAAAAGACCAGGACCGGTCCCTGATACTGAGCCAGCATCGCCTCGAGCAAACGGCTCTTGGCCGGCTTCTCGATAAAGAACACTTCCTGGATGATGTTCTCGGCTGCGGTCCCCGACGGCGCCATCTCGATATTGATCGGCAGGGTCATGTTCTTGCGAGCCAGGGTCAGTATCTCCGATGGCAACGTAGCTGAAAACAGCATCGTCTGCCGTTCCTCGGGAAGCACCCGGATAATCTTGTTGAGCTGGGGGGCGAACCCCATGTCCAGCATGCGGTCGGCCTCGTCAAGGACCAGAATCCGGACATCGGAGAGATTGACTTCCCTGCGCTCCATCAGATCAACCAGTCGCCCGGGGGTGGCAATGATCACGCGGGGGTTTTTCTTGAGCGCACGCTTCTGCGGTCCTTCCGGCACCCCGCCGATCACCACCGCCATGCCCAACCCGAGCGTCTTTCCGACCGCCTGCAGTGAATCACTCACCTGTTCGGCAAGTTCGCGAGTCGGCAGAAGTACGAGGGCTCGTCCCTTCAGCTGCGCCAGTCGCTGAAGAACCGGTATACCGAACGCCAGCGTCTTGCCGGTACCCGTCTGGGCAATAGCGATCAAGTCCTTGCCCTCGAGCCCGACCGGTATCGAGCTGCGCTGAATAGGCGTCGGTTCGGTGAACTTGAGACGGGCAATGGCCGCCAGCAGACCGGGAGCGATGCCCAGACCGCCAAATCCTGTAGCGCGTTGTTTCTTCGACATGCCGGAGGGTACGGAGAATTAAACGCAGAACATAGCTTTTCGTTGAAAAACTACGAATACGTACTTTGCGCATCACTGTCGCCATCAGAGTCGGGAGATTCCATTACCAGTATCGATGTTCCGCAGGCAACTCCTCAATCGCACTCCCTGTGAACGGACTGACTGTTTATCGGTCCGCCTCGGGCGGATTGGTTCGAGTCCAACTGAGGTAGTCACTCGCGAACGTCGGATTCACCGGCCTCAGGCAAACCGGGGCGGATACCTGCTTTGAGTATCCGCCCCGGCCATCCTCCGTTCGCTATTTCAGAAGCAGCATTTTCTTCGTATCGACATACGTCTCTGCAGTCAGCCGATAAAAGTAGATACCGCTTGCCACGGGCTGCCCGGAATCCGTACGGCCATCCCATACGACTCGATGGTGACCGGACGGCTGATGTTCCTGCACCAAAGTACGAATCGTCTGCCCGAGTACGTTGATAATGTCGAGCGTGACCGTGGTTGGCGCCGGAATGTCATAGCTGATCGTGGTCGACGGGTTGAACGGGTTGGGGTAGTTTTCATACAGCGTGTACTGGTTCGGCATCAGATCCTTGTAGACTCCGTAGTCCGGATGATATCGACCGACTGCCTTCACGATATACGTGCGGCGCATTCCCTTATCCGTCAATGCCGGCACCGCAAACGAGCAGCTGAGCCGGTCGTTCTTTCGCAGGGTGAGCGGTTGGTTCGATGCAAACCCGCTCCACGCTTCCATCGTGGGGCGATCCCGTTCGACCGAGTAGTCGGCCGGCTGGTGGGTCTGTACCGACGCTCTCTCGGCGGTCTCCAGAATCTGCGAAACGGCGTCCACCGACAACGAACGCTCCCAGGTGATCCGTACCGTGACCGTGCCGTCTTTGCCGAAACTTGCCCGGTCGAGTGTGATAAACTGGTTCACCGCAGCTTCCCGTGTTGGCGGTTCGGCCAGCAGCGACCACTGACCGTCGGCGACGCGCTGCTCCACCGTGAACGCCCCCGAGGTGAATGCGGCGGGCCGTTTCTCACCGGGATCATCCTCATGCGGGCACGGCGGCTTCTTCTGTGCGGTCAGCATGATCGCCCGGCTCGACTCGAGTTGTGGAAACGTAAGCGTCAGCGAACCACCTGACTCTGCTTCAAACCGTTTACCGTCAGACTCAACGAGGAGGTTGCTCACATCGATCCCCTCATTTGTCATTGCCGAGAGCGGCGGCATGGACTCGGTAAACAGCGTCACCGATCCGTCGACCGCACAGGCCACCCGGGTTGATATCGGATGGTCGACCGTCATCAACTCGAAACGCTCGAGATACGTGATCTCATCTTCGAGTTCGCGGAGCTCGACCCTGACCCGACCGTCGTCTACCGCCAGCGGCGACTGGATCTTGTAGTAGTCCACCACAGTGTTAATGTATCCGGAGCGCTCACACGCCGTCAGGAGCGGATTCTCCTGCACCATCCCCTTGTCCGTCCCGACAAACAGCACCGGACAGGATGGAGTTACCGGATCAGACTCTACCTCGATTGTCCAGACCTCCGACCAGTCTCCCTGCCCGCACGTATTCGCCGAGCGAACCCGCCAGTAGTAGGTCCCTACGCCCACCGCGTAGGTGGGGAACCAGTACGGCTGGGTATGGAATGGCGATGAGCTTTGCGGTGAGCCGAAAGCGGGATCGTCGTCGAACTGGAACTGATACCACTGCCCACCCGGTGTCTCCAGGCAGGTCAAACGCGGTCGGGCCGGCGCTTCCAGCACCTTTCCTTCAGGCGGCGCAGCCAGTTGCGGGGGCGCCGGCGGGCCGAAGTTGCGCACGACCGCGATCTTGTCGTGGCTATTGTTCAGACACAGGACATCGACACTGCCCTCGCCGTCAAGATCCACTGCCGCGACGTCATTCCCGACGCGGTCGGCGCAACAGATGTTGTTGAGGGTGAAGACACCGCCGTTGTTCTCGGCCCACTCCAGTTCGTCATCGTCATAGGTTCCGGTCAGTAAGTCGAAATCACCGTCACCGTCGACATCAGCAGCACCGATAGCCGACGAACTGACCCCGGAGAACGTCTGCACCAGCGTAAAGGTACCGAGACCCGAATTGGTATAGACGCCGCATAGGTTGTCGCTGATACTTGTCGAGGCAAGGTCGACGAAGCCGTCACCATCAAAATCGGCCGCGGTCAAATTCGACAGCGCCAACCCGGCCGGGAAATCATGACGGGTCGAAAACCGGCCATGCTCATTAATCAACACTGACACGGAGTCGGTGGCGGGACTGCCGACAACCACATCAAGCGCGCCGTCGTTGTTCACATCGAGCACCAGCGGATATATTGGCACGTCGAGTGTCGGCCAGGTGGCATCAATCGAAAATGACCCATACCCGCTGTTCAGAAAGATCCCAACCCGGTCCGGGTCACCGAGCGTGGCCACGATGTCGATTGCCCCATCGCCGTTGATGTCACCGGCTGCACTACCGCCGTCGATACCGGACACGCTGTACGTGTGCCCGATCGTGAAGTTGCCGCTGCCGTCATTGAACAGGATAACCAGCGTTTCGGTGCCCGAACAGGGAACGGCCAGGTCGAAATCCCCATCGCGGTCAAAGTCGCCGGTACTGGGGCCGTCCACCCCGGTGTTCGTCCCAAGCGAGATCGGCTCGTCGGCATTCAACCCCCCGTTGCCGTCATTGACCATCAGCGCCAGCGGATTGTAGGTGGAACTCGATGCAACCACGACATCCACCGCACCGTCCCCGGTGAAGTCGGCGGTGACCAGCCGCTGGGGCCAATTCGGTCCCTGCGACGGCGCCGGGAATTCATCGGCCGGATAGAAATCAGCCGATGCGCAGTTGTCGACGGTGAACTCCCAGGCATAGCCGCCCTGCAAATTCGTGCCCAGTTCCGACATGATATCGTCGGTCAACGTCACCTGGATCAGGTCACCCGGCTGCAGATCTTCGTTCAGAATAAAAAAGGCGGTCTGGTTCGACGGGCTGTAGACGACCGAACCGCTTAATCGGCCACGGCTGGCACTGTACACCCGAAAGGTGTACTCGGTAAACGAGGACGCTAGCATCGGTCGATCGAACACCGCGGACAAAGACCCGAGATTGTCCGGTACGATCGATCCGGCAGCCGGAGATGCGGTGATCGTAAAGGTCGGCCTGGCGGCCTCCACG
>WJMS01000083.1 GCA_014727815.1 candidate division GN15 bacterium
CGTAATGCGCAGTTGCCCGTGAGCGGGATCTATTATTGGACGGTTGAGGATGACAATGGTGGCGTGCAGATGGGGAAGCTGGTGATCATCTTGTAGGGAGCGTCAGATGTTACTCGTCGGTCCCGCCCTACAAGAGTTTCAGGCGTTCGACGCCATACTCGGCGAATTCGGCCTCGATCGCCCGGGCGATATCTTCGCCGGGCGAGAGGCTGCGATAGACGCGCGGCAGCACCGTCAGCGCGGTCGACATATTGTAGAACGGGATGCCGATCTGCTCGAACGCCTCGGCCACACTCAGGCCATCGTCGCGGCGCTCCATCCGGTTGGTCAAACTGATCACCGCCTCGACATTCACCCCGGCATCTTTCAGCGCCTTCACGGTTGTCATGGTCGAACCGCCGGTCGTGGTGACATCCTCGAGCACCACCACCCGGCCTTTGGGCATGCCGACGAAGTATTTGTCTTTCGGGGCGCCGTGCTCTTTCGGTTTGGCCCGGCCCATGGCCAGCACGTGCGAGCCTTTGTTGTAGCCGGGCTGTGTTTTGGCGAAATGAAACTGGGTCAGCACGCCGAGTTTGGTGGCGCCTTCAGGGACGCCGTAGAACGTGTCGACTCCGATCCCGCGATCCTTGACAAACGCGAGCACAAACGCGACCAGCTGCTCGGTCAGCCAGACATCCTCGACCACCGTCCGCCAGTTGGCATAGAAGTGCGATTTGCGCCCCGACTTGAGGGTGATCGGCTCGTCGAAAAAGCCGTAGACGCCGTTTTCTTCGACAAACCGATCGAATGCTTCCTGATTGAATTCGGCCATGACACCTCCACTCGCAATCCGGGCGCGCAAAGACGACCGGCGGCATTTCGGACGAAGGTACGCAATCGGGCGCGAGCTGCAAAGTCGAAATCTCCCGCCGGGGAATCTTCCCTTGACGCAGGCATTTAACCCGCCTATTATCAGCCAATTACCGCAGCTAGCAGGAGATTGATTCGTGAACTACGCGATCATCATGGCGGGCGGTCGAGGCGAGCGATTCTGGCCGCTCTCCCGTCGCCAGCGCCCCAAGCAGTTTCTCAAACTGACCTCGGATCGAACGATGCTCGAGGCCACTATCCAGCGGGTGGAGCCGCTCATCCAGCGCGACCACCTGCGCATTGTCACCACCGAAGATATGACTGAGCAGGTGGAAACCGAGATCAGCGGGGTAACCCCGGCCAATATTCTGGCTGAGCCGTACGGCCGCAACACCTGCCTGGCGATCGGCCTGGCGGCCGTGCACCTGCGGCACGAAGACGATAACGCCGTCATGGTGGTGCTGTCGGCCGACCACCTGATCCGCCCGGCCGAGAAGCTGCTGGCGATCCTCCGCGACGGAATGGCGATTGCCTCGATGGAAGACGTGCTGATCACGATCGGGATCGTCCCCACCCGTCCCGACACCGGTTACGGCTATATCAAGTTCGGCGAGCTGTTCAAACGCGAAGGTGACAGTACCGTCTACGACGTCGTCTCATTTGCAGAGAAGCCGAAGGCGGCGGTGGCGCAGGAATACTATTTCAGCAAACGGTATTTCTGGAATTCCGGCATGTTCATCTGGTCGGTCAGTTCCATTCTCGAGGCGATTCGCAAACACCAGCCGGAGATGGGCAAGCAGCTCGATGCGTACGCGGAGACGATCGGCACTGACAAGGAACACGATGCCCGCACCGAGCTCTACCAGAATGCGACCAGCATTTCGATCGACTACGCCGTGCTCGAGCACGCCGACAACGTCAAAGTCATCAAGGGCGAGTTTTTGTGGGATGATGTGGGAAGCTGGAACGCCCTCGAGCGGTATAAAGAGCGAGACAGCGAAAACAACGTCCAGATCGGTGAAACCGCCCTGCTCGACACATACGAGACAACGGTGTACAACGATGCCGAGGGACTGATCGCCTGTATCGGTGTGGCCGATCTGGTGATTGTTCGGTCCGGTCAGGCAACCCTGGTCGTCCACAAAACCAAGACCGGCACGGTAAAGGAGTTGCTGGCCCAACTGTCGAAAGATGAGAAGTACAAGAAATATCTGTAGTATCATTCTTGCGGGCTGCGTGGTGCTTCTGCTGGCCGTCGGTTGCGGCGCTCCCGGACCGTCGGATGAAGAAGCGCCCTCTGAGGAGCGGCCGGAGTGGATGGGACCACGCGGGGTCGACCCGCTCGAGCTGCCCGAAGACCGCCGGGTGGTGCCGTCAGAGCGACCACGCCAGGGTGTGATTGCGGGTCGCGATGCGCTCGTGCTGAAAGATACGGTAACGACCGATACCGGCTACGTCGCCCTGCCGGTTGGTGAGACCGGCCCCGACACGCTGACCTCACAGGCCTATCGGGTTCAGCTGTTTACCGCGAAGTTGTTTAGCGACGCGCGCACGGAAGTGCAGATTGCCGAGGAGATTTTCGACCAGCCAGTCTATCTCGACTATGAAGTGCCGTATTTCAAAGTACGCGTCGGTAACTTCTCCGAACGCGACAACGCCGAACGGTACCGCCGGCAGGCGCAGGGGGCCGGGTATGACAATGCCTGGGTGGTGCTGGTGAATACGGAGGTGCGCGAGGCGGCCCCGCTATATGATGAACTGCCGTTGATTCCCACCGATACGACCCAGGCGGTGACCGATACGCTCGAATACTACGATGATGACGGGCCGGGTCCGCCGGAGGAATAGTCCTGGAGCGGATTTCGATTGACTTCGATGAACCCACCGCATCTGCGGTGGCGCGGGCTGTCGCCGTTCTCGAGTCCGGCGGCCTGGTAGTCGCGCCGACCGAAACGCGTTACGGCCTGCTGGCCCGCGCCGATCGAGCCGAGGCGGTGCAGCGGCTGGTCCGGGCCAAGGGGCGAGACTTCAATCAGCCGGTCGCAGTCTTTGTCCAGTCGACAGCGGCGCTGTGGGAAGTTGGCCGGATAACACTGGTTGGGGAGGCGCTTGCCCGACGATTTCTGCCGGGGCCGCTGACCCTGGTGCTGGAAGCGCAGGTCGCCTGGCCGCCACCGGTAGTCGTCGGCGGAAAGATCGGTTTGCGTCTGAGTGACGCACCCATTATACTAAAGATTCTATCCGGAATCGGGGTCTCGTTGACGGCAACGTCGGCCAATCGCTCCGGCTCGCAGGAGTTGACCCGGATTGATGAGATAGCGGCCCAGTTGGGCGCTGATGTGGATATATATCTCGATGCAGGACCGTTGGATAGGCCGGTGTCGACGGTGGTCGACGGCTCCGGTGACCGGCCGGTCGTGCTGCGTGAGGGGGCGATCGAATCGGAGCAGATCGCCCAAGTCTTGAATGGAAAGTGACCGATGGCTGATAAATTTGTTATTCTGTTTGTCTGTACGGGCAATACCTGTCGCTCGCCGATGGCCCAGGGAGCGCTTCGCGTGCTGCTTGAAAAGGAGCGTCCGGGTCAGTTCGAGGTAGAATCCTCGGGAATCGCCGCCGCTGCCGGCTATCCGGCTACGATGTATGCTGTTGAGGCGGCCAGAATGTGGGATGCCGATATCTCGGTGCACTCATCGCAGCCGCTGTCGCGGCAGATGATTGACCGGGCCGATTTGATTTTCGGCATGTCGCCAGAGCATGTCAAAGAGGTGATCCGTCAGGTGCCCGGTGCCGCCGAGAAGACATTTCTATTCAAGAGTTTCCCAGAGATCGGTCATGAGGGTGAGGCGGTCGAGGATCCGATCGGTCAGGCACTCGATCGTTACAACGAGACATTCCTCGAAATCGGCGAATACCTCGGCAAATTCCTGCCTGAGATTGTAAAAAGGATAGATGCGAAGAGCGATGCCCAGAAGTAATCTCCTGCAGAAAGCTGTCGTCGTCCTGGTCGTCCTGGTCGGGATGATTCCCGTGCTGTTTTTCGCCTCTATCGAAATCGGTATTGCCGAGCCGACCGACCCGGACCCCCGAATGGAACAGCGTGGAGCATTTGATCGCTATGTCGACAATGTCGCATTTGGGGTGGGGGAGAAGTTCGAGTTTGACGTCAACTACGGCTTCATTAATGCCGGAACTGCCTCGCTGGAAGTCGCGCGGCTGATCGAGTATCAGGGGCGTCCGAGCTACCAGTTGATCTCGCGCGCGCAGTCCAACAGTTTCTTCTCCACCTTCTTCAAAGTCGAGGATCGAATCGAGTCGATCATGGATGCGGTCGGCCTGTTCAGCTGGCGGTTTGAAAAGAACCTGCGTGAGGGTAACTATCGGGCGGACCGCGAATACGTCTTCCACCAGCGCCGGAACTTCACCGTGTATGAGGGTGACACGATCGAGGTCGAGCCCTACGTGCAGGATGCTCTCTCGACCATGTATTACGTACGCACGCAGGATCTGAAAGTCGGTGAATCGGTCTTTCTGCCGGTCTTCATCGACGGCCGCAAGCTCGATATGGAGGTCAAGGTGCACAAGACCGAGGAGATCACGGTTCCGGCCGGGACGTTCGATTGCCTGGTGGTGGAGCCGCTGACGTCATCCGTCGGCGTCTTTAAGAATGAAGGCCGCCTGACGGTCTGGTTGACCAACGACCGGCTCAAGATGCCGGTACTGATGAAATCAAAAGTGGTGGTCGGATCGATCAGCGCCGAGCTGACCGACTACACGCTGGGAGAAATAGGAGACTTCTAACCACCGCGCACCCTCCGCGCGGTGACCGCCGCTTTCGTATCGCCCGTCACGCGGTCACACCAGCCTGCAGAAGGGGTATCGAGACGGCGGCTTTTGCTGGAAACACGGAGATTGTGTCATGGCCAAGCTTGTCGAGTGCGTACCGAACTATTCCGAAGGGCGACGTCCCGAAGTTATCGATGCCATCTGCGAGGCGATCACCTCAGTCGAGGGCGTTACCCTCCTGGACCGCGAAATGGATCACGACCACAACCGGGCGGTGGTGACCTTTGTCAGCCATCCCGACCTGGCGGTCGAAGCCGCTTTCCGTGGCTACCAGAAGGCCGCCGAGCTGATCGATATGACCACCCACACGGGTGAACATCCGCGGATGGGGGCGTGCGATGTCTGTCCGTTTATTCCCATTTCCGACATGACGGTGGATGATGCGATTGAGCTGGCCCACAAGCTGGGCAAGAAGGTCGGTGAAGAACTGCAAATCCCGGTCTACCTGTACGAGGATGCTGCCACCACCAAGAAGCGCAAGAACCTCGCCAAAGTCCGTCAGGGACAGTACGAAGGTATTCGCGACAGTATCGAAACCGACAAAGCGCGCAAGCCCGATTACGGTCCGGCCAAGATGAACCTCAAGTCCGGTTCGACAGCGATCGGTGTGCGTTTCCCGCTGGTGGCGTTTAACGTCTATCTCGGCACCAACAAGAAGTGGATTGCCGACAACATCGCCGATGCCGTCCGTTCGCTCAAGGGCGGCTTCCGGTTTGTCAAGGCACTCGGCTTTGAGATAAAGGAACGCGACCAGGTGCAGATTTCCATGAACCTGGTCAACTATACTAAGACCCCGGTCTTCCGGGTGTTCGAGACGATTCGCCGCGAGGCCGAACGCTACGGTGTGCCGGTCACCTCGTCGGAGGTGGTCGGCCTGATCCCCAACGATGCGATTGTCGATTGTGCTGACTTCTTCCTGCGCCTGGAG
>WJMS01000084.1 GCA_014727815.1 candidate division GN15 bacterium
AAACTACTCGCCGTTCCAGGAACCCGATATCGAGTTCACCAAAGCCACGATCGTCAGCAACGAGCCACGCACGGCCTGGGAGATCACTTTCCCGCAGTCGTTGCAGTGGGCGCTGATCGGTGTGGCCGCCGCCTTTGCGCTTTCACTTGTGACGGAGCGCACGCGGGGTACGTACCTGCGACTTCGGCTGGCGCCGATCAACCGGGCCCACATTCTGGCCGGCAAGGGACTGGCCTGTTTCATGGCCGCCGTCGCGATCTGTACCCTGCTGATGTTCATCGGGATTCTGGTGTTCGGGGTCCGCGTCGGCTGGCCGCTCGGGCTGGCTGTCGCAATTATCTCGGCCGGCATCTGCTTCACCGGTATCATGATGCTGATCAGCGTGATCGGCAAAACCGAACAGGCCGTCGGGGGAGCCGGCTGGGCGATCTTCCTGCTCATGGCCATGACCGGCGGCGGCATGGTGCCGCTCATGGCTATGCCCGGGTGGATGCTTACGGTGGGCGCCTTCAGCCCCGTGCGCTGGAGTATCACCGCCCTCGAGGGCGCTATCTGGCGCGGCTTCACGCCCGAACAAATGGCGACGCCGGTGGGTATCCTGCTCGGCGTCGGGATCGTCTGCTTCTCTGCAGGCGTCGTGATTCTCGCCCGAAGCGAACGATGACCCACCGACGAAGGACTCTCGTTCCTTTTGTTGACACTGATTTGTGGAGGGCTATCTTACGGCAACGGGTGAGGAACCGGGCCGAAGAAACCTGATCGTTCGATTTGCGGTGGTCGGCCCGACACATTGCAGCATCGGGTTCAATCGTTCGCTATGCTTACCGACTTCTGGCCGATCATCCTGCGCGTCGTTTCCGTGCTGGCGGGCTGCGCCGCAGGTCTCATGATAGGTGGCCTCATCTATTTCGTCTTCTTCGAAGACACTGTCGTGAGCAGTGGCAGCCGGGCGAGTATTCGTTCCGGCAAAGTCCTGATGGTCGGGGCGGTGCTCTTCTTTCTGATTTCCGTATACATCCTGCATCTCAATATTATCTCGCCGATAGTTGTGTCGCTGGTGGCGATGGCGGTCACCCGCCTGCTCTGGGCGCTCGGCGAGGGACTCCAGGATGCCGGCCGGGTGTACGAGGTACTGGCCAATCTCAAGCAGACTGATCGACCGGTGCGCAAGTATCTCGAACACGCCCACACCTATCGACAGGTCCAGGACCTCCGCCGCGCCGCCCGCGAAATGTATGTCCCCGGTTCTCCCCAGCTGCGCACGCTCGAGAAGGCCATCGACGAGGTCGTTGCAGACGAAGTCGCCGGCGATGAACAGCAGTCCTAATCCCGTACCGGAATCGGCCGCCGCTTCTCATCGATTGCCACCAGCGTAAATGTCCCCAGAATCGCGCTCTCGCGATGATCCGAAAACATCTCCTCGACGAACATCTCTACCTGTACCTGCATGCTCGTCCGGCCGACCTTCACGATCGACCCGACCATTTGGACAATCGTACCGGCCGGGATAGGCTTCTTGAAATCGGTGCGGTCCATGGAAACAGTCACCACGTCCTTGCGGCAAAACCGAGTGGCCACGATAAAGGCAACCTCATCCATCCAGCCCAGCGCCTGGCCGCCGAAAAGGGTGTCATAGTGGTTGGTGGTGTTGGGAAATATCGCCTTGCACACCGAGGTGGCGGCGTTTTTGATGCGTTCGTCGGTTGTCATTGAGTATCCTTCGAGTGGGTAGTTGAGTTTTTTTGAAGGTAGGTCGGACCGGTCAATGATGCAAGCGCCGCAACGGCCTATCGAAAATCACGCGATTTCACCCGCACCTCGCGGCTGTCGAAATCGAGCGGGTAGAACTGATGGCCGATCAGGTTGATCACACCGTCCTTTTTCTCAAGCGTCCCCCGTACCAGCAGGGCCCGGGAAAAGATGATGACCCGGCGGAACTGCTTCATCACGTTCGGCTTGACGACAATATTGCTGAAACCGGTCTCATCCTCGAGCGTGATAAAGACAAACCCCTTGGCAGTCATCGGGCGCTGCCGGATAACCACCACCCCGGCCGTCATGGCGAGTTTGTTGTTGGCAAGGCCACCCAGTTCACCGGCGGCATAAACCCGTTTGCGCCGCAGCTTGTCACGAATGAGCGTCATCGGATGCGGCCCGTTCGACAAGTCCATCCCCTTGAAATCAGCGGCCAATTGCTCCAGGGTCTGCATCGGGGTGAGCAGACGGTCGCCCTCTTCGATAAACGATATTTGCAGTTCTTCCTCGGATCGATTCAACAGCGACAGCACTTTCCACAGTGCCTGCCGTCGGTCGACTCCAAAACATGAAAAACCACCGATCATGGCGATCTGCTCGAGCGCATCGCGATCCAGTTTCGTGCGAAAAACGAAATCCTCGATCGATCGAAACGGCCCCGCCGCCAGCGCCTGCTCGATCACCTCCTGCGCCGACGGTCCGAGCGACTTGATATAACGGAACCCCAGCCGCACGGCGCCGTCTTCGATCGTACAATCCCACCGGCTGCGGGAAACATCAACCCCCAGCACCCGTATCCCCCGCCGCTGCGCTTCATAGACAATAGTCGAAGTAGAATAAAAACCCATCGGCTGGGCGTTCAGCAACGAACAGTAAAACACATCGGGGAAATACACCTTGAGATAGGCCGAGACATACACCAGCAGGGCAAACGAAGCGGCGTGAGACTCGGCAAAACCGAAATCGGCAAAGGCGGACAATTGCTTGAATATCGTCCAGGCCGTCTCCTTCTCGATCCCGTTGGCCACCATGCCGGCAATCAACCGGGTCGACAGCTCCTCCATCCGCTCGCGCGACCGCTTGTGCCCCATGGCGCGGCGAAGCTCATCGGCCTGACTCGCCGTAAACCCGGCCGCCGCCACCGCCACCTGCATCCCCTGTTCCTGGAACAGCGGCACCCCCATGGTGCGCTCGAGAATCTTCTTCAACCGCGGGTGCGGATAGGTCACTTCCTCCTCCCCGTTGCGGCGACGAAGGTAGGGATGAACCATATCCCCCTGGATCGGCCCCGGACGGATCAGGGCAACCTCAACCACCAAATCATAAAACTTCCGTGGTTTATGTCTTGGCAGCGTATTCATCTGCGCCCGTGACTCGACCTGAAAGACTCCCACCGTATGTGCCGAGCAGAGCAGGTCATACACTTGGGGATCGTCATAGGTCAACTGTGCCGGATCGATCCGGGCATGGTAATGCTTCTCGACCAGCTTGAACGCAATATCGATCAGCGACAACATCCCCAACCCGAGCAGGTCGATCTTGACCAGCCCCATATCCTCGGCGTCATCCTTGTCCCACTGAATCACACTCCGGTCGGGCATGGTGGCGTTTTCCACCGGCACCACCCGCGAGAGCGGCGCCCGGGTGATAATCATCCCGCCGACATGAATCCCGAGATGGCGCGGGAAGCGCCTGATCTGATGACACAGCTCAATCAGCAGTTTCACCCGGTGATCGTTGAGATTGATATTCGCTTCGGCCAGACGTTCCTCCATCTCCTCGCCGCGCGAATACGAATCGAGATGTTTGGAGAGACGGTCGACCTCGGCCGGTGAAAAGCCAAGCGTCTTGCCGACATCACGAACCGCCGAACGCCCGCGATAGGTGATGACCTCGCACACCATCGAGGCATGCCGACGGCCGTACTTCTCGTAAACATACTGGATGACTTCCTCGCGCCGATTGTTGGCGATGTCAATATCGATATCCGGTGGCTCGCTGCGATGCTCCGAGAGGAAACGCTCGAACAACAGGTTCAGCCCGATCGGATCGACCGCAGTAATGCTCAGGCAATAACAAACCGCCGAGTTGGCCGCCGACCCGCGCCCCTGGCAGAGAATGCCGTTGTCGGTACAGAAGCGGGCGATATCCCAGACGATCAGAAAGTAACCGGCAAAATCGAGCTTGCGAATAATGCGCAGTTCGTGCTGAATCTGCCGGACAATCTTGTCGCTCAAACGACCGTACCGCTTGCGGGCGCCGGCGTAGGTGAGTTTGCGAAGGTAGCTGAACATCGTCTCGCCAACCGGAACCGGAAAGTCAGGCAGCTGCGGCTCGAGACTGTCCATTGAAAAGGCACAACGTTCAGCGATTCGCCGGGTATTGACAATCGCTCCCGGATAGCCGGCAAACCGCCGGGCCATCGCCTCGGGCGACTTGAGATGCCGTTCGGCGTTGGGATAAAGAACATCACCCGCTTCGTCGAGCGTCGTGTGATGCTTGATACAGGCGAGCACATCGGCCAGGCGGCGACCATCGGGATAAACATGATGCACATTGTTCGTCGCAACCAGCGGTATACTCAGCGCCTCCCCCAATGCAGCCAATCGATCACACAGAAACGCATGAATCGGCAGATCATGGTGCTGCAACTCGAGATAGAAGTTGCGTTCGCCAAACAGGTCGCAGTAATAGCGGGCTCGCTCATGCGCCTCTTTCTCCCGTCCGGTCAGCAGCAGACAGGGGATCTCACCCTCGACACACCCGGAAAGCGCAATCAAGCCACCACGGTAGCGATCGAGCATCTCGAATGTCACCCGAGCCTCGCCCTTTTTCCCGGCCAGCTGCGCCTCGGAAAGCATCTGCGAGAGGTTCGCGTAGCCCTCGCGATCCGTCACGAGCACCGTCAGGTGGCGTTCGTTTTCAAGCGTCAGCTCGGCGCCGATAATCGATGTGATCCCGGCCGCCTGCGCCGCCTTATGAAACCGTACCGCCCCATACAAGCCGTTGTGGTCGGTTATCGCCAGGGCCGTATAGCCCAGTCGAGCGGCCTGCACCGCCAAAGTCTCGGGATGATCCGCGCCGTCAAGGAAAGAGAAATTCGAGTGGCAGTGCAGCTCTACATATGTGGGCCGGTCCGTCACGTTCGTTCATGCCGCCTCCTCCCCCCTCAGTCAAACAATCCCTGCAGATACCACCGGCACTGACGGTCGGTATCATACGCTGCAAACAACAGGTAGCTCCGGGCATCAGCACGGTCGAGCGTCACCTCGTAATACCACCGCTCAAACGGACCATCCCACCACCGTCCCGATACCCGCCAGGGGCCACGCACCTCGCGGATACGGTGGCGGCGATGCTCAAACGTAAATTCCAGCAGCCGCTCATTCCGGTAATTCACCTCAACCGGCCGGGCCGGCTGCAGCAGCCGAAGCCCAACCGGTGAGCGGCCGGCGTACGGCACAAACGGTCGCGTCTCTGATTCGCTCCCGGGTGTCGCCTGCCGTCGAGAACGCCGCTCGCCGCGGTACGGCGCCAGGTCGAACATCTCCTCCGGCAGCGCCGAAACCCGCTTGTGGGGGGTGTATAGATGCTCGATCGTCTCCGCCGCCGACTCCGAAACCGGCCGGCCCCCGGACTGCGACCGCGCCGCCAGCCGGGCCAAATCAAGCTGCTCGCCCACCAGCGCCGTCACCCGCGGTATCATCAGGCGAATCCCGGTAACCCCGGCGCTCAGACGAGTTTTCGCCAGCTTCTGCTTGAGCTGCCGCACAAACGGCCGGGCCGACAAACCCGGCGATTCCAGCGCCAGCGATACCACCTGCCGCTGCTTATCCTCACAGGTCAACTCGATATCAAGACAGGCACAACCGCGACTGACTGTCCGCAACCGTTTCAACAGACCGGTCAGCATCGGCTCAACCAGCGCCACCAGCGCCGAGATGGTCGCAACCGGATACAACAGCGACTTCTCCACCTCAATATCTTCGTCCGGCTCCACAGGCGTAAAAAACTCGGTATCCACCCCGTGCGACAACCGCGCCAGTGTCACGCCATCTTCTTCAAAGCGACTGATCAATTCATTCGGCGCAAACGCCGCAAGCCGACCGATCGTGTCGATTCCCAGCAGCCGAAGCTTACCAAGAGTTTCCGCGGAAACCGGCAGGTGGGTGATCGCCAGCGGCGACAGAAACTCCTTTTCGCTCCCCTCAGGGACAATCACGATCGGCTCGTTTTTAGCCCGGGCAACATCAGCAGCCACTGTCGCCACATAAGGATTACCGGCCACCCCGACTGTCGCCGGCAAACGCTGCTCGTGCATCAGTTCGAGTATCGCTTGTGCAAATCGATATTCGCTCTTGTACAGCAACAACATGCCGGAAACTTCAAGGAAGTATGCCCCCGGCCGCTCCTCCTCGACATACGGCGTCAGATTCTGCAATCGATTCATCAGACGACTCGATGCCGTCGCTTCGGCCTCCCGATCATACGGTATCGCCAGGAGGTTGTCGGTGCGAAGCCTCCCCTGGGCGACTGTCAACCCGGGCAAGACACCATCGGCAGCAGCCCGGTCGCCGGCCGCCACAATCTCGGCGACCTCCTCATCACCATCGGCAACCACCACCGCTCCCGAGCCATACTCGGGCTTCTCCCGAAGAAACAACGCCACCGGGAAAGCCGGGACAACCAGGGCAGCCAGGCGTTCAGTCGTCTTCAAGCGGCACCTCGATTCTTCTGCCCGGCCGGCAGATCCGACTTTTGCTCACCCGTACCGCCACCCGCGATGGCTGCAGGCGGCTGACCTCAAGCCGCAGCGAAGCCATACTGGCCGGGACAATGTCGCTGGTGTGGTCGGTCAAGAAGATCACCAGGCCGCGAGCGCGGATAGTTTTGCGGCGAAGCCGATGGAGGATCGTAACCGGCAGCTCGTGAGTCACACCAACCAGATCACAAATTGCAATCGCCACCTCCCGGTGCTTCAACAACAGTTCGGTCGCCCGAAGCCCGGCGCCCAGGGTGTCCGGTTTGACTATGACTACCCGGGCCGGTTCCAGCCCGCCATATTCGGCCGCCAGGGGAAAGAAACAGTTACAGAAATCGACATAAGCAACTTTGGCGGAGTGACTTGCCATGCCCGCAGCAAGACGCAAAACCAGGCCGGTTTTGCCCGAACCGGATGCGCCGGTCAGCTCGATAAACTGCCCGTACGGTATCCCGCCGGTCGGAAACAACCGATCAAACGGCTCGATCCCCGAACGGTATACCTGCGTCTCAAACTGCTCGCGGTCACAGACCGCCTCCGGCCAGCGGTATTCGATTTCCTGACGGATTTTCCCCAGACGGTTGTCGGTCTGTTTGGCCCGGGCAATCAATGAATCGATAAACCGGTCGGCTCCATCGATTTGCCTGTTATCCTGTCTCATATCTTCCATATCGACCAATACTGCTCATGCGTGCAGTATTTATGATACGAAAAATACACCGGCAGGCAATCACATAATCGATTTGTACTGAGAGATAAGTGACGAGGGAGTACGAACTACTCGATCAGAACTCGTTTTCGTTGATCTCGCGCGCCGGACTCATCCAGCCCTCAGGAATAGTCGTGCTACTGTTCGGCCAGATCTCCCCCGTGATGGGATTGTACGCCCAGCCGCCGCGGGTGCCGATTACCTGCCCCCGGACCGTCCCCAGCACTACCGAGTCAGCCGCCTGCGCCTGGAAGGGATTGGGTGGAAACGCTCCCCGCATAACCAGATCTGATGCGGTAAGAGAATCAAGCGATGGATAACTGCCACTGTCAGCCACCAGCACCTGACGGGCATAATACAGCGAGATGCCCTCGCGGATCGCCCCCAGGCTGTTTTTGCAGGCCGAGATGCGGGACTCGACGGTCATGTCACGGTACTGCGGCAGCGCCACCGCCGCCAGAGCACCCAGGATGACAATGATGATTACCAGCTCGATCAGGCTATGCCCGCGCTGGGATTGATCTCCACCGAGCCGGTACATCGACTACCCCACCAGGTTCTTCTCGAACGTCACGGCGTTTAAAACCGAGTCGACATAGAAATACGCCTGCTCCTGGAATGGAAGATAGACAATCGATGAGGCGGTCGGCGCAAACTCAACCTGGGTAATATCGGCATCCGTGGCCCGCTTCACCCGGGCGCGATAGATCATGATCTCGGCGTACAGTCTTGCTTCGGCCGGCGAAAGCGTAACGGGCCGGAACCGCTCGTTGTACAGATCAACCGGTACCGTCTCGAACTGACCGATCGCCGCCGAGATACGCTGGGTCAGACGAAACGCCGCTTCGAAATTCGGCATGCGCAACGCCGGAATAACCAGCCGCCCCGACTGGTGTATGCCGCCGAACAACCGGGCAACATCAGCACTATCCTGATCGCCCAGATCAAACGTCCAGAAGGGGAAAAGCGAGTCCGTGCTGCCAGCCGCCGGCTCCACCCACTGCAGCTCATCAACATCCAGCCCACGACCGTCGACCGTGTTCACCACATGGCAGTTGTCACAGATATAGACAAACGAACGGCCGCGCGGCAGGTCCGAACCACAGTTGAAACAGCGGTGCAATGAAACGGTCAGCTCGCCCAGTTCCACCCCCGGTGACTGGCTCTCGCCGATCGTCGGCCCCTGGCTCATTTGATCGTCGCAGAAATGCAGCACCCGGCCGGTCAGACCATCAACGAGAAAGCGATAGTAACGCGGCGCCTGCATCTCAACCGAGACATACGGGAAGAAGATCAGCGAGCAGTCCGGATGAAGCAGCTCGGTCCGGTTGCGGCCGAAATCACCCTGCCAGGTCACGCCCATCTGGTTGACCGCCTGACGGGCCGCCTCGAGCGCCTTCTCGCGTACCATATCCACGGGCAGGGAACTGTAGTTCTCATCCATCTTGTCCCGGGCGAACGGTACGATCTGCACGTAATCAGCACGCATGCCGATCGTGTACGGCACGTCCTCGATAAACGGCCCTGCCGCGATTGTGGTCATGTACGGGCTGAGG
>WJMS01000085.1 GCA_014727815.1 candidate division GN15 bacterium
ATCGAGGCAATCGACCAGCCGGAGGCCAGCTTCTCCTTCCAGCGCAGGAAGAAGACGATCATGATGAATGAGAACAGCGGGACAAGCGCTATCAGGTATGCAAATTCAGTCACGACAGTCTCCCTACCATTTCATGACGCTGAAGTTATCGGTGTCAAGTCCGCGCCAGTTGCGGTAGATCAACAGCACGATGCCCAGCCCGACGGTCGCCTCGGCCGCCGCCACGACCACAATGAAGATGGCGAATATCTGCCCGGCGAGCGGTTCGGAAACGACATATTTGTTGAAGGCAACGAAGTTGATGTTGATGGCATTGAACATCAGCTCCAGCGACATCAGGATCCCGATCACGTTGCGACGGGTGATGACGCCGAAGAGGCCGATTGCAAACAGGATTGCCGCCAGATAGAGATACGGATGCATCAGGATTTCTCCTCCCGGGCCAGGGCGATCGCGCCGATCAGCGCGGCCAGCAGCAACACCGAAACAACTTCAAAGGGCAACATGTACTTGGTCATCAGCAGCTTGCCGATTGTCAGGACGTTCTCATCAGGCAGCGCCGTTTGCGTCCAGTTCCACACCCCGCTCTGCCGGAACAGGCCGACCATTGCCAGCACGAACAGGGCACAGCCGAACAGCGCGGTCAGGGCGTGCTTGTTGACCTGTTGGATCGTTCGTGAGGCGAGATTGGTGGTCAGCATGATCGCGAAGATAATCAGGATTGCGACCGCCCCGACATAGATCAGCACCTGCGCCGCCGCGAGGAACTCGGCGTGCAGCAGAATAAAGATCCCCGCCACCGAGAAGAGACAGAGAATCAGAAACAGGGCGCAGTGAAAGATGTTCTTGAGCGAAACGACTGCGATCGCCGACAGGATGATTACTGCCGCCAGGATCCAGAAGACCGGACTGACCGAGGCATCCATACTCAGGCGTCCCCTTTCTTGGTATCGTCATCGGCCGATCGCCTGGTCTCATCCGACTCAGGCGTTTCGTCCGGACTGCTATCCACTGCTTTCTCGTCTTTGGCAGGCGCCGTCTTGTCGGCCGCGGCTGTGTCGGTGGCCTTCGGTTCGGACGGCTTGTCGCCTTCGGACTGCTTATTCTCCTCGGCGCTCGGCTTGGCCCCGTCGGCGGCGGACTTTTTGTCGTCGGCCTTCTTCTCGGCCGGTTTTGCCGCCGCCTTGGCAGCCGGCTTCTTCTTGCGCGTATCGACATAGGGAACATCGCGGCCGACGTCCTGCAGCTTGTTGACGTCCCACACGAGGTCATCAATATCCCACGTGGAGAACTCGTACTTGTTGGCCAGTTTGATGGCCGAGAAGTTGCAGGCTTCCTCGCACAGGCCGCAGTAGCAGCAGAGAGCGTGGTCGACCTTGAATTCCTTCAGGACGCGCTTCTTGTTTTCATCGCGGGGCGCGTCGATATAAATCGCCGCGGTCGGGCAGGCGCGCATGCACAGCATGCACATGGTGCAGTTCAGGTCACCGGTTTCCTTGTCCGAGAGCAGCACGACCACGCCGCGCGAGCGCTCGAACATCTGCATCTTCTGTTCCGGGTATTGGATGGTGACGGCGCGACGACCGAGATGTTTCCCGGTAATTGTCATCCCCTTGAGCAGGTTGAAGAAGTCTTTCAGCACACCCATCCGACTCTATCCTCTCTTACCAGTGCCACCCGGCATACTTGAACCACCCGGCGAGTATCAAGTTGGCGAAGGTGAGCGGCACCAGGAATTTCCACGCAAACTCCATCAGCTGGTCGACCCGCAGGCGCGGGAAGGTCCAGCGGAAAAGCATCAGTAGCAGAATCACTGCGAAGGTCTTCAAAAGGAACCAGATCCACGACGGTAACAGCGGGCCGTGCCAGCCGCCGAAAAACAGCGTCACGGCAATCGCCGAAACCGTGAAGAGATTCACGAATTCAGCCAAAAAGAACATCGCGAACTTCATCCCCGAATACTCGACATTGTACCCGGCGACCAGTTCCTGCTCCGCCTCGGGAATATCAAACGGGGTCCGGTTAGCCTCGGCGGTGGCGGCCGTGATGTAGGTCAAAAACGCGATTATGCCGAACGGCGGCTTGAAGATGAACCAGTTGAAGATGATATTCCCCTGCTGCGCATTGGCGATATCCACCATCGACAGCGATCCGGCGAACACGATAACGGTCAGGATAGACACCGCCATCGGCACTTCATAGCTTACCACCTGAGCGGCCGAACGCATCCCGCCGAGCAGCGCATATTTGTTGTTTGAGCCCCAGCCCGCCATCAACAGCGAGATCACCGTGAAGGTAGTGACGGCGATGATATACAGGATACCGACATTGAGATCGGCTACAATCAGGTTTTCGCCGAACGGGATCACGACATAGGCCAGGTAGGCTGCAACGAAACAGACGACCGGCGCCCAGAAGAAGACCGCCTTGTCACGGGTGGCGATCCGGATATCCTCTTTCTGCAGGAGCTTGACCGCATCCATAATCGTCTGGTACCAGCCGTGCCAGCCGGTCCGCATCGGCCCAAACCGCTGCTGGATATGCCCGGCGATCTTGCGCTCCCACCAGACCAGGAAGAGTGCCAGGATCGACAGGGTGCCGAAGACGGTGACGGCAAGGAAACCATAGCTGATGATCGTCGACCAGGGTTCGCCGATCCCGGTGCTCTCCAGCAGGTCATGCAGCCACATGAATACGGGATAGAGTTCCACTACCTGTCTACCTCCGGCATGATGACGTCGAGTGATGCGAAGATTGCGACGAGGTCGGCTATCAGGCAATCGTTGACCATGATGGGCAACGCCTGAAGCTGATTGTAAGAACCACCGCGGGTCTTGACCCGAACCGGCTTGGTCGAACCGTCGGAAATCAGATACACCCCCAGCTCGCCACGAGAGTTTTCGACGCGAGCGTAGACCTCGCCGGCCGGCGGCTTATACGTGATCGCGTTGATCTTTTTCTTGGGCTGAATCTCGCCTTCCGGCAGGCCGTCGAGGGCTTGCGTGATGATCTTCAGCGACTCCTTGATCTCGGCCAGCCGCTGCAGGTATCGGTCGTAGCAGTCACCATTCTGGTGAGTCGGGATGTTGAAGTCAAATCGGTCGTAGATCGAGTACGGGTCGTTCTTGCGAATGTCATACTCGACCCCCGAGGCCCGCAGGACCGGTCCGGAAACGCCATACGCGATCGCATCTTCCGGTGACAGATAGCCGATCCCCTGGTTGCGCACTTTCCAGATCGGGTTTTCGTTGAGCAGGCCCTCGTAGTCAACCAGCTTGTCCGTGATAATCTTCACCGCCTCGCGGCATTTCGGCACGAACTCCGGCGGCAGATCGCGGGCCACTCCGCCGATACGGATATAATTGTAGGTCAACCGCTGGCCGCAGGTCATTTCGAAGAGGTCAATGATGAGTTCCCGCTCGCGCAGGCCGTACAGGAATGGCGTCAGGGCGCCGATATCCATCGCCGTCACCCCGTAAAACAACAGGTGCGACGCGATTCGGTTGAGCTCCAGCATAATGACGCGGATATACTCGGCCCGCTCCGGGACTTCGATTTCGGCCAGCTTCTCCACCGCCAGCGCGAAAACGTAGTTGCAGGACATGGCGGTGACGTATTCGAAGCGGTCAAGAATGGGAATACACTGCACATAGGTGCGGTTTTCGCAGATCTTCTCCAGGGCCCGGTGCAAATAGCCGATCACCGGCTCGACCTTGACGACCTTCTCCCCGTCCATGGTCAGGATAAGTCGGCAGACGCCGTGTGTCGAGGGGTGGTGCGGCCCCATGTTGACAGTGAATTCTTCGGTGCGAAGCGCGCTCATCCCTTAAACTCCGGCAGTCTGATGAAATCCGGCGCGTCCCAATCCTTGCGCATCGGATGGCCCTGATCCCAGTCATCGGGCAACAGGAAGCGGGTCAGGTTGTTGTGTCCCTCGACATTGATCCCGTACAGCTCCCACATCTCCCGTTCATACCAGTTGGCCGCCGGCCAGATATCCTGGACAGTAGGGACCGAGGGCTTGTCATCGGTCAGCATGACTTTGAAGTCGATGCGGTTGTTTTTGTAGATCGATGCCAGTTGATAATGGACTTCGAGGCGCTCGCCGGTGTCGGTCCCACCCAGGTTGCACAGGTAATCAAACTGCAACGTCTCGTCCTTCCGGAGCGACTCGGCCACGTCGTGGAGATCACTCAGCTTCACCTCATACATCGGCTCAGCCCGACCGGTGTCGAGAAGCGTGAGTTTGTCCCCGAACTTGTCGGCAACATATGCTCTTAGCTCGTCGTGCGTCATGCTAGTTCTGCCAGTCGCTCATCTTCTGCTGCTTGATTTTCTTCTGAAGCGTCAGGCAACCCTCCAGCAGCGACTCCGGTCGCGGCGGACAGCCCGGCACGTAAACATCAACCGGCACGATATGCTCGATCCCCTTCTCGACCGCGTAGGTGTCGTAGTAGAACGGGCCACCTTTAATGGTACAGCCGCCCATTGCGATCACATACCGCGGCTCGGCCATCTGGTCGTACAGCCGTCGCAGCCGGGGCGCCATCTTCTTGGTGATTGTACCTGCGGCGATAATCAGGTCCGACTGGCGCGGCGAGGCCCGAAAAATCATGCCGAGCCGGTCGAAATCGTAGCGGGCGGCACCGGTGCACATCAGCTCGATCGCACAGCAGGCCGTGCCGAACAGCAGGTACCACAGCGAGGATGCCTGGCCGTGGTGGAGAATCGACTCGAGCGTCGTCGTTATAATAGAGCCGCCGGGAATCCGTTCGGCATACACCGGCAGCTTTTTGATCACACCCATTTCAAGGCCCCTTTCTTCCAGGCGTAGAACAGGCCAAACATCAGGATCAGGATGAAGATGACCATTTCGACCAGGGCGTACAGCCCGAGCTGGCCGAACGCTACCGCCCAGGGGAACAAAAAGATCGCTTCGACATCGAAAATGACAAAGATGAGCCCGAAGATGTAGAAGCGGTTGTTAAACTGCACCCACGAACTGCCCTGCGGGTCTTCAGCGCATTCGTAGTTGAGGTCTTTTTCGGCGTAGGGATTGTGCGGACGAATCAGCTTGGAGAAGAAGAAGGTAAAGAGGACAATTCCTATCCCCGCAACGATGAAAATCAGAACCGCCAGATACTCGGTCATGGTGCTTTTGTCCTCACCTCGTCGGTCCGACTATGTGACCGAATTCACAATATTTGAACCTGCAAGAAAGCTCTATTTCCCCGGTTGTCAAGTTCTTTTTTCTGCCCCCGCCCGGCCAACTCCTTCACAATCAATCACTATGCCGTACAAGAGGTTCGCGGAACCGGCCGGAGCGCGTTAATGGCACCCGAGATAGACCCGGTCAGTTTACTATATAATCTTTCGCCGGGATGGTCGGCAAAGACAATTCTACTACTTACTTTTCGATCGCAATTACCTCGACCTCGACCATCACGTCGAGCGGCAGCCGCTCTACCTCTATTGTCGAGCGGGCCGGCTGCTTGTCCGGGAAGTACTTCCCGTACACCTCGTTAACAGCCGCGAAATCGGCCAGATCGTCAAGAAAAATGGTCGTCTTGACGACATCGGCAAAACCCAGCCCGGCCGCCTTGAGGACCGATTCGACATTCTTCATAACCTGCTCGCACTGCTCGGCGGCGGTCTCACCCACTACTTCCATGGTCTGCGGATTGAGCGGGATCTGGCCCGAACAGAACAACATGTTGCTGCAGGCGACCTTGATAGCCTGGGAGTATGGGCCGATCGCGGCCGGGGCGGAGTCGGTCGATATGATCTGCTTCATTTATCCTCCTTGGATTAGCGTTCATATCCGGTGAGCGGGCACGCTGCGGCGTGGAGTTAGAGCGGACGGCGAGAGATGACGTAGGTCATTCTCGCCGCCCTTGTGTACATCGCACGCACACCTGGCTTTCAGTGTACGATCTGGAATAGTGTGAATCAAGATAAATTGACCCACGTCTGATCGGGGCCGGGCATTTTGGCTGTTGCATGAAACCGGCCGGCCTTGTATAAAGACCGAAACGCTGGAAACACCAGCTGGTCGCCCGGCACGCACACGATTACCGATCGGGGAAGGAAAAGCAAGGATGGCTCTACGAATTGCAGGTATACTGGCATTGACAATGCTGCTGAGCGCTGCCCCGGGCCGGGGGCAGGAAGTCTCCCGGTCGACCATCATCGCGCTCAATGAACAGGCCGCCACCTACAATGCCCGCGGCATGCAGGATAGCGCCCTGTTGGTTGCCGACAGCGCCGTCAAGCTGGCCCAGTCGGAGCTGGGACCAAACCACACCATGGTAGCGGTCAGCCTCAATACCGCTGCGACTCTCATGTATGCGTATGGCCGGAAGGAGTCGGCGGCCAACGCCTATGAACGGGCCCTGGGCGTCTGGCGCCAGAGCCCGCCGGCCGACAGCCTGCCGATTGGCGCCGCCAGCTACAACCTCGCCACCATACGCCTGGAGCAAAACCGTGCGGGCGAGGCAGCCGATCTGCTGGCCCGGGCGGTGCCGATCATTGGTAACAGATTGGGCGCCGATGCGGCGCAGTATGTCGACGCGCAGTTTTTGTTGGCCGATGCGTACCGTCGCTCCAACCGCTGTGATCGCGCGCTCCCGCTATACGAAGAAGTTTACCAGCGCCACCAACAGACTCCGGGGCCGCCTACCGCCGAACTGGCGCGCGCCATGAACAACATGGGCATCTGCCTGGTCGCCAGCGGTGAGCAGGCCCGCGCCGAGAACATGTATCAGGAGGCGCTGGCCGCCACCGAGCAGGTCTACGGCCCGGATCACCCCGCCGTCGCGTATTGCCTCGATAATCTGGCCAAGCTCTATCTTGACCAGAGGCGCTACTCCGAAGCCCAACGGCTCTCCACCCTGGCCCTGGAAATCCTGGAAACCAGGACCGGCCGACAAAGCGCCGAAACTATGGAAGCAGTCATGCTGCGGGCCAATATCCTGCTGGAAAGCGGACAGTTACAGCCGGCCGAAGAGACTTTTCAGCGTGCCCTGACCTACTACCAGAGCCATCGCCCGATCAACAAGACTATCGTGACAGAGATTTACCTCGACCTGGCAAGGATCTATGAGAAGCTGGGAGAACGGGAAAAGGCCGCGGCGGCATTGGTAGAGGCGGGCAAGCTGACGCCGAAATCGCGCACAAAGGAAGTTGATTCGGCGGAAACTGAGACAGAGTAGCGCAGACTAGACTTCGAGCAGACCGGTCGGTCCCATCAATTCCACAAACGATCGCAGGATGCGCTCGTCGTAGGCTCCCTTGAGCGAGAACAGGATCTTCATGGCCGGGAACGTATCCATCGCTTTCTGATAGACCCGCTCGGTGGTCATGGCATCGAAAGAATCGACAATCGCCACGATCTTCGAGTACAGGTGCATCTCCCCGAGCGATAAGCCCTGCGGGTAGCCGCGACGGTCGCCCCGCTCGTGGTGCTGCAGGACCGCGTAGTACGAGGCATCGTAGATCAGGTCCGACTCGGTAAGAATATCCACTCCCCACTGCGGGTGCTTTTTCATGATCTCGAACTCGATCGGGTTGAGCGCCGAACGCTTGTTGAGAATTCGGTCCGAGATCTTCGACTTGCCCACATCATGCAGCAGCGCCCCAATCCCGAGTTCGTTGAGGAACTCCTCATCCTTGAAGCCGAGCTGCTGGGCCAGCGCAATCGAAAACGTGCAGACATTCACCGAGTGAGTGTAGGTGTAGTAGTCAAACGACGTGATCTTCAGGAGGTTGAGAAACGCCTCCCGCCCCTTGAGGATGTACTCGACCGTCTGCGTTACCAGATCTTTGGAGCGGCGGACGTTCTCACCGTACGTCGGATTCGACAGAACGTCCTTGACCAGATTGGTCGAGGTGTCATACAGGATACCGGCTTTCTTCTCCTCCTGAACCGCCGGGTCTTTCAGAATCTTGTCCAGATTCCGCTCGATATACTGCTGGTAGTTGGCCCGGTTGGAGCTGGTGATATAGAGCCGCTCCACCCGGTTTTCCATCAGGTTGCGCCGGGTCCGCTCGGTAAACGGCAGGTTGGCCGACCGATAGAGCACCAGCCGGTTCTGGACCAGGAGATAAAGGTCGAAATCGAGGACAGAATCCACCCGGAGAGAATCGAGATAGATCGGCAGAAACTTCTGCTCGGTGCGGTTTTTGAGAGCGGTTGACGTCATTACGTACTGGTATCCGGACACGCGTTTGCCAGGTATCGTTCTAAGTATCGGCAGATATGGGGGTTTGGCTTACAAAAACTCCCGCCCGGAAGAATCCGGGCGGGAGGGCGGTCATCAAGCGGAACACGTAAGAGGAGGAGGGATTCTATTATGCTCCGAGGTTTTTAACAGACTTGATAACCGATTGGAGGGATGTCGTGATATCTGATAGCATCTGGGAGTACCGCTTCAGAAGCTCCGAATACTGCCAGCGCATCTTGAACGCTTCTTCGGGAAAATCAAACAGCTCGAGCAGGGTCGCCTTGTAGATCTCTTCGATATAGCGGACAACATCGTACGGGTAGTCACCGAGGTTGGCGTCGGTCACCTCGCCCTTGCCGATCCGCTCCTTGTACACCTCGACTTTTTCGAGCACTACCGTGCCGAAACACCAGGGTGTCATCACCACGCCAAAGTTGGAACCATCAGTGTAGAACCGTCGAACCGCTTTGAGCAGCTGTTCGATAATGACCAGCCGTGCCCGATAATACGCCATCGTCTCGCCCTGCGCCGGGGAAGTGCCGAAGACTTTGCCCTCGACCCGATCCCGCTCTTCGAGGGCCCGGTGGTAGGTCTCTTCAAGGAACCGATAGTAGTCATCGAAATAGACCTTGGCGTTCTCGGAAAGCGACATGATATAATGACCGTGCTCGTCATGGCGAACCCGGGGCTCGGTACCGGTGCTGAGACGATCTTCTGAGAATCCACGATGGTACTTTGCTTCCAACATTTCCTGCACTCCTGTCACGTTGCTCATCTGCGGGGACCTACTGCATACGCTGTGCCACTTCCCGGCAGGCCGGGCGGAGGCAGCGTTAGCCGGTATTAAGTTATTTAATGATAATAGAATAGAACCTCGATCAGCGATCCGATCGTCTGTTTTTCGATTGCACCAGACTGCGCAAGCGGCTGCGATAGTTCGCATCGACAGGGGCAGGACGAAAGCAAATGCAGAAAATCAGGATGAAGCAAGGGCTGTTTAGTCACAACGCAGAATGGCGCCGGTGAGTCCTCCGAACCGGGCTTCCGGCTCAGAATATCGACTAATGCAGTCGATTTAAAACAGCGGAAGCCGGCCCTGACAACCTTGAACTCGGGAGGATTTGCACGCATGGGTATGTTTGCTACGCCTGTCAAAGAGACCCGGCGCTCGAGCCGGAGAGCCGCCCAGACCAACTTCCGCACCGATGCCATGCAGCGATTGGAGTCGAAAATGCGCCGTCAACAGAAACGGCGCCTGACCATGATGCGTCGCTGGAAGCTGTCTGAGCCCGAACTGGCCGACCTGAGCGACAGCCCGGAGTTATTTGACCTGTCCGAAGTACGAGCGTAGACGTTGGCGATGCTGCAAATTCAACGGGCGCCCGGGTTGATGCCGGGCGCCCGAATCTGTTGGGGTTGGTTGTTACCTTACCAGACCCAGTCGGCGATGAAGATGTTGGTTTCGAACCGCTCTGAGTTATCGCGGTTGGAGGCAAAGGCCAGCTTGCTGCCGTCGTGAGAGAACATCGGGAAACCGTCAAAGGTGTCGTTGTGGGTCACCTGCTCGATCTCCCGGGTCTCCAGATCGATCAGGAAAAGATCGAAATTCCGCCCGGTCTCCGAATGCATGTTGGAGCAGAAGATGACATGAGTACGATCCGGATGGAAATACGGCGCAAAATTGGCCTTGCCGTTGTCGGTCAATCGGATCGGCTTGCCCTCCTCCAGGTTCATGATATAGATGTCGAGCTTGCTCGGTCTGATCAGGCCGTCGGCCAGCAATGACCGGTATTCCTCCAGCTCTTCGCCCTCGGGCCGCGAGGCGCGCCAGACAATCCACTCACCATCCAGCGAGAAAAACGCTCCGCCGTCATAGCCCGGCGCATCGGTAATCTGCGTCACGTTGCCGCCTTCGGGATCCATCGTGAACAGCTCCAGGTCGCCGGTCCGAACGGAGGTGAAGATGATCTTGTCACCAATGGGCGAGTAGACCGCTTCAGCGTCGTAGCCGGGCGCGTCGGTCAAGCGCACCAGGTTGGAGCCGTCGGGGTCGGCCTTGAAAATGTCATAGCTCTCGTAGAGCGCCCAGACATAGCCGCGCGACATGTCCGGCTTGGGCGGGCATTCATCGCCGCCGAGATGCGTCGAGGCGTAGATGATCGACTCGCCATCGGGGGCAATGAAAGCACAGGTGGTGGCGCCCTTGCCGGTGGAGACCATCCGCTTATCGGAGCCGTCGACATCCATCATGAAGATCTGGTCGCAGCCCATGTCGCCGGTGGTGGCCTGGTAGATCAACTGGTCGGCGTTGTAGCTGAAGTACGCTTCTGCATTCTGCCCGCCGAAGGTGAGCTGGCGGACGTTGCTGAGGTGGTTTTCGCCCTCGAAGATGGTTGCCATATTGGCCTTGGTGGTGTCGGCGGCCGCCGGGACGGCATCGGTCTGCTGCTCGGCCTGCTGGCCGCATCCCGACAACAGAAGGACGGCAGTGAGAATTACGAGTCCCTTCACAATTGGCTCCTGTGAGTTATGGTAGGTCCATGTTTGTGTCGTTGATTACACGGTCAAGAGGGCAAGAAAAGACCGGCCGAGGGGCCGGTCAAGAAAGATCGTAGTTGTGCTGCACATGGGCGGCTGTCACGGCCGGTCCGGCGGCGGCCAGCCATCCGGCGGCAAGATCACCGGCTCGTTGTAGCCGGTATCGGGCGGCTCAAACACCGGAGGATCGTACAAGCTGTCGTTCCACGTGCTGTCAAATGATATGAAGTCCTCAGGCTCCAATACCACGACTGGAATCGACGGGCCTTGATAGCTGTCCGGCCGGCCGGTACGCGAAGAATCCACCGGATTCTTGGTCGTACCACACGCCAAAAACAGCAACAGCGACACTGCTATTGCAAAAGCAATAAACGGGATCCGCATATACAACTACTTCGGGATTGATCGACAGGCATAGTATACGAATCCCGGCCGCGAGGCGCAAGTACTTATTACTTGTCAAACGCCCGGTCGTAGCCGAGCAGACGACGGGCGTACGAGAGCTGACCGAGATGGATCGCCTCATGTGCCAGCAAGAATGCGACCGCCCCGAGGATCGTTTTCGGGTTACCCGGCGGCTGGAACGGCGCTTCGGCCGCCAACTGCTCTTCAGTTGCCTGTTCGAGCAGCTCCCCGATCACCACCGACTGCTGCCTCCAGGCCGCAAGCAACTCGACCAGATCCGGATAGGCGACATCCGGGTCAATCCGCTTGCCCCGCCCGTAGATATCTCCCCACGGCGCCTCCGACTTCTGTCCCAGCAGCGAGGCGGTAACGAACCGGGTCGAGGTGATGTGACCGACAATGAAGTTGATCGAGTTGGCCTTCTCCATCGGACGGACAAACTGGTCGGCGGGTCGGATGTCCTGCAGGGCCATGTCGAGCACGGCATCGTTGAACTTGTACAGTTGAGCCAGTGGTGCTACGCTCTGGTGCATGATCGTGTTTCCTGCTGTTTGAGTGTGGATTCGTGGACTTCTCAGCTCTTTAATACGCGTTCGATGCGGCCGGGTTTCGTCAGATCACCTTGCTCAGTACGCCCCGCAAATAGGCCAGGCGAGTGTCCCGGTTGATCTGACCGAGATCGAGTGTGATGCGGGCGTGACCCAGCAACGAAAACTCCATCGGCTGATCGGTAGCCCCGCGGAATGCCTCGACCTCGGCGCGGCTGAGTTGGTGGTTCTCTTCGAAAAAGAGATTCACCCGCCCGGAACGCATCGTCACCTTCTCCAGATCGAGCAGCGCCGCACAGATCTTAACGCCGGCAGCATCAAACAGGTTCACGGCCGACTGCGGTGGGCGGCCGAAGCGGTCGGTGATCTCGTCGCGCAACCGCTCGAGTTCATCGAGATTGCGGCAATCTGCCACGCGCCGATAGATCTCAACCTTCTGCTGGTTGTCATTCACATAGGTCTCCGGCAGGAACAGTTCTTCATCGAGTTCGAGCCGGGTGTCGGGCAGGCGCTCGACCGGCTGGCCGCGCAGCTCCGAAACGGCTTCCTCGAGCAACCGATTGTACAGATCGAACCCGACCTCCTCGATAAACCCGGACTGCCGCGCCCCGAGAATAGTCCCCGCGCCGCGGATCTCCAGGTCGCGCATGGCCAGGGCGAAACCGGACCCGAGATCGGAGTGCGCCTCCAGCGCCCGCAGCCGCTTGATCGCATCGGCATTCATCAGCCGTGTCGGCGGTGTCAACAGGTAGGCATAGGCTCGCCTCGAGGAGCGCCCGACCCGCCCGCGAATCTGATACAGCTGCGCCAGGCCGAAACGGTCGGCGCGGTTGATGATGATCGTGTTGGCCGAGGGAATATCCAGACCCGATTCGATAATCGAGGTGCAGATCAGGACGTCATAGCGACGGGCTAAAAAGCCGAGCATGATGCCCTCCAGCGACTTCTCATGCATCTGCCCGTGCGCCACGGCAAATTCAACCTGCGGCAGGAGTTTCTTCAGGTAACGATGGATCGCCTCGATTGTCTGCACCCGGTTGTGCACGAAAAAGACCTGACCGCCACGGTCGATCTCACGCAAAATGGCGGTGGCGATCACGGCCGGATCAAACTCGGCAATCTCGGTTGCAATCGGCAGACGGTCTTTTGGCGACGTGTTGATAATCGACATGTCCCGGGCGCCCATCAGCGACATCTGCAGCGTGCGTGGAATCGGCGTGGCGGTCATCGCAATCGTATCAACCGTACTTTTCAGTCTGCGCAGCTTTTCTTTATGTCGAACGCCGAATCGATGTTCCTCATCGATTACCAACAGACCGAGATCCTTGAAATGCACATCAGCCGACAACAGCCGGTGCGTCCCGATCACCAGGTCAACCGTCCCCGCCTTGAGACCCTCAATCGTCGCCATGATCTCCTTGCGTGTCCGAAAGCGTGACAGCACCTCGATTCGCACGGGAAAATCCTGCAGCCGTTCGCGGAACGTCGCGGAGTGCTGCTGGGCCAGGATGGTGGTCGGCACCAGCACCGCCACCTGCTTGCCCGCATCGATCGCCTTAAACGCCGCCCGCACCGCCACTTCGGTCTTGCCGTAGCCGACATCGCCGCAGATCAGCCGATCCATCGGTTGCTCTTTTTCCATGTCGCGCTTGACATCGACAATCGCCCTGGCCTGGTCGCGCGTCTCCTCGAATGGGAACGATGCTTCCAGCTGCTTGAGCCAGGTGGTGTCTTCGCTGAAGGCATACCCCTCTCGTGATCGACGTTCGGCATAGAGCTTGATCAGATCGGCGGCCATATCCTCGACCGCTTTCCTGGTCCGCTTCTTCAGCTTGTCCCAGCCGGGACCACCGAGCCGGGTCAGCGAAGGCGCGCTGTCCTTGCCGGCATACTTGGAGACACGGTTGAACTCTTCGATCGGAACGTACAGTTTATCCTTCTCGGCGTACTGAAGCAGCAGGCAATCGCGGTTGCGCCCGTCGACCGTAAGTGTCTCCAGCTTGAGATAACGTGCGATACCGTGCTCGGTGTGCACGACATAGTCGCCGTGCGCAAGCGACGAATAGTCGGAGATCGCCACACCTTCCTTAAACTTCTTGCGCCGAACCCGTCGATGGTAGCGGCTGAAAACCTGGTGGTCGGTGAGGACGGCGAAACCTTCGCTCGCACAGACGAACCCGCCCTTGAGATCGGCGACTTCGATCGGTGGTCGGCGGGTCAGTCCGGCTTTCTCGGCGATCAGCTCGTCAAGCCGCGCGGCCTGCCCGGTCGAATCGGTGGCGATGAAATAGGCCATGCCGGCGGCATCGTAGTCGCGAATCGTCTCCCCCAGCAGGTCGAGCCGAGAGCCGAACGAGGGATGCTCGCGGCAGTCGAATGAGATGACATCGCCCCGCCCACCCTTGAACGGGACACTGTCGATTGCGGCAAAGGGCGCCAGACGATCAAACAACTGCTCGACAGGCAGGTAGTACTGATCCGGTTCGGGCAAGCTCGTCAACCGGCCGGTCATCCGCTCGCGCAGGGCGATGGCCTCGTCGAAAGCCGCCTCGGCTTCATCCCGGATACTCCCGCGTCCATCGAAAAACAGCAAACTCTCGGGCGGCAGGTAGTCGAACAGACGACCCTGCTCGACCCCAAACAACAGACCGAGCCATTCCAGGCCGGGCAGCTCCGGGTCGTTGACGTAGCGTCGACGGATATAGTCGCTGTCCTCCTCCGGCAACTGCTCCAGGTAGCGTTCCAGCGTCTCCTGGGTGATCGGTATCTCTCGGCGCGGCAGGACCAGCACCCGGTCGACCGAGCCGATTGTGCGCTGCGAGCCGACATCAAACTGCCGGATCGTATCGACTTCATCGCCGAAAAACTCGACCCGAACCGGCGCGTCGGAGCCGGGACTGAAAAAGTCGATCAGGCCGCCGCGGCGAGCGAAGTCGCCCACCTCCTCGACCAGCGGGACGCGATGGAAGCCAAGGCCGACCAGCTTGTCGACGAGATCATCGATATCCTGCTCTTCGCCCACCCGTAGATCGATACTGGTCTGTTGGAGTTGGGTGACCGGGATGGTCGGTTCCATCAGGGCCCGGATTGGCGCCACAACCACCGACAGCGAGCCATTGGCAAGGCCGGCCAGACTCGAGATACGTTTGCCCATGATCTCGCCGACCGGCGCCCGGAAGTCGTAAGGGAGAATCTGTCGCGAGGGAAAGTGCCCGACCCGTTCGGGACCGAGCAGGAAAAGTAGATCTTCATACAAGTCGCTGGCTTCCTCGGAGCGTTGCGTGACCGCGACTATCGGCGTCGGTCGTTGTTCGGCAAGCGCCCGAAGAAGAAAGGCTGCCGATGACCCGGCCAGCCCGGTGACCAGCTGTGCTCCCGCCCGGTCCTCGGCCAGTGAAGCCGACAGGCGCGCGAATGCCTGACCGGAGGCGAATCGTTCGATAATCTGCTCGAGCCGCGTGTTTGTCGAGGTCACCCGGGTGTCCATGTGGCCGGCCATCTCCATCTTTCACAAACCAAACGCAAAAACCCCCGGAGAGTATCTCACCGGGGTGGTCTCATGTAGAAGCGGGGGCAATATAGCCGCCTTTCTCTTCTCAGCCAAGCACTAAGGTGGCGAGAGGGTATATTTGCAGGTTGTCCGAACTGACTGCTTGATCATAGACCTATACGACCCGTTTTAGCTCGTCAGCGAATCTCCCGGCGCCATACGGCAATCGCTGCACGTTATTGCCATATAACAACTTGCCTGGGCATATCAGGC
>WJMS01000086.1 GCA_014727815.1 candidate division GN15 bacterium
GACTGACCGGTGGTCAGATCGGCCGGGGTGTTACCCGCAGCGTGCAGACCCCAGGCGTTGTTCTGGTAGACCAGGTCACCGGCCAGGAGACGATCCTCGGAGTCAGTCGGCTCGGAGCCGGTCTGCTCGACGATGATACCATAGCCGTTGATGTCGTGGAAAATCGAGTTATAGTACGCCGGCGAGCAGTTGTCGCGGACGTTGAAACCACCCGGGTTGGCCGAGGTCGAGGCCTGATAGCCGGCGCCCAGGTAGGTCGCGTTCGAGAATACCGGGGTGGCAAACGGGGTGCCGTTCTCCGGCGTGGTACCACCGTCGTGCTCACCGGTGTTACCGGCGTCTTCTTCATCCTGAATGGTGAAGGCAAACTGCACGGCGCCGGACCAGCCTTCATCGATGTCGAAGCCGTCGTCACCGCAGAAGGCGGCGATGGCGTAGCGCATGCGAACGGTGCCGCCGAACCACTCGTAACCATCGTCGAAGTTCTGGAAGACTTCCACGTGCTCGATCGTGGTACCGTTACCGACACCACCCATGGTCAGGCCGTTGATCTCGTCAGCAGTACCGAAGACGGAGCCGCCGTGACGGATCGAGACGTAACGGAGCACGCCGCTGTTGTCGTTGTCAGTCGTGCCACCGTACTCGGTCAGAGCTGACGGCGGGAGACCTTCGATGTTGCCGACACCGGCGGTGGTGTTGATGGTGGCTTCACCCAGAAGGATGACGCCGCCCCAGAGCTTGCGACCGGCGTCACCGGCCGGGATGTCGTTCGGATCGTCGACATCGTCCGAGGTGGAGGTGAAGATGATCGGGCACTCGCGAGTACCGTTAGCGAAGATCTGACCACCCTGGGCAACGATCAGCGCGGAGGCAAGCTCAGCCTGGCCCGGGTTAGCCTTGATGATGGTACCGGCTTCGATAGTCAGGGTTTCGCCGGATTCGACGAAGACGAAACCATCGAGGTTGTACACGGTATCCGAAGAGAAGAAGACGTCGCCGGTGATATCGGCATCAGTGATCGTCTTCGTCGGCTTGCCGTTGTCGGTGATGCCACCACAACCGCCGTCGTTCTCACCAAGATACCCATAGTAGTCAAACGCAGACCAGGTCTTCATCCAGTTGTCGTCGATCGACGTGTTCGGGTCAAACGCGCCAACATAGTCAACCTGATCGAACCAGCCGGCGAAGGTCTGGCCGAAGTTCGGCTTGGCCGGCGGATTGTAGGCAGTCGGGTCGGTCCAGTCCGGAAGCGCCTTCATGCCCTTCGCGCCGGTGTTCTTCGGACGCGGGTCGTTCTGCTGGTCAGCCACGCGGGAGACGTAGATCCCCGGATCGAAGATGCGGTTGTTGAAGCTCGCATCGGTGAACAGGGTCTCGGTCCAGGACTGGCCGTTGGCCAGCGCAGCAGGCGTGCTGCCGGCCTTGTGCAGACCCCAGACGTTGTTCTGGTAGACAATATCACCGGCCAGGAGACGATCCTCGGAGTCAGTCGGCTCGGAGCCGGTCTGCTCGACGATGATGCCGTAGCCGTTGATATCGTGGAAGATCGAGTTGTAATACGCCGGCGAACAGTTGTCGCGGACGTTGAAACCACCCGGGTTGGCCGAGGTCGAGGCCTGGTAGCCGGCGCCCAGGTAGGTCGCGTTCGAGAATACCGGGGTGGCAAACGGGGTGCCGTTCTCCGGCGTGGTACCACCGTCATGCTCACCGGTGTTACCGGCGTCTTCTTCATCCTGAATGGTGAAGGCGTACTGGACACCACCAGACCAGCCCTCGTCGATGTCGAAACCGTCGTCACCACAGAAGGCAGCGATCGCGTGCTTGACACGGACGGTGCCGCCGAACCACTCGTAACCATCGTCGAAGTTCTGGAAGATTTCAACATAGTCGATGGTCGTGCCGTTACCGACACCACCCATGGTCAGACCGTTGATCTCGTCAGCGGTACCGAAGACGGAGCCGCCGTGACGGATCGAGACGTAGCGGAGCACACCGCTGTTGTCGTTGTCGATCGAGCCACCGTACTCGGTGCGATCGGTCGGCGGAAGGCCTTCGATGTTACCGACACCGGCAGTGGTGTTGATGGTGGCGTATCCGAGCAGGATGACGCCGCCCCAGAGCTTACGACCGGCGTCACCGGCCGGGATGTCGTTCGGATCATCGATATCGTCGGAGGTCGACGTAAAGATGATCGGGCAGTCCTTGGTACCCTGGGCGAAGATCTGGCCGCCCTGGCTGACGATCAGCGCGGAAGCGAGCTCGGCCTGCCCCGGGTTGGCCTTGATGATCGTACCGGCTTCGATAGTCAGGGTCTCGCCGGAGTCGACGAAGACGAAACCATCGAGGTTGTACACGGTGTCCGAAGACCAGAAGACGTCGCCGACGATATCGGCATCGGTGATCGTCTCGATCGGCTTGCCGTCGTCGGTGATACCACCGCAGCCGCCGTCGTTGGCGCCAAGGTAGCCGTAGAAGTCAAACGCGGACCAGTTGGCCACCCAGAGATCGCCGATGTTGGCGTCCGGGTCGAAGGCGCCGACGTAGTCGACATCTTCAAAGAACCCGGCAAACGTCGCGCCGAAGCCCGGCTTGGCCGGCGGATCGTAGGCAGTCGGATCCGTCCAGGACGGCAGGTTCTTCGAACCGGTGTTCTTCGGACGCGGGTCGTTCTGCTGGTCAGCCAGACGCGACGAGTAGATGCCCGGGTCGGTGATCCGGTTCTGGAACGAAGAATTGGTGAACAGGGTCTCGGTCCAGGACTGACCGTTAGCCAGCGCAGCAGGCGTGCTGCCGGCCTTGTGCAGACCCCAGACGTTGTTCTGGTAGACAATATCACCGGCCAGGAGACGATCCTCGGAGTCAGTCGGCTCGGAGCCGGTCTGCTCGACGATGATACCGTAGCCGTTGATGTCGTGGAAGATCGAGTTGTAATACGCCGGCGAACAGTTGTCGCGGACATTGAAACCACCCGGGTTGGCCGAGGTCGTGGCCTGGTAGCCGGCGCCCAGGTAAGTGGCGTTCGAGAAGACCGGGGTGGCAAACGGGGTGCCGTTCTCCGGCGTGGTACCACCGTCATGCTCACCGGTGTTACCGGAGTCTTCTTCATCCTGAATGGTGAAGGCGTACTGGACACCACCAGACCAGCCCTCGTCGATGTCGAAACCATCGTCACCGCAGAAGGCAGCCACGGCGTGCTTCATGCGGACCGTACCGCCGAACCACTCGAAACCGTCGTCGAAGTTCTGGAAGATCTCAACATACTCGATGGTCGTGCCGTTACCGACACCACCCATGGTCAGACCGTTGATCTCGTCAGCGGTACCGAAGACGGAGCCGCCGTGACGGATCGACACGTAGGTCAGCGTACCGCTGTTGTCGTCGTCGATCGAGCCACCGTACTCGGTGCGAGCGGACGGCGGGAGACCTTCAATGTTACCGACACCGGCGGTGGTGTTGATGGTGGCGTACCCGAGCAGGATGACGCCGCCCCAGAGCTTACGACCGGCGTCGCCGGCCGGGATGTCGTTCGGATCATCGAGATCGTCCGAGGTGGACGTAAAGACGACCGGGGCGGATTCCGTACCGGTGGCGTTGAGCGTGCCACCCTGGCTGACGATCAGCGCCGAGGCGAGCTCGGCCTGGCCAGGGTTGGCCTTGATAATCGTACCGGCTTCGATGTTCAGGACTTCGCCCGAATCAACAAACACGAAACCGTCGAGATTGTAGACCGTGTCGTTCGAGAAGTTCACCGTACCGACGATATCGGCGTCGGTGATCGTCTTGACCGGCAGGCCGTCGTCTGAGATCTGACCGGCGGCGATAGCCGGGATCAGACACAGCACAAATGCGATAAGTAAGCGTCGAAACATTAAATCCTCCGTTGAGAAAACATGCGAAAAACTTCTTGTAGAAACTGGTTACCCGTAGAGTATCGTCCAACATGCAATCATCACCATTAAGTGTTACCTCCTTTCCGAATGGTTTCCGATAAGAAGTACCGCTGTCCGAGGTTGTTCGTGCGCCGTCTTGCGCGCCCCAGTTGTGTGGCTCTCCCGGGTGTTGCGACGAGCGCACGCGCGCTCTATATCCACAAAGGTTGTGGGCTCAGAATGATTTGTTTCGAAACTTACGTCAGCCATCGTCAGTGCTTACAGCTTGTAGGACACACCAAACGAGAAGGTGCGGCCGGTTTCGTATTTCTTGTCGTAGTATTCCACGCCGTTCAGTTCGTGGGTAAACTCGTACGGATCGTTCAGGATGTTCTTCGCCGAGAATTTCAGCGAGACGCCCTCGAATACCCGCTGTGAGGTAATCAGGTCGAGCGAGTGGCGCTCCTGTTCGTAGACGTCGGGCGTGTACCGCGGCGCATTGACCGCCAGGCGCTCGCCGTAGACGTTGTACAGCAGGGTGATCGACGTTCCGCTGAGCGGATTGTCGTAGCCGATGTCGGCGTTGATAATGAACGGCGACTGGCCCTGCATATCGCGTTCATCGCTGATATTCGGGTCGACCTGGCGAAGGAACTCCAGCTCGTTCTCATTCAGTTTCACCGACGCTTCAATGAAGGTGAAGTTGCCGCCGAGCGTGAAATAGCGAAGCTTCGGGCTGACGTGGTCGAGCCGACGACGGAACTCGACTTCCAGGCCGTATACCGTGGCGTCACCGACATTCGCCCAGGTCACACTGTTGTTGGCGTCATTGTCGACATAGACCTGCTCGATCGGGTCGGTGAAGTCCTTGAAGAAACCGCTGACCGCGAGAATCTCACCGGGCCGCAGGAACCACTCCCAGCGCAGGTCGAAGTTATCGACCTTGGTGCGGTTCAAATCCGGGTTGCCGATGACGAAGCCCTCGCCACCTTCCGGGTCCGGGAAAACGGCTGCCGACATTTCCAGCAGGTTGGGCCGGGCCAGGGTCTTGCCGAAGGCGCCACGGAGATTCATCCGGTCGGTCAGGGAATAGACGAGATTGATCGACGGCAGCCAGTCTTCGACATCGATCTCACCGGCCGTGCCGGTTTCGAGAATGTCACTGTACGCCGAGGCGCCGTTGACCGTCTGCATTTGCGTCTTCTCAAAACGTACGCCGCCGATCAGCTTGAGACGCGAGATGAACGGAATGCTCGTCTCGGTCATCAGGTAGGCACCCGTCACTTCCTGCTCACCGGTGTAGTTGTTCGACGGACGAATGAACTCACTGAGCACGTTGCTGAAGAACCAGCGCATGCGGGTCGGCTCGCCGGTGACCGGGTCGGTCTGCAGCGTATCCACGCGCTCGATACCCATGTCCCGGATATACTCGTCGATATTGCCGTACTCCTGGTAGTTAGCCGTGTTGCCGTAGCGGAATTCACGGTCGGTACGGTCGCGATCTTTCTTGAGGTAGGAGAAACCGGTCTTGAGATCGGTACGCTCAAAAACGGGAATCAGCAAGTCGGCGTCGAAGGTCCGGTTCTCTTCATCGAGCGTGCTCCAGCGACGGTTCGGCTCGAGCATGGCGCCCTTGTCGATAAAGACAATCGTGTCGCCCGGGACGAGGTCACCTGAGATCGGATCTTCCACCAGCTCTATGCCGATCTGGTCGTTGAAATTGCGGTAGTCCGGCTCATCCTGGTTGGTCTTGGAGTAGGAGGCCTGCCAGTTGAGGCGAAGGCCGGAACCGAAGAAGCCGAAGTGCTCACCATCCAACTGCACCGAACTGAGGGAGCGTTCCACGTAGGTCAGTTCGCGGCGACGGTAGTCGAAGTTGGCAGTATCATTGTTGACATTGTAGTTTTCACCGGCCCGGTACAATGCCTCGTTGATACCACTCTGGTTGTGGATGTACTTGGCGCCGAGTTTGTGATTGTTGTGAATCGTATACTTCAGATTGGCCAGGCCGCCCCAGAGTACTTCGTGCGCGCCCTGCGGACCGGTCAGCAGACTGTTCTCACCCAGTCGCGGAGACTCGGGCGAACCCATCTCGTAGTTGCCGTCGGTAACCGTCCGGGCACTGTACTTATTGTTGTAGCTGAGGGTCGCAATGACGCCGAGCGGACGGTCGAACAGGCGGAACTGGTCGCCATACGAGAAGCCGTACTTCTGGCTCCACGGCGCCGTCTTACGCTGTGGCGCCATGACCGGATTGAAGGAGTTGGACGTACGGTCAATGTACTCTACGAGCGCCAGCGTATCCGGCGTAGCCGAACCGTTGATGAAGACCTGGTCGGTCGGTACGTCGACGCCGATCCGGTAGTTGTCCTCCACGTACTGCGGAATGTCGCGACGGCCATCGTCGTATCCCAGCCAGTCCTTGGAGCCCTCATCGGCCATCAGGATCGATTTGCCGGTGGTCTCGCTGTTGTACGAGACTGACGTCGAGAAGCTGAGCTGGCGGTACTCGGGGAAATCGCGGGTGGTCAGGTCAACCGACCCGCCGGTGAAGTTACCCGGCTTGTCCGGCGTGAACGTCTTCTGTACCACGATGTTGTCGAGCAGCCCGGTCGGGAACATGTCGAGCGGGACCGCCTGGCGATCGGGATCCGGCGACGGGATCGGGCTGCCGTTGATATTCGTGTTGGAATAGCGATCGCCCAGGCCGCGAACATAGACGAACTTGCCGTCGGTGATCGACGCGCCGGTCACCCGGCTCATTGCGTCGGCGGCATCACCTGCACCGGACTTGGAAATTTCTTCCGAGCTGATGGCATCGGAGACCGATGCGGCCGCCTGACGCTGCTTCAGCAGCGCGGCGCCGGTGTTCTGCACCGCCTTGGCGGTAACCTCGATCTTCTCACCAAGCTCGATTGTCTCGCTGCTCAGGGTCGGGTTGATCCTGGTCACTTCACCGGCGGTAACCTGCACGTCGGTGATTGTAACGGCGGTGAAGCCGATCGCGCGCACGACCAGGTTGACGGCGCCGGCCGGCACGCGGCGGATCGAATAGCGCCCATCGAGGTCGGTCTGCGCCCCGAGCTGGGTCCCTTCGACCATAACGGTGGCGCCGATTATGACGTCACCGGTCTTGGCGTCAACCAGCTTACCGCTGATCGTGCCGGTTTCTTTTGCACTTGATTGGGTGTAACCGTTGGGACTGACCATCAGGAAGACGGTCAGCATGATCGTGAAAACAAACATCAGATGTCTCATCACCTGATGCGTGTCCCTCGTTAGAGACGTCGGATTGTTCATGGAGTTCCTCCCTAGAAAATCCATTAGAACGTTAAAACTCTACCTCGTTTCCTGCGTCGCAAAGAGTAGGGAGCGGACGTTAGCTTCTCGTTAGCGCGAAACTAGATTTATGCGAATAAAGAGGTACCGCAGAGTACCTGTAAGTCACGTGCTGTCAGAGCAGTGAGGGGATTTGAGCAGAGTGTGTTGGATTGGTGAGAATACGGTAACATTCCGAAGCATAAGAAAACCCCCTCGCTGAGGGGGTTGTGGATAAGCTGTAGATAGGCCCGAAAGGCTCCGGGGCAATGCGGTTTAGGCGCCGTGCTTGGCCAGGTAGGTGGCCACGCCCTCGGCATCCGGCTTCATCGCCTCCTCGCCCTCGTGCCAGTCGGCCGGGCAGACTTCGCCGTGCTCCTCGGTGTACTGGAGGGCATTGAGCACTCGCAGGGCCTCGTCGACGCTGCGTCCGAGCGGCAAATCGTTGACCACGGCATGCCGGATAATGCCATCCCGGTCGAGCAGGAACAGCCCGCGCAGGGCCACCTCATCATTGATGAGGACACCGTAGTCGCGGGAAATATTCTTGGTCAGGTCGGCGACCAGCGGGTACTGGATATTGCCGATACCGCCTTCTTTGCGGGGGGTGTTCTTCCAGGCCCAATGGGTGTAGTGGGAATCGACCGAGGCGCCGATTACTTCGCAGTTCTTCTTTCTAAATTCATCCAGTCGTTTGTCGAATGCGATGATTTCGGATGGACAAACAAAAGTGAAATCGAGCGGATAAAAGAACAGGACGACATATTTGCCCTTGTAATCCGACAGAGTGATCTCTTGAAAGGTATCGTCCGGCATCACTGCCTGGGCGGTGAAGTCCGGAGCAGGTTTGGTAACAAGCACCGACATACGTTCTCCTGTGAGGCAATCTGTTTTCCAGTGAATAGTCCACGTGTACACGGTGCGGAGCCAATGGTGCGTCCGCACCTTATCGCAGATGGTTATGGCCGCGCTGCCGACCACCTACAGGGCGTAGAACCACCTGAGAAAACCAATAGTTCCCCGGCGGGCGGGGTCGGGCTCGGATCAGTTCTCGGTAAGGATGACGTCGTCGTACTCGACCTCGAAACGCAGCTTGTGCTTGGCCTCTTCATGCGCCAGCGACAGCAGCACTTCCTGTACCTCGGCATTGTCGGTGGCCGAGGCGAGATCGTGATAGAGCTTGAAGGCGGCCTTTTCCGCTTTCATAGCCAGTATGAGCGCTTCCTGGTAACCGATCTCAGCGTTGAGTTCGACATCGACCAGGTGATCA
>WJMS01000087.1 GCA_014727815.1 candidate division GN15 bacterium
CGGCTCGCTTACGGCTCGAGCAGTTCCACCGGGCGGCGGTCGAACCGGGAGTCGGTCAATCGCAGCTGTGCGATCTTGCCCACCTCGATCTCGATCGGCGCATGATGCATCGACGGCGTCACCACCAGCCGGGCGCCATCGGCGTGGATTCGCACCGCCAGCGGGATGTAAACACCATCGTAGGTTCGATCGCCCGACTCGAGCTTGACAATGCAATGCCCGGTCATGGCACGCACGAACCGGTCGAGGATGTCGCTGCTCGGACCACCGTCCTCGCTAATCAACTTCCGCTGCATCTCAGAGAGGAAGAGATGGCGGTTGTCGTTGTTGGCGGCATTCTGCTGTTTCTGTTCGACCTTCTGTTCCAGTCGACGGAGCCGTGCCCCGAAATACGGCTGGTCGACCAGCGGGTTGTTGCGAAGACAGAATAACAGCAGTTCGCTGTCTTCCGGACTCAGATCCGAGAAGTAGAAGCCGGTCTCATCACTGAGATGATAGCCCTCCCGATCGCAGATGATCGGCATGCCCATCTTCTCCATGAAAGACAGGTCGCGGTAGATCGTCCGTGGTGAGACTTCACATTTTTGCGACAGCTCGGTGACTGACGCTGCCCCCTCGGTTCTGATCAGGTTGATCAGAAACATGATACGCTCGCACTTTGTCATAAGACCCCCTTGTGCTCACTTGCGGCCGTGTTCTCCCTCCCGAGTATACCCCTCGGCCTTCGTTATAATGGACTGCCTTCCGGCATAGAGCATTCAATGCAAAATGGGCCGGTCCCTACCCCGGCGTGTCACCGTACAACCGGGTCAGGTCCCGCGCTGTCTCGATCATGCTCCGACGAAGTTCCGGCGGCGCCAGAACCTCGACCTCAGCCCCAAAGCCCAGCAACCATCGCTGAATCTCTTCGATACCACGCACGGTGACGCGGTACCGAATGCGATTCTGATCAACCTTTTCGATGCATTCGTTCGGATGGTGTCTGGCAAGCTGCACGACCCGGGCGGCCGCACCGGCGAAGACCACCTCCACCTCGACCGGCTCACCACCGAACAACTCCCAGCTACCATCAAAGTATCGCTCGGGGTCGATCTCGGCGTTGCGTCGAAAGTGCTCTGCGGTCAGGCGAAGCTCGCGAATGCGGTCGATGCGAAAGGTGCGGAAGTCATCACGTTTCCGGCAGAACGCCACCACATAGAAAGCTCGTCCCCGGAACACTATAAAATAAGGCTCAATGACGCGTTTCGTCAATCCCGAATAAATGGAATTGTAGGAAATTTCCACCGCCACCGAATCCGACACGGCTTCCTCCAAATCGGCGAACCAGCGCTCGATTTCGGTCGGTTCGACCGAAGTGACGATATCGACCCGGGTCGTATCGATCGCCATTCGCTTCCGGTCTCGAACGACTTCGGAAAGCCCGGCCTCGATTTTGGCCCGCACCCGCCGCAGTGGCTCCCGGTAGTTTTCGGCGGCAGCCAGCGGAGTGGACTCAATCGCGAGCTTCGCAGCAGTGTACTCTTCGAAATCGAAGTTCAACGGCGGCAGGAAATTATCCGAGGCCAGCTTGTAACCATTGTCGTAGTAAACCGGTACATTTGCCTCGGAAAGGCTGAGGATATCCCGATAAATCGACCGCTCGGTAACCCCGCATTCTGTCGCCAGGCGGGCCGCATTGAGATTTCGCCGCGTCCGCAGCAGATTCAGGATATACAGCAGCCGGTCGTACTTGGCCATCCCCATGAAGCGATTCCTCCCGCATTGATTGTCGGCACGATAGTCTCCCCCGCCTTTTCGACGGTAGATGGATTCCCGTAAGCTCCCCCGCTGGAGCATTCATCGGAAATATACCGCAATTCCGCTCCGACGGCAATATGGGCGTTCCCCTATTGTCTTGCCCCTTCCCCCCATACCTGAAACACCCCACCGGCACTCCCCGACCGCACTTAACCAATAACATCACAACGAGTTACATCGCCCGACCGGCCCGGCACCGGCTTTGCAGTTGAGAGCTGCGACGTGAAGAGGAACAGATAAGCCAAGGGGAGACCATGGCACGACGAAAAGCAAAACGACGCAACGACGAGTCGCGCGATGTTCGCGATTCCTTCCTGGTCAACGTGGTCAGCAAATTCGGTCTCGGCCTGTTCGTGGTCGTAATCTTCCTGACCCTTGTCCAGTGCTCCATAAAGAAACCCGAGGCGCCGGAATGGAACACCAACCTGAACGTTCCGGTCGTCAACCGCACCTACACCATGGCGGAGCTGGTCGACAAGATCGACCAGGAAGGTATCAGTATGAACGAAGACAGTAACGTCGTCTACTCGTTCAGCGAAGATCTCGATACCGTCCGCCTCGACAACGACAATCTCACCACCGACGACATGAGCTACTCGGTGAGCCAGCAGCTCGGTGTGATCGATCTCGACCCGCCGACGATCGCGCCGGTCGCCACCGACTTCGTTGACATCGTCGGTCTTGCCGCCGGGGTCGTCCCGCCGGGGTCATTTCAAATCGACAGCGACATGCCGGCGATCGACAACTACTCCGAGGCGACTATCGACCAGGCCACGATGTGGGTCGTGGTCGACAACAATCTCGGCCTCGATCTCGATACGGTGACAATCACGCTCTGGGATGTTTCCCGCTCACAGACGGTCGGCACCCAGTCGATACCGGGCGGCGTAGCCAACGGACAGATCGACTCGCTGAGTTTCATCCTCGATGGCCGCCAGATTTCCAACCAGTTCGAAGTGCGCGCCGATTGTTACACGCCGGGCGGCACGGTCCTGAGTGCATCCGGCAAGAACATCACCGTTTCAGTACGTTTCGATGGCAACCTGAGCGTCACCGCGGCGACCGCCAAGGTGCCATCGCTCAGCCGCAACTTCTCGGAAGTGGTCGATCTCGGTGAAGCCGACCCGGTCTACCGGGCCACGCTCAACGACGGTCAGTTGCAGTTGACCGTCACCAATAACACCGCGCTGGATGCCACGCTCGATATCGCCCTGCCCGATCTCGTGCAGGGTGTCACGCCCCTGACGGTCAGCCGGAACGTGGCGCCGTACAGCAACGATGTTGTGACGGTCTATCTCGACGGCTACGACCTGCTGCCGCGCGACTCGACCGTGCCGCAGCAAATCACCGTCGATGTCGTCGCCGACGTCCCCGGCTCGGGTGACAATCTGGTGCCGGTGTCGGCCGGCGACGATTTCTCGGTCGACGCCTCCCTGACCGGCCTGGGATTCTCATCGGTGACCGGACGCTTCGCCAGCACTGAAGCGACGATCGAGCCAACCAGCGAAGAGATTGATGTCCCCAAGGGTTTCGATGAAATCCAGCTGGCCCAGGCGATTGTCACCCTCGAGGTCGACAACCATGTCAACATGCCGGGCAGCCTTGACGTCACGCTCGAAGGCAGCAACGGCAAAGTCAAGAACTTCACCGGTACGGTCGCCGCGGGCACGCCCGGCGGGTCGACCGTATCGTATATCTTCGATTCCACCGTTGCCGATTTCCTCTCGCCGCTGCCCGAACAAATCGACATCAGCGGCACCGCCGTTTTCGGCGATGGGGTCTCGGTGACGACAATCAATGCCGACGACTACGTGGTGGCGCGGGTGAATATCCTGGCGCCGCTCGAGTTCTCGATCGCCGAGACTTCGATCGACTCAGATATCGAAAGTGAAGATATCGATGTTGATGATATCGATGTCGTCACCGATCACGTCGTCCAGGCGCAGTTCCATTACAATATCGTCAACCACCTGCCGATCGGGGTCGACATCAACGTCCTGCTCGGCAGCGATTCCACCACCCTGCTGACCAACCCGGAACTCCGGATAACCGGCCTGTCGGTCAATGCCGCGCCGGTCATGGCCGGCGTGGTGGTCGACACCCTCTCGACCGGCATGCAGGTAATCGTCCTCGACAGCGCCGACATCCAGGTGCTCAAAACGGACACCCTGTATATCGCCCAGGAACTGGTGCTGCACAGCACCGGCGGGCAGGTGGTGAAACTTACCAGCAACGACTATCTGACTGTCTCCGGCTACCTCGAGGTCGAGTACCGGTTCGACGGTGAGTTTTGAGGAGGCGGGAACATGTTACACGCTCACCACCACACCACCGGTTCCCGGCACAGCCGCTTTGCATACATCGCTCTGGTGCTGATGATGACCGGTCTCGTGATCGGCCTGTGTGCCGGCACTGCCGAGGCAACGCGCTCATCGGCTCGCTCCGTCGCCATGGGCGGCGCTCAGATCGGCCTGGCGCAGGGCGTTGACGCCGGCAAGTTTAACCCGGCCAATCTCGGCCTCACCGATCGACGCCAGACCGGCCTGGAGATAGTCGGCCTCGGCGCCAACATCGCCAACAACGCCTTCACGCTCGATGATTACAACACGTACACCGGCGCGTATCTGACCAACGACGACAAGGACTACATCCTGAGTCGCATCCCCGACGAGGGATTGAAGCTCGACGCGCATGCGGAGGTCGCTGCACTGTCAGCCTCCAACGGTCCGTTCGCGTTTACGATCACCGGCGCCGGTATCGCCGACGTCAATCTCAGCAAAGACATTTTCGAGCTGGTCCTCAACGGCAACACCTTCGCCGACACGATCAGTGTCGATGGCTCGTATTCGGATGCCGTCAGCTATGTCGCGGCCGGGCTCTCATACGGGCACGCGGTCTACTCGAAAGGCACCCGTCAACTCGCGGTTGGTGTCACCGCCCGGTATATCCGTGGGATCGTTGTCGAACAGGTCGTCGAGATGGAAGGCCTGGCTGCAACGCAGTTCACCGGCTGGGAGGGTGAAGGCCGCGTAATCCTGCAGACCGCCGAGGGCGGCTCGGGGTTCGGACTCGATCTCGGCGCCGCGCTCAAGCTCAACAACGATTACACGGTCGGCGCGGTCCTCGAAAACGCCCTCGGGCACATCTCCTGGTCGAATAATCCGCGTGAGTACGGTTACGTTTTCAGCTTCGACACCATGAACGTTGACAACATGGACGAGGACTATGTCACGTCCGACGATTACGAGCGCGATATCGAGAGCTTCTCGACCAACCTGCCCCGTCGCCTGGTAGTCGGCTTCGCCAAAACCAGCGGCACACTTCGCTGGGCGGTCGACTGGGAACAGGGTCTCGAACGCAAGACCGGTGTCTCGACCGAACCGCGTCTCGCGGCCGGTGTGGAATACTCACCGATCGGCCTCTTCCCGCTTCGCGCCGGCTACGCCTTCGGCGGTGATCGCAATTCCGGTTTCTCGTTCGGCTCGGGTATCCACGCCGCTATGGTCCGGCTGGACTTCGCCGTAGTCACCGGCAACGGCTTTTCGGGCTACAGCGCCAAGGGCGCCAACCTGGCCCTGTCATTAGGAATCCACTTCTGATCGCAATAGACGCACAAGATGGAGGAGCACGATATGTACCAGTCTGCTCAGAAACCTCATTGGGTCAAAGCCGTGCTGCTGGCCGCGACCACGCTGCTGGTCACGGCCGCGGCGACAATCGCCATGCCGCCTCACCCGGATTTGCTGGAAAAGCAGGCGGCCGGCGAGGTCACGCTGTCTGACGCTGTGACCAACTCGGAACTAAAACATGAACGGGGTATCGACACCGGTGACGATGACGTCCTCCGCCGGGTCCTGCAGCAACGAGCTGCCGAACGGATGGCCAACGGCGCCAGCCAGTCGCCCGAAGCCACCACCTTCCGTATCCTGGCACTGCTGGTTGATTTCGACGACAAGTCGTCATCGGTCGCACCGGCTTTCTTCGATACCCTGGTCTTTGGCGCTACCGGATCGACCGTGAGGACTTTCTACGATGAGTTCTCCAACAGCCAGATCGATCTGGTCACGGTTTCGACCGAAGAACCAAGCGATCTTGGCTGGCTCCGCGCCCCTGAAACGTACTCATACTACGTGGGCAGCGACCACGGGATGGGCGCCTACCCCACCAACTCACAGGGTATGGTTGAAGATGTGGTTGACCTGGCCAATGGCTCGGTTGATTTCTCCAACTATGACAACGATGGTGATAACTATGTCGACGTGCTGCTGGTCATTCACGCCGGTTCCGGCGCTGAATACAGCGGCAGCGCCAGCGACATGTGGTCGCACAAATGGGGACTGAACACGCCCAAAGTAGTTGATGGCGTCTATGTACAGACGTTCACGGTACAGCCCGAATACTGGGCGACGCCGGGTGACATGACGATCGGTGTCTATGCTCACGAACTCGGTCATGGCCTGGGTCTGCCGGATCTCTACGATGTCGACTACACCTCCCAGGGCGTCGGTAAGTGGTGTCTGATGTCCGGCGGCAGCTGGAACGGCTATCTCGGCAATTCACCGGCTCATCCGAGCGCCTGGTGCCTCAAAGAGCTGGGCGTGGTAACGCCGACCGAGGTAAGCTCGAACCTGATCAATCAATCTATCGCCGCCCGCGAAAACGGCGGGCCGGTCTTCAAACTGACCCCGTACGGCGCTGCGGCCGATGAGTACTTCCTGATCGAAAACCGCCAGGCGATCGGCACCGATGCCGCCCTGCCGGGTTCAGGACTGTTGATCTGGCACGTCCACGAAAGCGCCCCCAGTCACTACGGCTCGAACCGCTACGAGTGGTATCCGGGCCTGAGTCCGAGCAATCACTTCGTAGTCGCCCTGGAGCAAGCCGACGGCCTCTTTGAGCTCGACAAGACATCGGGGCAGACTTATGCGGCCTCCGACGCCGGCGATCCCTTCCCGGGAACGTCCAATCGAACCACTTTCGGTTTCGGCGACACACTCAGTGCGGCCGCCTACGGCAATGATTCGGTGTCTGTCTTCGTGACCAATATCTCGCCGTCGGGCGTCACCATGACCGCCGACTTCGTCGTCGATATCGCCCTCGATGTGGGTGAAGACGACGAAATCACGCTACCGACCAGAGTCTCGCTGGCGCAGAATTACCCCAACCCGTTCAACCCCAGCACGGTTATCACCTTTACGCTCTCGCAGCAGGCCGATGTCACCCTGGAGGTGTTCAACGTGCTCGGCCAGAGCGTAGCGACACTGGTAGACGACGAACTCTCGGCCGGGGAACACTCGGTGAGTTGGGACGGTCTCTCGAATACCGGGACGGAAGTAGCTTCGGGGGTATTCTTCTATCGTTTAACTGCTGACAACAGCACGCGTGAGGTTCGCAAGATGGTTCTGGTGCGCTAGCGGGTGAGATTCCCGCTGGCGGTAGTCTCGTGTTTCTCCCCTTCCTCACACACAAAACCCCCGGAACTTCCGGGGGTTTTGGTGTGTGAATCAGTCCGGACTACGATAGTCCGATTGGTGATATGCTGCGTCTGCAGGCTGATGATGGGGGAGCCGCTGGTTCTTCTTGTACTGGGTATGACAAGACTTACAGCGCTTCGGATCTTCCGAAAAACCCCGCTCGGCGAAATACTCCTGCGCGCCGGCGGTGAACACAAACTCCTCACCACAATCGCAGCAGATCAGAACCCGCGGTTCAAACCCGCTTTCCATGACTAATCCCCCTCTCTCATCCACTACCGGCATCCCTGTCGGCGCGGATGGTTACGCCAGCCACTGCATAGTAGCCCGGTCACTTACACAGTGTCAAGAAAAAAACGGTCGAATTTCGTTATGCTAAAATGGGTTACAAGGGACGGGATCGCCACCGAGAAAGAGCATGTTGGCCATGTAAATCAAGTCCGGCAAATCGCTGCCACCATCACAATTGACATCGGAAGCAGTGGCGTCCGGGATCGGCTGTGGTCCTCCCAGGAACATAGCGTTGGCCGCGTAAATCAAATCCGGCAGATCTACCTGGCCATCGAAGTTGGCATCTCCGCGCTGAACGACCGTCACCGCGTCGATCTGTTGCGCATCGAGCACCAGACTGTCGCTTTGCGATCGGGCTTCAAAGGAAAGCGTCGCTGCCGTCGCCACCGGCGTGCCGACCGGAACGCTTACCAGGAACTCTACGTCAATACTGTCACCCCCCGCGATGAAACGATCGATCGTGTCAGGCACCACCCAGCCGAGATCATCGATACAGGAAACATCAACGACATCGTTTAACGGCGAGGTATTGTAGACGCGGTAACTGAAGGGCCGCTCCGCCCCGGAGTAGACCGCCGAATCGGTGACGACCTTGGAGGCCAGCGAAAAGGGATCGCGCAGCGTGGCCGAGTAGGTAAACAGCGTCGATCCGGAGAACTCGGTGACATTGACACCCACCAGGGTGACCGCCTCATAGTTCTCGAAATAGTCCACGACACCGGCGCCCTCCCATTGGATGCTGTCGAGTTCGATCGGTACGACCTCATGTTCAGTCGGACTGGTCGACAGAATCAAATAGGCGCGCCAGTGGACGACATCGAGCCCGTTAAAACGGACCGTCAACTGCCCCTCCAGGATGTTCGGGCGAAACTGCACGTAGCAGGCCGAATAGCCATTCGGGATGTTCGGCGAGGCCCGCCAGTTCACCGGATAGCTCAAGTGCTCGGCGCCGATCAGTATCGACGGATAGTCGGCGGCTTCTTCGTGATGCTCCCCATCATCGCGACCGGCCGTAATGTAGTTCCACACCGCAAACTCACCGAAGGCGTCGTCCTGATCGATTCCATACCGACCCAGGAGCGTATCCGACAGGGCATCAAACACATCCTGCTCAACCGCGCCTTCCCACACGGCAACCATCAGCGAGGTATCATACGCCTGAGCGAGATACAGCCCCCAGATGAAGCTCGCGTACGCGTGCAGGGAGTTTTCCTGGAGAGACTTATTGGGGAAATTGAAGAAATCGTCGAGATAGTTCCAGTTGTCGTTGACGTGGTCGAACGCGATATCTTCGAGATACGTGGCATCGAGTTCCATGAACCAGATGCCCTCGTTGAAATCATAGGCGAACTGAACTGCATGGTGCAGTTCATGCGCTGCCGTCACCTTGGCCGCTCCCCACTGATTACCCTCGGGATCGGTATTCGGCGGAAAACCAAGAAACGTATTGTGCAGGACAATATGCGAGTAGCGGTCGGAACCGGGGCCGGGGCCGTTACCCTCCGGTACCGCATAGCCATAGTAGCTCATTGACTCGAAATAAACGTCATACTTGTTGTCCCCCCCCAGTCCCCCGTCCGAGGGCGGATCGAGATAGCCCAGCTCGCGATGCCGGGTCAGACTTGAGTCGAAGTAGGCTGCCACCCGCTCGACGTAGTCCGGAACACCGCTACTGTCGCTGTCGGCCGACGGCACCTGGTTGGTGCCGTTGGTGTCATAATGCAGCTTGAAAAAGCCGCCGGGAGAATCGTAGGTGAAGTCAGTTTCCCAACGCGTCATCGCGTCTTTCACCGCCGCCCGGGTTGATGGCAACAGCTGATCCCAGTCCCCGGCCATGATACGCAGCAGCGTCTGGCAGGCGCCACGGTACTTGCCCGCCTCTCCCGTCGCGAGCGATGCCGAGCGATACTGCTCCGGCAGGTCCTCAGGAGCCCGTATGGCTGCTATCTCAAGCAGCACTTTCTCATCAAGCGTCAGGTCGCCGGCCTGATAGGAGGCCTCGATTAACGTCAGTGGATCTGTTCCGCCCGGTTCGCTGGCATGGGCGAAGACCGTGCTGACAGACGTCAGTGCAAAGATGAAGATAATCGACAGCAACATGATCGTGACGTTTCGAAACATCTGGCCAACCCTTCCTACAGGTGTCTCGCTTCAGTTATCGGTTGTCGGCGCCGGGCCGCTACTCACGTTTGCGTCGGGACTTCTGACACATAGCGCACAACAATGATCAGCTAAGTCCTCAATGAACGCATACCACCGGTCAGACATCGGCGCCATCCACCAATCCGACTTTGGTACGCTGCTGCACAATTGCGCTGAGCCGGTTCTCTTTCGGATAGGTACATTCTCGGTCGCCAAAAAATCGAGTTGCGCGATCGCGTCGGGCTGACACCCGGCCGGACCGGTGAGGTACGACTATAATGTACTGCAATTCAACAAGTTGTCAACAGAAAAGCGTCGCCCGCCGTTCAGAAATACTGGCCCGTTCCAAACGAAAACTGCCAGCGATTGTCCTCATCTTGAGAGACATCAACACGCAGAATCCGCGCCTTCGATGCCTTCTCGAGCGAGATGCGAAGTCCAAGCCCGACGGTCGTTTGGAAATCCTCCAGACTGGTCGCCTGGCCCGGCTTCCAGACCCGTCCGAAGTCCATAAACGCGACCCCGCCAACCAGCACCGACCACAATTCAATCCCAGGATACCACCTCGTCTCCAGGTTCATGACCATCAATCGATCGCCCACCCGAAATCGCCTGGGGAAACCCCGCAGACCGGTTGCCCCACCGAGTTCGAGCCGGGCGGAACTGTCGGAGCGCCAGTCGCGGGTGAAAGCCGCGCGCCCGGCCAGCGTCACAAAACTGATCCGATTGTTGTAGTATCGCAGGCTTATCTGCGACACCCGGCGCAAGTCATTGCGCTTGCGAAACCAGAACTGCCGGTTGTAAGTCAGCGATAAGAGATTGTACCCGAAGCGCTGCGTGATCGCCCCTTCGAACTCAACAAGATCGTAGTCGTATGAATTGATCTCCGACCGAAACGCCCGCCCGAGATACAGCGCCAGCGACTGCCCCAGCTGCACATCCTCGATCTGCTGAATGCCGTTGATCCGACGGGTGGTGATGAACTCCAGATTCTGCAGGAACATGCCCGTGCGCAACGTGTGATTGAGCGAGTCATCGGGGAACGAGACGTCGGACGGGTCTACTCCTTCTACCACCTGCCGGTCGGAAGTAGTCTCGTAATTGTACTCGTAGCTCAGCTTCACGCCTGTCTTGTGCAGGTAAGACCCCCAGCGATACGCCGCCTCCACACCAGCGGCGTCACCGCCGGACGTGGACCGGGCCAGCAGTCGACTGCCGTCATCGTAGACATCCCGGCGCGCCCCCTTCCGGCTCACGCTGACCGCGAACGACCAGTTCTGTTCCAGATTGTAAAACGGTCGCCCGAATGAAATCTCCCGTACCTCATCGGTCGGATCATCCTTGTACCGAAAGCCGAGCGAGTAATCATAGCCGAAAATGCGACGGTCGCGGAAACGGGCTTCGAAGAAGTTGTCATCCTTCTCCTGAATCTCATACTCCAACGCCAAATACTGATTCAGCCCGAGGAAGTTCTCCTCCTCGAAACCAATCTCGAAGTCCGTCTCGTCTCCCTCGCTCTGCACCACGACCCCTCCGGTCAGGCTCCATTGATCAATCGTGATCAGGGTTGCGGCCACGTGTCGCTGCCCGGTCTTCTCGATCTCCCACCAGGCATCGTAGATGGAATAGTCGGAGCGAATGTTACGGGCGGTTTCCCGCGCGAGCTCGGCCTGAAACGGCTCGCCGGCCTCGAGCAGCACCTCGCGACGAATCACGTGCTCACGGGTGACGATATTGAGCCGGTTGGCCAGCCGGAAGACGAAATTTGCGTATTCCGGATCTCCCGTATCGAAAATATTGCGATTATCGATGATTATTGAGTCGACGATCATGCCATTATAGGCATACAGCACCGAATCGCGGGCAGCCAATTCGCGGTCAGGTTCGTCGGCCGAAAGATCGATTGCCCCGGCTCGCCCAACCGAAATCAGCGCAATAACCAAAACCAACCATGTCAGGCGAGCAGCATGCAGCAATAGTATCTCCAGACCTTCCCTGTCTTATACCCACATTTCAGGCTCAGGAGCCCGACCGGCGACTTAAGCCGCGACCGGACTCGGCCGATAATATAATGAGTCGGCATAAGTTACGTAAAGAACTGAACATGCTTAGAAAAAAACTGGGCGAACTTCTCATCGAGCGGGGGATGATCACCGAGGAGCAGCTCTCCGAGGCCCTCCAGCACCAGGCTCGGACGGGACGGCGGCTGGGGACAGTCCTCACCGAGCTGGGCTATGTCTCGGAAGATGAGATGGTCGATGTCGTTTCCGATCGCCTGGGTATTCCCCGCGTCACGCTCAACGCCATGGTGATCGATCCGCAGGTGATTCAGCGCCTCTCGGTCGAGACCGCCCGACGCTATACCCTCATCCCGATCTTCGCGATCGGCAACACCCTGACACTGGCCATGGCCGACCCGCTGAATATCATCGCCATCGACGAAATCAAATACCAGACCGGCTGCGACATCAAGCGCGCCATCGCTTCGGAGACCGAGATTCGCGACGCGATCGAGGAATATTATTCGGTAGCCGATTCGCTGCAGGAAATCGTCTCGACCCACTCGGCCCAGGAAGCTGCGGCAGTCGATGCCGTCGCGGCATCGGATTCGGTCGATGAAGCCGACAGCCCGATCATCAAGCTGGTCAACCTGATTATCAACAAGGCAATCCGCGACCGGGCCAGCGATGTCCATATCGAACCGGACGAAAAGTCGGTGCGCATTCGCTATCGCGTCAGCGGCGTCATGCGCGAGGAAGCGTCGCCGCCCAAGTCGATGCAAAACGAAGTAATCTCTCGCATCAAGATCGCGGCCAATCTCGATGTCTCCGAGAAGCGGCTGCCGCAGGACGGACGCTTCCTGATCAACACCGAGAGCGGACCGGTCGACTTGCGTATCTCCACCCTGCCGACCATTCACGGCGAGAAAATCGTGATACGTATCCTCGACCGACGCAATCTCTTCCTGACCCTGCGTCAACTCGGTCTCGAAGAATCACTCGAACAAGTATGGCTTGATCTGATCAATAAGCCCGAAGGGCTCATCCTGCTCTCCGGGCCAACCTCGAGTGGTAAGACATCGACGTTGTACACCTCGCTGCAGCAGATCAATTCGGTCGAGAAGAATATCGTGACCGTCGAGGATCCGGTCGAGTATTCGCTGCCGTTGATCAACCAGGTGCAAATCAACGAAAAAGCGGGGCTGAACTTCCCCTCGACCCTGCGCTCGATTCTTCGGCAGAATCCCGACGTCATCATGATCGGCGAGATTCGCGACCGGGAGACGGCCCAGATGGCGGTCCGGTCGGCCCTCACCGGACACCTGGTCTTTTCGACAATTCACACCAACGACGCGCCTTCGGCGATCACCCGCCTGCTCGATATGGGCATCGAGGATTACCTCGTTGCCACCGCCCTCAAGGGCGTGCTGGCCCAGCGACTGGTGCGCCAGAACTGCCCGGCCTGTACCGAAGAGTACTTGCCGTCGCCGGCTGTCCTGAGCCGCGCCAACCTGCCGCCCGATATCGCCGCAACGATCACATTCAAGCGCGGCGCCGGCTGCAACCAGTGCAAGATGACGGGCTTCCAGAACCAGGTCGGTATCTTCGAACTCATCCGCATCACGCCAACCATCTCGGAGATGATGCTCTCGGGCGTCTCGCTCGGACGAATACGCGAACAGGCCCTGCAGTCCGGCTATCAGCCGCTGTTCGACGCCGGCCTGGACAAAGTACGTTCCGGCACGATTTGTCTCGAAGAGCTGCTGAAAGAGACGTCGAACATCGAAGATATCCCCGCCGTTGCCTCGGCCGATCCGGTGAGATTCGCCAATGCCGACACTCCAGTATAAATACGAGGCCTATACCGCCCGCGGCGAAGTACGCACCGGCAAGCTGACGGCTCGCGACGAAGCCCAGGTGGAGCAATACCTGGCCGACCTGGAGCTGATGCCGATTCGGATCACCCCGGCCCATCGCAAGCGCTTCGGTCCCTCCCTCGGCTTTCTCGGCACCTCGGCCTACGAACAACTGATCATGTTCACGAATTCGCTGGCCACGATGCACCGGGCCGGTGTCCCCCTGCTTCGAGCCCTGTCGATCATCCGGGTCGGCAAACCGGGCAATCGAATCAACCTGACGATCGATGCTCTCCGGGCGGCCGTCGAAACCGGACGGCCCCTTTCCAAAGCGATGGAGGAACACCCGGAGCTCTTCTCCCGGGTCTATGTCGCCTCAGTCGCCGCCGGTGAAGAGTCCGGTCGACTGGAGCAGACGCTCGATGAGCTATCGTCAATGCTCGAAAAGGAGATGGAACTGAGCCGGGAGATCAAGCAGGCCACCCGCTATCCGATTATTGTGCTGACGGTAATTGGCCTCGCCTTTATCGTGATGATGACCTTCGTGGTCCCCCGCTTTGTTGACTTCTACTCGGCTTTCGATGCCCAGTTGCCCGGCCCAACCCGCGTGCTCATTGGTCTGTCGAACGTCATCACCAGCTACTGGATATATGTTCTCGGGGCCGCCGTCGCCGGCGGACTAATCCTGCATCGGTGGCTCTCGTCTCAGTCAGGTCGCTTTCGGTTCGATCGTTTCATTTTGAAACTGCCGGTGGTCGGCAACCTGATTGTCAAAGGCAATATCGCCCGGTTTGCGCTGATGTTTCGAATTCTGTTTCAGGCCGGTATCCCGCTGGTCCAGACACTCGAGATCCTCTCAGACACGGTCAAAAACACCCAGATTGGCGCCGAAGTCCGTCGCCTTTCCGAGCTCTTTCGAAAAGGCCGGGATATAAACTCGGTCAAGAGCAAGTTTGAATGGTTCCCCGACCTCTCCCTGCACATGATGGACATCGGGATGGAATCCGGCTCGCTGGAGCGGATGATGCTCCAGATCGGGACCCACTATACTAAAGAGACAATGTACCGGTCACGTCAACTTACCGCGGTGCTGGAGCCGCTGCTAACCCTGGTCCTGGGCGTGTTCGTCCTGGTCATGGCCCTGGCGATCTTCCTGCCAATGTGGAGCCTGATCAAGGTCTTTCAGGGCTGAATCAGCATAAAGAGAACCGATAGTAAGGTCGATAAATAGACAAACCGTATACATTACGCACTGGAGGCAACATGTTCCGCAGTAACCTCTCGGGGGAGAAAGGTTTCACGCTGATCGAACTGGTCATCATCATCGTGATCCTCGGTATTCTTGCCGCCGTCGCCATTCCCAAATATCAGGACATCACCGGCGAAGCGAAGGAAGCGTCCTGCCGCGCGGCTCTCGGTAGTATCCGCTCCGGCATCACCATCTACTACGCCAATCAGGCCGTGAAAAACGGACAGGCCGCCTGGCCGCCAATCGACAGCCTGACCACGGTGGGCTCGGTGATGATGCACGGTATCCCGGCTAACCCGTACCAGCATCCGGACAGCGCTTCTGATTCGATCCTGGTCGGCTACAGCAAGGGCACGACTATTGGCACCTCGGGCGGCTGGGTGTACAACGACAGCACCGGCGAGATCTGGCCAAATACGACCGTGGTCGGCGAAAACAACTGGTAAGGAATCGGTGCGCCATGACATGGTCGGCGCACGACCGTGGGGGGCATTGTCTCACGGGCAATGGCGGGTTCACGCTCGTTGAACTGGTCATCATTATCGTCACCCTCGGGATCCTGGCCGCGGTGGCTATTCCCCGCTTTGCCGATGTCACCGAGGGTTCGCGAACAACCGCGACCACCGATGAACTCAATCGCATCAAGCGGGCGATTGTCGGCAACCCGTCGGCAGTCGCCGGTGGACAGCAGGTCGACCGTGGCTTCGAAGGCGATGTGGGCCACCTGCCCGCGTCGCTGCAGGACCTGGTGGTCAAGCCGGACAGCATCGCGGCCTACGACCGCCTGACCCGGCTCGGCTGGAACGGACCGTATCTCGACGGCGCCGACAACAAGTATCTGACCGACGCCTGGGGTAACGCCTATGTGTATCAGCCGAGCAATCGGCGGATCATCTCGACGGGGGGCGACAGTGGTGACAGCGTGATTGTCACCTTCTAAACTACAGACGCGCGAACCGTTATGCGAGTGCTCAACAAGCTTCTTGGATCCGGCAGACGACCGACACCAGCGAATGCGGAGACGCCTGATCCCGTCTCCGCCTCGCTGGATGCTGTCGAAAGTCCGGTACGTCCACGCCGTAAACTGGCATGGGGGCGCTGGCTGTCCTTTGCCATATCCGATGAATCAATCGAGATGGCGGCGGTACAGCGACGGGGCTCCTCGGTCCGGGTGCTCGAAGTTCGCAAGATCTATACCACGGGTGACCTCGTCAACCGCGAGAATCGGGCCGACTACCTCTGCCATGCCATCGAAGAGTTCGTCACGCAGTTCGGCGGGCGCCATCCACGACTGGTTCTGGTCGTCAATGGCCCGGAGACGGCCCTGCGAACCTTCGAGATGCCGGCCCTGTCCGGCAGCAAGCTCGGTTCGGCTGTTCTTTTCGAAGCCAAAAAGCGAATCCCCTTCCCGATTCGCGACTGTTACTACGACTATCGTGTCACGGCCGAACTCAAACGCGGTAAGGCAAAACGCTTACGGGTGTCCCTGCTCGCGGCGACCCGGCGATTGATCGACGAACAGCTCGGCTTTTTCGAGCGACTTGAACTGACCGTTCACCACATCTACAGCGCCTACGATACGATCGGTCAACTGCTGCCCTCGGTACCGGAATACCGACCCGATGCCAACTTTGCCCTGATCAATATCGAGCGTGGCGGCACCCATATCTCGTATTATCGCGGCGCCGACCTGCAGTTCTATCATATCACCTCGCTGGGTTCCTCGCAGCTGGCCAACCGAGCCGATGAAAACCGCTTCGCCGACTTCGCCGATCTGCTCGCGCGAGAGATACAGAACTCGCTCGATTACTACACCGGCCAGTACGCCACCCATTTCACCAACACGGTGTACGTGTACGGTGACCTGGCCTACACCGACGAACTGGTGAAACTGCTGCAGGATCAATTCGGCTTTGAATTCCGCGTCTTCCCCGACGAGAACCTCGACCGCGTGGATCACGACGGCTCCCGGGTTTCGTCGACTCTTGCCGTCTGCCTCCAGACCGCCGCCGCAGCAGCCTGCCCGATCCGACTGGCCAACATGCTGCCGGCCCAGCAAGTCGAACGGCAGCGCCGTCGCCTGCAGCATCGTTTCGCTGCCGCGGCACTCGTTGTCCTGGCAAGCATCCTCGGTCTGACTTCCCTGACCCAGTACAACGAACTGCGCACAATTGCAACCCGGAACGAGACTATTCAGTCTGAAGTCAGCGCGTTCGAACAGTCCGACCTGTTTGCCAATTACCAGGTCGCTAAACAACTGGTCGCGAGCAATCGCGAATATATCGAACAGATCGCCGAACGACCCAGCTATCTCGGGTTCAACTTCAAGGAACTCACCCGGCTGACCCCACGGACCGTCCTGCTGCGGCAGCTCGACTACGCACCCGGGCAGAATGGTCGCAACCTGACCTTGATCGGCGTCATCAGCCGTAGTGAGATCCCCCCGGAGGTCGTGCTCGCGGAGTATGTCGAAGCGCTCAGAAAATCGCGCTGGTACGGCGACGTAACGGTCGACCGCCACGTCAAACGGATCGATGATCGCGAAACCCGGCTGGAGTTCACCCTCAGCATGCGGGGACAGTCATGAGCCGCCGCCTGATCATATATTACCTGCTGGCCGTCGGTATGGTGGTGGCCTGGTTCATGACCGCCTATCGCCCAATGCAGCAGAAGCAGTCCGAGGCCCGAACGCACCAGGCGGAACTCGAAAGCCGTCTGGATGACTACCAGCGAACTGCCGCCGACCTGCCTCGCCTGCTCGAACGACACAAAGAGCTGGAGCGGTCGAAAGTCCTGCTCGAATCGAAGCTTTTCGCCAAGGCCGATCTGCTCGAACTGTTCGAGAAACTGGAAGGCGAAGCACGCATGGCCGGTCTGTCGCTGTATGACATCACACCCCCGGTCGAGGAATTGATTCGCCTCAATGCCCGCTCGCGCAACAGCGCCGAGCCGCTGTTCTTGAATCTGAGCGTCGTACTCGATGGCCGCTTTATCGAATTCGCCCGATACCTTCGGGCGATCGAAAACGAGCCATTCTTCCGCGGCGTCAACGGCTGCTCGATTCGTGCCGGAAAAAACCCGGGCGACGACATCCGCTGTACGATCCGTTTCAAGGCCCTCCTGGGCAGCCCGACGGAGGCGGCATGAGCGAATCACTGCGCAAAAAAATCGTGTTCGGCGCGCTCATTCTGGCCATCGTGTGGGCCTATTTCAACCTGCGCGAAGATCAGCAAGCTGCCGACGTTGATCGACCCGAGACAATTCTGCCGCTCGATCGACAGCAGAGTGCTCGGATACCGATCCCCGAGGCGGAAATCGCCCGAATCAGCGAGGCCGACTGGGGCCGCGATCCGTTCGGGGGCGTGCGCCAGACCCGCCAGGTATCCGGACCGTCCTGGATTCTGCGCGGCATCATCTACAGCGCGACCAGCCCCATGGCCTACGTGAACGGCCAGCGGGTCGGTGTCGGCGACTCGGTCAACCGCGCCACTGTCGTTGCAATCAGTAAACATGCGGTGACCCTGGAATACCAGGGACGCCAATTCGATATCACGGTACGCAAGGGATAAAGATATGAAGTCGATCGCCGCTCTCACCATTGTTGCCATCCTGCTGCTGGCGTCACTCACGGCCGCCTCACCGCTCGATGAAGGCCGCCGGATGTCGCTGGAACTCGAATCGGTGCCGCTGCTCGATGTCCTCTACATGATCGCCCAGCAGAACGGCCTCAACCTCGTCATCTCCGGACGAGTGGGTGGCGATGTATCGGTAC
>WJMS01000088.1 GCA_014727815.1 candidate division GN15 bacterium
CACCGACTGACTGGTGAGACACGGCCTTGTCAAGGAACCGAAGCGGGCCCGCTTGTGATAGGCTCCTTCTTGTTGCCCCTACTTAACCTCTAGCTACGAAGCCTGCGCGCGGAGGTTTAGGAAAAATGCGGACCGGTTGTGAAAAAACGGTGACGGCTATCGCTCGATGTGATCGTTGTTCCAGGTCTCGAGCTTGATCTTCAGTGCGCCGTCCGGATAAATCCGCCAGATTACAAGGTATTTTCCGACATCGGTGATGTCGAACGGCACACCGGGCACTTTCAGCGTTACTGCGTAGGTCCCCACCTCGTGTACGAAGTTGTCACAGTGAAAGAGGTCGACCAGTTCCGTTTCGATATTCAGGATCTTATAGCCGACTTCTTCGGCGGCTTTTTCATTCTCGAGGAAGGCCTGCTTGCCGCGCAGCATCGGTTCGCCGTTGGGGAGCACGATCACGTCATCTTCGTAGTACTGCGACATCGTCTCAAAATCGAAATCCCGCGAGGCCTGATCGAGAATGGCGTTGATGCTGTCGATCTTCACCCGAAGACTGTCCAGGGTATCGCTCTCAGCCGCCATCGGAACGGACCAGAGCACGACCAGGGCCACCAGCGTGAGAAGCGGAGTTCTCAGTATTCCCTGACGGAAACAACGGCTCAGGTGTTTCGCTGCCATACAACCTCCGTATCTGTTCTTGAAATGCACTGTAGTTGTTGAGTATGTCGGGAAGGTAGCGCCGTCCGGGGGTTCGGTCAACATTTCTCGGCACAAAGAGAAGCGGGCCGGCAAATGCTCGCTGGCCCGCGGAAGATAGGCTTGATGGTGAGAGCGTACTATTTGGCGTTGGCATCCGCCTGCATCATGCCGAAGACATTGCCCTCGGTATCTTTGAAATAGGCCAGCCAGCCGACGGTCGGAATGGCCATCTTGGGCACGCAGATCTCGCCGCCGGCGCCGGTGACTTTCTCGATGTACGCGTCGAGATCTTCCACCTGCAGTGTGTTGTAGACCGAGCCGGCGGGATCGCGGCGTTTCATCATACCGCCATCGATCCCCGGCTGGTTTCGGTCGCCGGTTGATATCAGCCAGTAATCCTCGGGGCCCTCCCACTTGTGAAACTGCCAGCCGAACACATCGCTGTAGAACTTGCCGGCCCGATCGGTATCATCGACATGGATCTCAAAATGTACAACACGCGGCATAACGCTGCCTCCTCCGGAATTAAGTCGGTATCCTTCAAGTGCCTGCGTCAATAATGTATCAATTCAGTCTACGATGGTCTATCACATATGTTTCGCAATCAATCAGGTCTCGCTCAATTGGCGCTGATGCCGATTGGAGATCACTGTCAAGATCGCCTCTCCGAAATCCGATAATGCATAGAGAGGAAAGACTTCTTGGAAGGAGGCGGTAGCGTGAGTTCAAGTCCCACCCAGGCCGAGCCGGCCCTGACCCCGGAACTGGCCGAATTGCGAGATCAGCTTGTTGAATGGCTGGAGGTCATGCAGGTGCCCGATTCACCGACCCTGAACGGCTGGATCGACTATGTCGAGCCGATGCGCTCGGAGCCGTGGTCGATGGTCGACCAACAATACGACAGTCTCAAGGTGAACATCTACACTGCCGAGAACCGCTACTTACTGCTGGTCCGTCCCGAACGCAACGGCCACAGCCTTACCGTATATGTACTCTCCCGGCGACCGTTCAAAGACGAGCTGCCGTTTAACGAGGACTCCTTCATCAGCGGCGGCGACTTCTCCCGCGAGACGCTCTATGGCTGCCTGTTCGCTATCCTGGAGCGCGAGCTGATCGCCAAAGTCTGACGAGACCACCCTATCACCGACATACCGGACCCGCTTTAGGCTTGATTCCATCGCCTTCACGGCTATACTGGAGTTACCGGGCAGTCTCGGACTGCCCGATTGGCGCAGAATGCAGGAAGGAGATGAGAAGATATGTCCAAGCGTGTATTGATGGTCCTGGCGGAGGGGTTTGAAGATATCGAGGCGGTGGCCGCGATCGATGTGTTGAATCGATGCGGGGCGGAGGTGACGATTGCGTCGCTGACACCAAGTCCGGTCAAGGCTGCCTACGGCAACACAATCGTCAGCGATACCCAGATTACGCATATCGGTGACGACCTGTTCGACGGCATCATGATGCCGGGTGGCACCAAAAATGCCAAGGCCCTGGCGGGTAACGATCGGGTGGTGGAGCTGATCCGCAACCACCACGCCGCCGGCAAGATGGTCGGGGCAATCTGTGCCGCGCCCTCGCATGTTCTGGGCGAAGCGGCCGGTATTCTCACGGGTAAGAAGGCCACCGGTGATCCCAAGTTCAACGACAAGCTGGCCGCGGCCGGCGCTGATGTTCAGGAAGTGCCGGTTATGGTTGACGGCAATATCATCACCGGCATGGGGCCCGGCGCGGCCCTGGCCTGGGGCCTGATGCTGGCCGAATACCTCTATGACAAACAGACGGCCGACAGCTGGGCCGAAAAGTGGCAGATAAGCCGTTGAGCAGTCTGAGCGGGCTGTCTGCGGACGGGAAATACTTGTTGCATCTGTCCTGTCGGGTCGCCTACTTGTAATCTCGGTCCGATCTGGAGAACCGGGCCGTTACTGCCGAAAAAGAGCACAAACCCGGACATTGTAAACGAGGCGTACCATGGCATTGCAAGTGTGCATCTATGAGGACGACAGATTCGCTCAGTTCTATCCGCTGACTTACCTCCGGCCGGTCTATGAGCTTCGACCCGGCATGGCGCCGAATTTCAAGCGGATCGAACGACAGTTCGAAGGCGCTTCGGTCAGCTTGCTTGCCCGTCACCAGGTGGCCCCGATTCTGGCCGAGCAGGTCCGGGACTACCCGATCAATATTATCAAGCGACCGTCGGACCACGATGACATCCTGTTCATTAACGGTCGCCTGCGTTCGTTCGGTGACCTGCCGAAACTGATCAGCGAGAGCCGACTCAATACGCTCTTTCGGAACAATGGCGAGACGGTGGCCCTGCTGCTCAAGAGCGAGTCGCTCGATGCAGCCCCGTCGATTGCGACCCCGGCCGACTACGAGAAGATAATCGCCGAGGAGCATGACAAGGAGACAATCGCCGATTTTGACACGACCGCCACGCTCTACAACTACCCGTGGGACGTGATGGCTGATGTCGAGGCTGCAGTTACCGATGATTTCGCCCGTGTCAAGCCGTCACTTCTGAAGAAGACCGGGGCGGCTGTCCATGAGCACGCGGCTCTCGTCAACAGAGATGAAATCTACCTCGGCGCCGGCGTGACGGTGATGCCGGGGGCGGTGATCGATGCCACGGGTGGTCCGGTGTATGTCGGTGACAACACCAGAGTTGAATCGCATGCGGCAGTCTACGGTCCCACGTATATCGGGCCGAACTGTGTTGTTGTCGCGGGGAAGATCTCGGCCTGCTCGATCGGGCATACCTGTCGGGTCGGGGGCGAGGTCGAGGAGTCGATTTTCCATGCGTACGTCAACAAGTACCACGCGGGTTTCATCGGACACAGCTATGTCGGTCCGTGGGTGAATTTCGGCGCGATGACCACCAATTCCGATCTGAAGAACAACTATTCGCCGATCCGCTGCACGGTGAACGGCGAGTCGGTCGATTCGGGCTCGATCAAGGTCGGTTCGTTTATCGGCGACCACACCAAGACGGGCATTGGAACGCTGCTCAATACGGGCATTTCGATCGGTGTCAGCTGCAATCTCTTCGGTGGAACGTTGTTGGTGGACAAGGAGATTCCGTCGTTCAGCTGGGGCCAGTCGGGGGCCTTTGTCCCATACAAGTTCGAGAAAGCGATCGAGACGATCGAACGCTCGATGGAGCGTCGTGACTGCACCCTTTCCGACCGGGAACGGGCGCAGCTTCGCACGGTGTTTGACGGGGTCTGCAAGGCCGAGGGGGCCCTGCAGCTGTAGCGGCGCGGCCGGATATTACCCGGTTGACATCGTTTTGCGACCGCACTATTTTGAGTTCTTACTCAACAGGGATGCTACATGCCGGAACTTCGTAAAGACCCTATCATCGGGCGCTGGGTGATTATCTCCACGGAACGCAGTCGGCGACCCTCGGCTTTTCAGTCGGTCAGCCGGCCTCTTGAAGCGGCGCAGTGCCCGTTTTGTCCGGGGAATGAAGCGGCCACGCCGCCGGAAGTTCGCGCGTATCGGGCGCCCAACTCGGAGCCGAACGGTCCCGGCTGGACCCTTCGGGTCATCTCCAACAAGTATCCGGCGCTGATGATCGAGGGGACCCTGAATCGGGCGCCCGATGGTATCTACGATCGCATGAACGGCGTGGGCGCCCACGAAGTGATTATCGAAACACCGGTGCACGACCAGGACATGGCGGAGATGTCGGTAGCGCAGATCCGCGATGTGCTCTGGGTTTACCGGGAACGGATGACCGATTTGCAGCGGGATACCCGGTTCGAGTACATTTTGATTTTCAAGAACCACGGTGAAGCCGCCGGCGCGTCGCTCGAGCACTCACACAGCCAGTTGATTGCGACGCCGATCGTGCCGAAACGGGTACACGAGGAGCTGCAGGGCGCGAGACGGTATTACGAGTTTCGCGAGCGATGCATCTATTGCGATATCATTCGCCAGGAGTTGGTGCAGAAAGAACGGCTGGTGTCGGATCATGATGCGTTTCTGGTCATGGAGCCGTTTGCGTCGCGCTTTCCGTTCGAAACCTGGATTCTTCCCAAGACGCACCAGGGGCATTTTTTGAATATGTCGGACGCCGATTACGACACGCTGGCGAGGTGCATGAAGGATACGTTGATGCGCTTGAAACTGGCCTTGAACAATCCACCCTACAACTATATCCTGCATACCCGTCCCTGTTCGAGCGAGTACCGGGGCCAGTATCACTGGCATATCGAGATCATTCCGAAACTGACCAAGGTGGCCGGGTTCGAGTGGGGCACCGGGTTTTATATCAATCCGACGCCACCCGAAGAGGCCGCGGCATTCCTGCGGTCGATCGATGTTGACTCGATGCCGTCCGAGGGAAAGCGGGAACCAGTTTAGCGACCGTATGAAACGATTGAAAATACTCATGGCGGCATCGGAAGTCGCCGGCTATGCTCGTACCGGTGGGCTGGGCGATGTGCTGGCAGCGCTGCCGCGCGAACTGGCCAAAATGGGGCATGAGGTCAAAGTCTTCATGCCGTGGTACGGACAGATCGACGATGACCGTCGTGGCATTCGTGCTGATGATCGGCGGCTCGCAGTGTCGTTTGATTCAACGATGCACCAGCTCACGCTGGGCCGTCGAAACGAACCGCGACTCAAGCTGGAGACACTGCTGCTCGGCAACGATGACCTGTTCGGGCGATCGTCGCTGTATGTCGATCCGGAAACCGGTCATGAGTTCGGTGACAACGATGAGCGCTTTGCCGTCTTCTGTAAGGGGGTCCTGGAAGCCTGCCGCGCGCTCGAGTGGCGGCCCGATGTGGTCCACGTCCACGACTGGCAGACGGCACTGATCCCGGTGTATCTGAAGACGGTGTTTGCCGATGATCCGTTGTGGCGCGGAGTACCGTCGGTACTGACCATACATAATCTCGGCTACCAGGGCAGTTTCGACGCAGCCCGGTTCGGTCTGCTCGGGCTGCCGGCGGAACTGATGCATCCGGTCACCGGGGCGCTCGAGTTTTACGGGCGATTGAATCTGCTGAAAGGCGCTATCGTGCTCGCCGACAAGCTGACCACCGTATCGGAACGGTATGCGCAGGAGATTCAATCGACTTCAGAGTTCGGACACGGGCTCGAAGGTGTGCTGCAGCAGCGCAGCGCCGATCTCACCGGTATTCTCAATGGTGTCGACTACACTGTCTGGTCGCCCTCGCGTGACAAGGAAATCCCATACCGGTACCACCCGGCCAATCTGTCAGGGAAACGGATGACCAAAGTGGAGTTGCTCAACCGGGCGGGTCTGCCGCACCGGGAGAAGGATCCGCTGATCGGTATGGTGACGCGCCTGGCTGACCAGAAGGGCCTCGATCTGGTCGCGGCGGCAGCCGATCGGATGTTGTCGATGGATTTGCAGCTTATCGTCCTCGGCACCGGCGAACCGCGCTATCATGAACTACTGCAGGACCTGGAGCGGCGGTATCCCGACAAGTGCAAAGCCTATCTGACCTTCGACAACGAACTGTCGCACCAGATCGAAGCGGCCTCGGATATCTTCCTGATGCCGTCACGCTACGAGCCGTGCGGACTGAATCAGATGTATTCGCTGAAGTATGGGACGGTGCCGGTGGTGCGCGATGTCGGTGGATTGGCCGACACGGTGATCGACTACGACGCAGCCACAGGGCAGGGGACCGGGTTCTTGTTCGGACCCTATACCGCCGAGGCGATGCTTGAGGCAATCACGCGGGCGGTCGAGTTGTATCCGCGCCGGCGGACCTGGACGAAGCTGATGAAAGCCGGCATGAAGCAGGATTTTTCCTGGCAGCGCTCCGCCGAAAAATACGCGGCGCTGTTTGAGTCACTGCCCATAGTATCTGAGTCTCGTTGATCGCGGTTATGATCCGGTCGGGGCCGACCTCGTTCGACGGGGGAGTTTCCGGGCTGCGTGCGACTTCGCATGCAACACCTTCCGCAGTGTCGCAATCAACTCGACATTCTTGAACGGCTTCGTGAAGTAACCATCGGCGCCGGAGGAGAGGATGTTTTCCGGTGTGTACCTGCCCGCGTGGCCGGTAATCATGATCACCGGAATCTCGGGCCGTTCCTCTTTGATCCTGACCAGCAATTCCATCCCGTTCATCCCCGGCATGAGAATGTCGGAGATCACCGCGTGGACGTCGTGTTCAGCCATGAGGGCAAGCGCCTCGTCACCGGAAGCGGCGGTGAGAGCACGGAAGCGTTCGAGGCGAAGGAAGGTCTCGAGGATATCGCGGATGACTTCTTCATCATCGACCACCAGCACCTGTCGCTTGCCCGATGCCACCGCTTGCTCAACCTTCCGCTGCAGCACGGCATCTTCGGCCGGCATGGCCAATACACCGACGGCGCCGTAGTCGCGGCTGGCCTCGACCACGCAATTCTCGCAGGTACGACAGGTCAGCAGTATCGGTACCTGTTGCAGGCGGCGGTCGGTGGCGGCTGCCTTGAGAAACTCGATCGTCATGTTATCGGGGAAATGGTAGTCCAGCAAGACGACATCAATGTCCGGATCGCCTTGCAGGTCTTTCCGTCCTATCTTCGGGTTCGGAGAGGCAACGACGTCATAGCCGAACTGCTGCAAGCTCTTGGCCAGGACGTTCTGGATGATTTCTTCGCGCTGGATGAGATGTACTTTGGTCATGAGCATGCTACCGTTGTCATACAGGTTGTCGGTTCTCTTCGGCCCTCCTTTGTTGACAATATCGGACACAATGTGTAATCGTTACAGCTAGATTTGCATCAGAAGACAGACGGCCGGGTCAGGCTCGGCGTATCGTAGTAAATTCTTGTCCCGATTAAATTTGCCGCAAAGCTATTGACAAGGGGGCCGGCCCATATATATTATAGCCACCTGATTACGCAGGTAGTGCGAAAGCGGGAATAGCTCAGTTGGTAGAGCACCACCTTGCCAAGGTGGCTGTCGCGAGTTCGAGTCTCGTTTCCCGCTTTTTTTTCATGTTGGGCGCCATAGCCAAGTGGTAAGGCAGGGGTCTGCAAAACCCTTATTCCCCGGTTCGAATCCGGGTGGCGCCTTGTTTCTTTGTCGCCCAATTTGCTCCCTGCGCCTCTCCGAGATTTTCCCCAGCCAGCCTGTGGCATGAGTCAATCGAGGTCAGAAAGCAGCACCTTCGCCGTTGGTGGAAGCGTCTGTCGAAACACGAAAAAGTCTACCTTGCTGTAGAGTATTGACCGTGCAAGTCTCTGATTTTTTTGCGCTTACGATGAAATTAGTTCAGAATTGTGCTTGTCGAATCGTATAAAGAGTGTATATTTGCGCAATCAATTTCGGCCCTCGGGTCTTTGACATGTTTAGCTTGGAGGATCTCGCTATGGCAATGAAGATCACCGATGAATGCACCGCGTGCGGGCTCTGCCTGCCGGAATGTCCGACTGAGTCGATTTCCGAAGGTGATATCTACGTGATCGACCCTGACACGTGCAACGAGTGCGAGGACCAGGATGATGGGCCTCACTGCGTCGCGGTGTGCCCGGTTGACTGCATAGAAAAAGCGTAACGCTGCGCTTTTTGCTGATATAACCGCCCTCGCCGAGGGCGGTTTTTTTGTGGGGAGTCTGCCCGAAACGAAAAAAAGAGGGCGCTACTCTGGTTGGGTAGAGGGGGCTAGAAAACTACCCAGGGACAGCAGAGAGTCACCCTCGTCACATTGCCATTATGTTAGCAGTTGTGACGATCTTTGTCAAGAGCTTTAGAAAAGCTCGACAACGGATCATTTAGTAGCGTACGATCTTGACGGGAATCGTGAGAAACACCGGTTCCTGTTCCGGCACAGTGACTTGGAAACGGGCATTGGTCAGGTACGTGCCGGCTGATAAATCTGCAAAAGGGACGATCTCAGCGCTCACCTGCTCGCCCCGACGAGCCAGATCACTGGTGATATTGACGTCGAAGAGGGAGTCCGGCGTGCCTGCGAAAGCCAGTTCGATGCGCGAAAAGCCGTTATTGGTCAGGCTTATCGACTTCGACTTGTGCGGCGGCAGGAAGAAGAGGGACACCGGGTCCGGCTTCAGACCCTTCAGCCACTGTCCCACGGTTGCCAGGTAGAAAAACGTCATCTTCGGGTGGTCCGGGTCGCTGGTGTAGACGACCAGTTGTTTGTTGTTGGGTCCGAAGAAATTCGTGGTCGTAAATGACAGCCGAACCTGAGTCGTGTCGCCCGGCGCCAGGACCGTATCGATCGCGAAGGCATGGGAGCAATCGCAGTTGGCCCGCACCGAGTCGATTGTGTAGGTCTCGGCGCCTTCGTTGAAGATCGGGTACTCCGCGATGACGGTGAAGTCGAGCGCGACATGGCCGAAGTTGTGACTCAAGTCAGTGTAGGCGAGACCCTTGTTGGTACTGCCGCTTTCACCGGCCGTCAGGAATGCCAGCAGGCCGAACACCCAGGCCATCATGACTCCACCCCCTCAACGGTTGGCAGGAAGCCGTGTCGTTTCATCCAGCCGTCGTTGTAGCATTTGCTCAGGTAGCGGATACCGGCATCGGCAAAGACACCGACCATCAGGCTGTCCGCCGGGATATTCCGGGCGACCCGTTCCATGGCGATAGCCACCGCGCCGGATGAGCCGCCGCCGGAGATACCTTCCTGGCGGGCGATTAACCGGGCCCGGTTGAAAGATTCCTTGTCGGAGACCGTGATGACTTCATCGATGACATCGGTATGCAGGGCCCGCGTGACGACATCGGAGCCGATCCCCTCGACCGAATACGTGTAGCCTTCCACCACCGTGTTCGACTTGATGTATTCCGCGAAGACGGAGCCTTCCGGATCGACCGCGATACACTTGATGGCGGGATTGCGTTCTTTGAGATAGCGAGCCGCCCCGGAAAAGGTGCCGCCGGTACCGATGCCGGCGACGAAATGGGTCAGGCGACCGTCGGTATCCTCCCAGATTTCCGGGCCGGTCGAGACATAGTGAGCCTCGACATTGTCCTGGCTGTTGTACTGGTCGAGATCGAAGTAGCCGTGTTCTTTGGCCATTCGGCGAGCCACCATGTAGCAGCCGTCGGGGTCGTCATGCGACACCTCGGTGGGGGTGACAATGACCTCGGCGCCGTAAGAGCGGATCAGGTCGACTTTCTCCTGGCTGGTTTTCTCGGGTGTGACCAGGATAGCCCGAAGACCATACAGCGATGCCGCCATGGCCAGGGCCGAGCCGGTGTTACCGGAGGTGTTGTCGATAACCGTATCGCCCGGTTTGAGCGTTCCGAGGGCGATTGCCTTCCGTATGATGTGGACCGTCATGCGGTCTTTTATGGAACCGGTCGGATTGAAAAACTCCAGCTTGACATAGGCCTGCATTTCGGCCGGGATGCCGGTACGGAGGCGTACCATGGGAGTGTTGCCGACCAGTTCACCGATGTTGTCATAAGCACGCATAAGCACCTCTTGAACTGGACCACATCTTATACAATTGAACGCATCAATTCAACATTTAATTGGATGGAAATATGGCTCTTTTAAGTTGACAACGACCGGGGGAACGCTCTAATATTCAACAACTAAGCTATCTCAACGAACACGCGCGCCGATGCCATGGAGGCCGGGGCGTGGGAGGTGTGATGAAGAAAGTACTGATTCTGCTGGCATCGGCCGCGATCCTGCTGACGCTGGCCTGTTCCGATGATAAGAAGGAAGAAGCGGCGCGACTCGAACAGGAAATGCTGGGCGAGGATCAGCGGCCGGATACGGTGAGCCCGGACACGGCGCCGCCGACCACGACCGAACCGGAAACCGCCGGTGAGCCGGAAGCCGTGCCCGAAGAAGAGGCTAAACCGGTCGGGCTGCCGTCGCAGCCGATGGGTTCCGGGTATGCTGTCCAGGTCGCCAGCTGTCCGTCTTCGGAATACGCCGAGCACCTGGTCGGGCTGTATCAGAAGCGCGGCTATGAACCGTGGGTGACGACCTACACTGCTGACGACGGCAGCATCTATTTTCGGGTCCGGCTGGGGCTGTTTGACAGCGCCAGCGAAGCGGGTAAGATGAAGCAGGAGCTTCACGACAAATACTCAATCGACCCGTGGGTCGACGAGATCCTGTAGCGACCATTTCCGGGTCGCGAAAGCTGCGGGCCTGACTTGATTTCGGCCCAATCGACTACAAGAGAGGCGCCTGTGCGCCTCTTTTTTTGTCAGTGATACAATATGCTTCAGAATGAACAAGCCCGACCGCGTGAGCAGTCGGGCTTGTGACACTTGATATGTACGCGAGCTTATTCGGCGCCGGTCGGCTCCATGCCTTTAAGGTGTTCGTTGAAGAACTCCACCTGCTTGCGGTACTCGGCAATAATGTTGACGCGCTTGCTGGCGCCGTGACCTTCGTCCGGGAAGATCAGTGAGTCAACCGGCTGGCCGAGTTCTTCCAGGGTCGAGATGATCTGCCGTGCTTCGCTGACCGGCACCCGCGGATCGTTCTCGCCGTGGATCACCAGCAGCGGCGTCTTAATCTGGTCGGCTTTGTGAATCGGTGAGACCTGCTCGAGAAATTCCGGATCGGAGAGCGGCCCGTATTCGGATTCGCGCAGCGCCCGTCGGTACGGCTTGGTGTTTTCGAGGAAGGTCTTGAAGTTGACGATACCGACGATATTTATCGCCGCATCGAACAGGTCCGGGTACTCAGTGATCATCCCCATGACCACATAGCCGCCGTAGGAGCCGCCGCGAATGCCGATCATGCCCTGCTCGGTGTAGTTGTTGGCGATCAGCCAATCCACGCCCGCTTTGTAGTCCTGCAGCGACTTCTTGCGATTCTTGTAGTTGTCCATGTTCATGTAGGCGCGGCCGTAGCCCGATGATCCGCGCGGATTCGGGGCCAGGACGCCGTAGCCGTTGAGCATCAGATACTGCACATTGCGAATGAAGTACGGGCGATACTGGCTCTCGGGCCCGCCGTGAGCGTGGACGATAAACGGAATCGGCGTGCCTTCTTCGTAGTCCGGCGGGAGGTAGAGGAACGCCGGGATCTTGAGTCCGTCGAAACTCTCGTAGTGGACCAGGGTCGGATCCCTGAAGATCGTCCGGTCTATCCCGGCATACATGGAGAAGGTCAACTGGGTCAGTTCTTCGGTCGCCGGATTCCACCGCCAGACATTGGGGGCGCGGGTCGGGCCGGTGAAGGAGATCAGCACATTGCCGTTTTCATCGAAGTAGCCGCCGCCGATGATGCCGTCGAGCGGGGGAGAGGGCAGTACCTTCTTGGTTTCGACCTCGCGCAGGTGCATGCGAATGAAGCCTTCTTCATTCTGCAGGGCGACCATGTGCTTGTAATCGCGCGAGAAACCGAGCCCTTCCACTTCCCACTGCGGATCGAGCCAGCCATCACTGGCGAATTCGACCTCTGATGACCCGACTTCCATCTTGCCGAGCCGCATGATACCGTCTTCGTTGTCGTTGCACAGGACCCAGATGGTCGTGTTGTCGGGCATCAGGGTGGCCGACCCGTACATGACGTCACCTTCGTCCTCGGTCAGCTTCTCGTACTCCCCGGTTGTCAGGTCGAGCAGGTAGAGGTCGTTGTTGACGTTGGAGGTGAAGTTGCCGACGATCATGTGCCGGCCGTCCTGCGACAGGTCCATGATGGCGTTGTAGCCGGTGACGCCGCCGGTCGTATCGCCGAAGATCTTGACCGCATCACCGGTGGTGATGTCCATCTGGTAGAGGAAGAAGTCGCGTTTGTTCTCCTCGTTGGAGCGGTAGTAGATCGAGCGGTCATCCTTGGCCCAGGTTACCGACCCGAACTGGACATCCTCGTAGTTCGTCAGCGGGACGACCCGTCCCGACTTCGTATCCATCAGGTACAACTGCGACTGCTCCGAGCCGCCGACCGAGGCGCCCACGATCGCCATGTCGGCGCCGTAGGAAAGCACCATGAAGTCGGTGCCGTCTTCGAACGCGGTCAGCTGGTAGGGCCAGCCTTCTTCGTTGAGTCGGTAGTACTGCGGCGCCCCGGACATCGAGGAGCCGAAAAAGACCTTTTCGCCATCCCAGCTGTAGCCGGCCGGCATACAGGCGCCGATCTGCATGAAGGTGGCGATATCGGGGACGTATTTACCTTTGCTGAGCAGGGATTCCTTTTTCGAGGTCGTCTGTGCCAGGCTCGCGCTCGACAGCAGCGCTGCTGCCAGCACGGTGACGGCCAGGGTAGTGAACAGTCGTTTCACGCTATCCTCCTTGGAAGCAAGATACTGAAGCGTCGTTTCGTGGCTTATACACTAATCGTGCATAATACGCCGAAACCGGCTGGCGGGCAACAAAAACCGGACCAGCGTGACTGATCCGGCGGGTAGCTTGAGCGGGGAAAGATGCGATGAATCAGTCGTCGACTGCGGCCATCGGTTCGCGCGTGCGGCCGGCCTCTTCGTGGGCGACGCGGCGATAGAAGGTACACAGGTGGCAATCGCTGGTCCGTTCACCCGGCGGGAAGGCAGAGGCAGTCACGGGACAGCGCCGGATCATCCAGCAGACGCGACCTCCTGCCTGACCATCGTTCATGCCGTCATACTCCAATGCCAGCGCGACCGGGCACACGCCCTTGACATCGGCCAGCACACCATTTCGCTCACGGCCGCAGTCCCTGAATTCCCAGCAGTTGAGCTTCCGTGACATAAGTCCTTACTTTCTGTCTACAACTCGCAACACAGCGCTGTACGTGGCGTCCTGGTGCATGTCGTCAATCTGCTCCTGCGTGGCGACTTCGGTAAACTTCTCGTATGTCTTATTGAGATTTTTGATATCGTTGGCGCCGAGGTAACTCAGCATGAGGTACTGGTAGACCAGCGGATCTTCGGAATCGAGGGAGCGAGCATCCTTGAAGTGATCGATTGCCTTCCTGTAGTTCCCCCGCTTGTACCGGGCTTCACCCAGTCCGAAGTAGGCCTTGTAGTTGCCGCGGTCGACGCGGATAACCGATTCATAGTCGGCGATGGCCGCGAGCACCTCACCTTTGGCCATAAACAGACTGGCTCGACCCATGTGCGCTGCTACCGAGCGATCATCGGCTTTCAGGGCATTGTTGTACGCGGTGATGGCATAGTTGAACTGCTTGCGCATCCGGAAGATCTCGGCCGCCCGAAGGTAGTCATCATGGGCCAGTTCGAACCGACGTTCGTGACTGTAGGCGTCGCCCCGGGCGTTGTAGGCATCGGTATACGACGGGTCGATGCGAATCGCTTCGGTCAGATCGGTGATGGCCTGGGTGGTGTTACCTTCCCGAAGCAGGGTCGCGCCGGAATAGTAGAAGTCCTCGGCGCCGTACTCCCGCTCCTTGGCCGCCTGCGTCAGGGGAGGCAAGTCGATGATGAGCGTGTTGGTCTTGTTCGCAGACAGCTTGATCGTTCCACTGACCGTCTCATAACCGTCGGCCGACACGCTGTAGTTGCGGGTACCGGTTTTCAGTCGCGAGTAGGTCAGGTTGCCGGCCCCGAGCACCTTGCCGTCGAGCGTCAGTTTGGCGCCGTCGACATTGGCCTGCAGCGCCAGCTTGGCGTACGATGATTTGGGCTTGGACGATGACTTGGACGAACGGCTTGATTGCGACGATGAGCGCTTGCTCGATGCCGACGATTTCGAACTCTGCGTATTCCCGGAGGCAAGCTGCTTGTTCTGGGACGATGCCTGGTTCGAGCGGGATTGCTCGGCTCGTTCGGCTCCCGAAGACGAGCGCTGCCGGGGCGTAGTCGAATTTGGCTCGTCGGACTGGGCCAGGTCATCGATGACTTCCTCCGAAGGACGGAGCGTCAGGGTGGTTACCTTGCCTTCGACAACCGTCGCATAGTCGGCGCCAATAACCTCGCCGTCGATGATGTAATGCAGTTCGTGGGTGCCCGGGGGCAGTTCGCCGGTCACGAAGAATCCCTCGGGGTTGACCTCAAACGTCTGGCCGCGTTCCGGCAGTCGCACGAAGGCGCCGTGGATGTACGGCCGGGAGTACTCGTCGACGACCACGCCGGCCACAGAGCCGTTGCCCGACCCGGAGCCGCCGACCAGCTGGAGGGCGATGACGAAGAGGATAAGGGCGAGGATCGGCGCCCCGACCGCCAGCATCAGGGTGGTGCTGATTTGTTTGGCGCGGAGGACGAAAGCGTTGTCGCCGATTGAAAACTCTTCACCCTCGTGCAGCCGCGGTTGCCCGGTGAGCTGGACGATATTCCGCCAGAAGTACGCGTACCGGGGCGGGCGGACCGACGGTTCCGGGCGCTTCGGCAGGTCATCCGGACGGGGGCCACCCGAAGGCGGCGGGGGCGACTGCTGCGCGGGCGTATCGCCGGCGCCTGCAGCGCCCTGCTTCTTGGGCGGCACGATCGGCGTGTTGGAGAACGGCTGGTCGAGCTTGTCCATCTGCTCGATCAGGCGTCGCTTCTCATCTTCGGACAGATAGTCCGCCTGTGGCGTAGACATGCGTTGCTCGATCGCCTGGACCTCTTCAGACGACAGCCGCGGCAGGCTTTCCGGATCATCGTCGTCCTTGCCGTCGGCCTGGCCAGCTTCAGGCGCCGGATCGCGATCAACCCCGCCGAACATATCACCGTCCGGTTCCGGTTCTACCGGCGTCGGTTCCGGATCGAAGACGAATGGGGTGGCCGTGTCGCCGATGAGCGAATCTTCCGCCGGCGGCGGGGTCGTTGCACTGCGCTGGAGCTGGTCGCCGGGGGTCTCAAGAGACAGGTCGTCATCACGCGGTGTTTTTGGTTTGTCATCGCCGACAATTTCGGCTTCGTGCGGGTGCGCCTCACTCACGAGGAAGTCCGGGTCGGTGTTGGCCGAAGGAGTGGGGGATGGCTCGCCGGTCCCCGGCAGCGGGGCGCCGCACTCGGTGCAGAATCGAGCGCCGGGGTTTTCGGGTACAGCGTTACACTTGGGACATGAGTTCACGGGCGAAATCCCTGCTAAGTTATTATAGTCGTTCGATATCTAGAATATCGACGGAGGGTCGTTTTTCTTTACGCTATTTCGCCCCCTCAATCGTCTGTAAATCGATACGGCGGCTACAAATAAGGGCTTGACACTCCATAGGTTCTGGTATATACTCCGGCCTTATTGCGTACATGTTGAGCGGCAGCCGCTGCGAGGGTTCCGTAAGGAGGAAGAAGTTCATGCCGAGGTGCAATCATCGCCGGATTTTCCTTGTCTGTGCCATTCTAATTGGTGTCGCTGTCTGGGGCTGCGAACAGGCCGATGACATCTCCACGGGTATCGCCAACACCGATCTCTACCTGGCCGCCGAGCGGATGCCCAGTACGCCGCCGGGAATGATCTATGAGCTATGGGTCGCGTCGGCCTCCGATACCATCTCACTCGGGAAATTCGGCTACGATGCCGAGCGACTCCGCTTCCTCGATCTCGGCGGCAACGTCCGGCCCGATTCCAACAAGTTTACGGTCGATGATGACATTATGGCGTACAGCGAGATGTTCGTGTCGATCGAGACGGCCACCGATCCGCTTCCCGGATCCCCCGGGCCGATCATGCTCCGCGACGCCGTCACGATGCCCGGCGACAACCCGATCGAACTGATCTTCCCGACCAAAGGCGACAGCCTCGGCAACGCCGTTGCCCGCTACTGTCTCGAGTCGACCTCGGATGACAACCGTGACAATGACGGTTCGGCGCTCTGGTTTGCCAACTATCGCGCGGTTGTCGACAGCACGCCGGACACGACCAGTGTCGTAGTCTCGGCCGACAATCAGCGCCGCGCGTTCCTCGTGCTCGATACGCTGGTCGATACCGTTGTCGATGACACCCAGACCCCGCCCGACACGACGTTTGATACCAGCCTCGACAGCATCTTCCTCGCCGGTAATTTCCAGGACACGATTCCCGAAGAACAGGTATTCGTGCCGGTGCCGTGGGAAGTGACCAATATTCGCACCGATTCGGTGCTGCGCACGTTCGGACCGGATACCCTGACTCTGGGGACGGACTCGGTCTATCACGTCTTCGTACGTTTCGATATCGTAGAGATCATCGACAGCGTGCCGCCGTATGAGTTCCGGACGTTCCGATTCAACTACGACGGTATCGTACCGAAGACAGTCAATCTGGATATCTTCAGTCAGGATGATTTCGACCTGCCGGATTACAGCGATATGGGCTGGCGCTATAAAGGCTGGGTCTTGACCCCGTATCTGTCGGATCAGGTGCCCACCCGGGTGACTCTGCCGGCCTGGTACACGGTTGAGGCCTTGCAGCGGTATCTGCCGAATGCCGACGGTGCGTTATTGACGACCGGGGCCTTCACGGACATCAGCCAGCCGGATATGAGCAACCCGTTTGCGGTGGGGCCGAAGCTGCCGCCGTTCCCGGGCGAGGACTTCCTGAAGACCTCGGAATTGCAGGCGACCTACGGCGTGACTGATGTTAACCTGATGCCGTTTGGGTCGGGTAACGAAGGTACCGTCTTCATCACGCTGGAACCCGAGAACTATGTATCGGATTCGACCAATTTCCCGCTCTTCGTGCTCGTTGGCGAACTCCCGTCGGATCGCAGCGTCATCACCGCCGATCTGGTCTCGATAACGTTGCAGAACGGCACGCGGACGGCACCGGTGGGCGACCTGATCGGATTCCCCAAGATCACCGTATCGATGGAACGGTTCTGAGCCGAGCCATTGAGAGTTCGGGACATATAAGATCGATGAAATCGAGCGCGGGACCGTAAGGCCCGCGCTCGTCGTTTCCGGATACAGCATACAGGAGCTTACAAACGAGTCTGGTGGGCTGTGCCCGCCCACCAAGGTACCGACCCTCACCGGTCCCGCCACCGTTACTTCCAGACCCGACCATTGTCAGTCGTTACGCGTACGCTTGAGTACCCGGTTAGGCCGGGTGTTGCCGGCCTGAAACAACAGCAGTGCAAGAAGATGCGCAGCCGTGACAGGCAGCCGTAAATGTGGACACGCACGGTCGGTTGACGCAAAGATGTCGAAATGATTTGTTCTTGTTATATAAGGCCTTATGCCATATATTTCAACCGACAGATTACTGACAAACGCCTGACGGACAGGCACGACGTTTGCTGAATATTCGAAGCAAATAGCTTTTCTCTCCCTGACTTTCAAGATCTAGGGAGTGGTGCGCGCTGGTTCACCAGCCACCTGACGTTAGAGTCGGGCATCCCCCCTCCACCACTCCCTATTTTTATGCTCTTTTCTTGAGCTCGGCTGAGCGAGCGCGATGCCGTTAACAGAGTTCCCACCGTGTTGAGAAAATGACCGTTTTGCCGCAGGGCAGGCGGCCTGGCGAGTTGATTCCCCCGGTGCCGTTCAAGCGTACTCTGCTTCTGTCGATACTCAAGGAAAGAGAAGGGAAGACAGATAGATGACGCCCACTACTTCCGAGACCAAACCACGCTTTTTCCTTCGCCTCGGCACGCTGATCATCATTCAGGTCGTCTTTGTTTTTGCCGCCCTTGCCTTGATTGTTTACCTGCCGCATGAGTCTCATGATATCGGGACGGTAGCAGAGGACTTGCAGGGGCAGCTGGAGACAATCGCTCAGCCTTTGGCTGGACGAACTCCTCCGACCACCTTACCGGTTGACGGCAACGACTTTGCCGGTTTGGCTATCGTTGGTCGTACCGATACGGAGATCACGCGCCTGGATCACTTCGTACGGGACGCTCAGGCGGGCTCGTCCGAGTCGATTGATCCGGTCAGTCTGGCCGGTGCGCGGATGCTCGCGGCCTGGCTCGACCAGCCCGAGGGTTTCCGGGCTACTCTGTTGAGCAGCGAGGGGGGCGTCATTCTGGCTCAGCGTATCAATCTGGCCGACAACCACCCGGCCGTTGTAGTCGGCGTGACCGGCAACAACATGCTCGTTTCGAACCGTACCTATATCACGACCGTTCTGCTCATCCTGTTTCTGGCCTCGGTGACCATCAGCATTCTGACGGTGGCGCTGATTCGCCGACGGTTTCAGTGGCCGCTGGAACGACTGATGCGCGGGTTGGAGCGAACGGCCGACGGTGAGTTGTTCGTGATGTCGGAGAATTTCGACGACAAGGAGCTGGACGAGCTGGCGACATCGTTCAATCGCATGAGCCAGCGCCTGTGGGAAAACCACCGCGAACTCACCGCGTATAACCGCCGCCTGAAGAAGATGAATGTCTCGCTGCTGGAGTCGCAGTTATTCTTCAGCACGCTGGTAGAGAGCTCGCCGCTGTGCATAATCGTGACGTCCCCGAAAGGGCAGATCCTGTTGTTCAACCGTCAGGCCTGCGATGATTTCGGTTATGCGGCCGGTGACGCGGCCGGCAAGAACATCAACGAACTGTTCGCCGGCCTGGCTTCGGGGCAGAAGGTCAAGCTGGCAATGGCTGATGACGGTGCGGCGTTCGAAGCCCGCTGTCGCAAGCGTGGGGGTGAGTTTTTCCCGGCGTACATCATCAGTCGGCCGGCGCGCGGCCGCGACGGCAGCATTGCCGCCTACATCTACATCATCAAGAACATCTCAGAGAGCAAGGGCTTCCAGGATATGATGGTGCGCCTCGACCGCTACTACACGCGCGGGGAGATGGCCGGGGATATTGCCCACGAGATCAACAACTACCTGTCGATACTCATGGGTAATATCGAGTTGCTGCCCATGATTCTCAAGAAGGGTGATGAGGAGAAGGTCAACAAGAAGCTCGGCATCATGAAGGACACCACCGACAAGATCGCCCGCTTCGCCGACGGGCTTATGGAAGGGCCGCAGGACGAAGCCAAACTGGAATCGACCGATTTAAATCAGCTGGTGGCCAATGTCCTGGCTTTCCTGAAACCTCAGAACAAGTTTGATGATATCGAACTCGACGCCGACCTGTCCTGCGATGTGCCACTGGTCGATCTCGACAGCGGGCAGGTGCAGCAGCTGCTGGTTAATTTCGTCTACAACGCCGCCGAGGCGGTGCAGCAGCTTGCTGGTGATCGGCGGATCCGGGTTCGCACCGTGGCTGAATCCGCCGAATCAGGCGATACCGTCCGTGTCGAGGTGATCGACAATGGCCCCGGCGTGCCGGACGACAAGCGAGCCTTCCTGTTCGAACGTCGCTTCACGACCAAGCGCAAAGGCCATGGTATCGGGCTCATCACGTGCCGGAAGATTGTGGAAGTGCATGGCGGTCACATCGGCTACGAACAACGCGAAGGGGCCGTCTTCTACTTCGTGTTGCCCGTTCGCACCGGCAGCGCCGCACCCACCGGCGACCGTGTTGCTGTCGACACTCCGGCCACGGCCGCTCCCGTGTCGGTAGACAGCGAGGTTGGTGCGACCGGTCCCGTCCACACGATCTAACTTTTGCTTGCCCGCCGATCTCGGGGCGGCTAGGTTCCACATATGATAACCGGCGGTCGACACGATCCTCCCGTCATTCCCACCAGTGTTCTGGTGATTCTGGTTCTGGCGCTGGCCGCAGCAGTGCTGATACTCACCTGGGTGAGCATTCGGGACAGTCGCGAAGACAGTTTCGAGCTCCTGGTCGAGCAGGGGGTGGCGTTTAGCGAGGCACTGGCGGAAGCATGCGAAAATGCCATCGTGGCCGGAACCTATTTCGATCGGCTCGCCGAAGAACGGTATTCCGACCTGGCCGCCATTCTGGCCGAGGAGCCCCTCGACGACATTACCGAGGAGCGCCTGATTCGTTTCGTCCGTGTCCATGAACTGCTCGGCGCCTATGTCTACGGGATGGACTCGACTCTGGTGGCGGCGTCCGCCTCACGCGCCGGGCGCCTAACCCCACCGGAATGGGTCGAAGATGAGATATTCCAGCTCATGGCCGATCCGGAAACCCCGTTCGTGCTGCTGATCGATCAGGATCAGGCGGCGGGAGACGCCATTCACTATTTCATTGCCCTGAGCAATCGCCTCGATCGCGTTACCGTGCTGGCTACCTATGCACACTATCACACCCTGGCGATGGAGCGTACCGGTATCGGCTATCTCGTGCAAAACATGGCTCGCGAGCAGGGGGTGGAGTACATCATCTACCAGTCGCCCGACGGCATCATTTTCTCATCAAAGAAGACCGGGGCACTGCTGGCGATCGAATCCGATCCGTTTCTTACCGAGGCCCTGTCAAAGGACACCGTTTCGCACCGCGTGTACGACTTCCAGGGCAAAAACGTGCTCGAGCTGGTCCGTCCGTTTGCCACCGAGCAGTTCCCGATCGGGCTGTTTCGGGTCGGGCTGTCGCTGGACAAGTACTATTCGATATCACGTGGTTTCGATCAGCGCATGGTCTTGTTGGCGATCGGCGTCTTTGCCTTCCTGCTCGTCGTGCTCATGTATCTGCGCAGTCGTCATCGTCGGCGCGAGCTGAGCCGCGCCTACAGCGAGATCAAGTCCCTGACCGACCGGTTGTTCGAGGATATGCGAACGGGCGTGGCGGCGGTCGATACCGGCGGTCGCATCACCGTGGCCAACGAAGCCTTTGCAGCCATTCTCGAACGCCGCGACCTGATCGGCAAGCGCTGGGACGAGGTCGTCGCCGAAGAGCGCCTGTCGTTCGATTCGTTCATGCGATCAGACCGTGAGGCGGATGAAAGTGAAGTGACCCTGAATATCGGCGATACCGCCAAGACCCTGCTGGTGGTGCGTTCCCGGCTTGACGCCGGCGCGGGCGCTGCGATGGCCGTGGTAGCGTATGATATCACCAAGTACCGCGAAGTCGAGCGTCAGTCGCAGCGACGAGAGCGGTTGTCCGAACTGGGCAATCTCGCTGCCGGTGTCGCGCATGAGATACGCAATCCGCTCAACACGATCTCGATCGCGGCCCAGCGACTGGCCGCCGAGTTCACGCCGACCGACAATGCCGAGGGTTACCGCGAGTTCACCAGCGCCATCCGCAGTGAGACGGCGCGTCTCAATGAGATCATCACGCGCTTTCTGGCCCTGGCGCGTGAAGAGCGGCGACGGCAGGAACGGGTGGATGTCGGCGCGGTCATCGACGCCACCCGGAAACTGATCGCGCCGGAAGCTGAGAAGTTGTCGATTGCGGTTACCACGGAAGTCGCCGACGGGCTCATCGTAACCGCCGATCCGGATCGCCTCAAACAGGTTATGCTCAACCTGTTCAACAATGCCAAGGAAGCGCTGGCCGGTCAGCCCGGCGAAGTACGCATCACAGCCGACCGGGCGGATCAACTCGTGCGTATCCGGGTGGCCGACTCCGGACCCGGCATCCCGGCCGATCAGCGCGACCGGGTTTTTACACCGTACTTCACGACCAAGGAGGCCGGCACCGGCCTCGGCCTGCCCGCGGTGCATTCGATCGTCACCGAACTCGGGGGAGAGGTGATGATCGAAGACAGTGAGCTGGGCGGCGCCGCCATCGTTGTCACTCTGCCGCTCGCGCAGGAACAATCGTAGCCCAACAAGAAACGGCCCCTCGATGGAGGAGCCGTTGTACAAGCTGTCTGTATTCGCAGGGCAGTCCTACTTGACCTGCTCCTTGAGCCATTCGGTGCTGACCGATTTCGGCCGTGTGATCGGTGTCCCCAGGGCCCGGTTGAGAACCTGCTGGGAGAGCATACCCATGGCACGCGAGACCGAGAAGAGCACCGTGTAGTACTCGAATTCCTTCAGACCATAATTGTACAGGATCGCTCCGGAGCCGGCATCGACATTCGGCCACGGATCCTTGATCTTCTGGACCTGACGGAGCACTTTCGGCACGACCTCGTAGACCAGAGCCACCGTCTGGAAGACCGGGTCCTTCTTGAGGTACTTCTTGCCGAAATCGAGGAAGGCGGTGAAACGCGGGTCGGTGACACGGAGCACGGCGTGACCGTAGCCGGGCACTACCTTGCCGGAGTTCAACGTCTCCCAGGCGTACTCTTCGAGCTGCTTTTCGCTCGGGGTGCCGCCAAACTTCTCCATCGTGTCAAGAACCCATCTGAGGCATTCCTGGTTGGCCAGGCCGTGCAGCGGGCCGGCCAGACCGTTCAGACCGGCCGAGACCGCATAGAACGGATCGGACAGGGCCGAGCCGACCGTGTGGCAGGTGTTGGCCGAGACGTTGCCGCCCTCGTGGTCGCAGTGCAGGGTAAGGTAGAGACGCATCATCGTCGCCGTCTCGCCCTTTTTCGGCGGCAGACCAAGCATCTTGGCGAAATCAGCCGCCCAGTCGAGTTTTTTCGACGGCTCAATCAGGTCGCCCTTCTTGTACTTGATCCGGTAGACACCAGCCGCGATCGTGTGAATAGTCCCCAGCAGACGCATGGCGTCTTCGAGGGTCGGTTCCCAGTAATCCGGCTTGGCGAGACCCTTGGCATACTGCTTGCGGAATTCCGACTCGTTTTCCATGGTCAGGATCGCCGTGTCGAGCATGGCCATCGGATGCGAGCTCTTCGGCATCGCCTTGAGCACTTTCCACACGTATTTGGGTACTTCGCCGTACTCCTTCAGCTGCTTCTGGAAGCCTTTCAGTTCGTCGGCCGTGGGCAACTCCCCGAGCAGTAAGAGCCAGAAGATTTCTTCAGGCAGACGATCTTTGAGATCCAGAATGGACCGGCCGCGGATGATCAGACCCTTGTCCGGTTCGACCACGGAGGTGTCACACACCATCCCTTTGACGCCGCGCATGCCGCCGATTGCCTGAGCAACCGAGACCTGCGAAATGACGTGGTCACCGTGTCCTTTGACGAGTTTGGTGCGCTCTTCTCTGAGCTTGGGAATCTGATCGGCCAGCTTTTCCTTGAGTGTTTTGGCCATGGCGAACTCCTTCAGGTTTGTGCATCGAAGACAACTCGATCCAGTTGTCGATGTGAAGATTTTCACATTTAGCGCTTATAATATCGAGACGGCAACACCTTGTCAAGCCTTTCGACAGTGAGTCACGTTTTATCGTGCGATGGGGCAAAGAGCTTGTCCGGATTCAGCAGCCGGGCGGGATCAAACACGTCCCGCACGGCCGTCATCGCCCGCAGCGTGGCGCTATCGAACTCCCAGCTGAGATATTGTCGCTTGGCGAGGCCGATGCCGTGCTCGCCGGTCAGCGTGCCGCCCATCGCAATCGTGGTACGCATCAAACGTTCGATCTCGTGGTCGATCCGGCGAAGATCTTCCGCGGAACCGTCCTCAGAGAGGAAGTAAACGTGCAGATTGCCGTCGCCGGCATGGCCAAACGAGTTGATGCGCAAGGGGGATGTGCGGTTCATATCTGCGACAAAGTCGACCAGTTCGGGAAACTGCGAGTTCGGCACCACCACATCTTCAGAGATCGCATAGGCCGCCATTGCCTTGACTGCTTTGGAGATGTTGCGCCGGACGGTCCACAGTGACTCAGCCTTGTCCGGGTCGGGCTCGGTCCGCACCAGCGAGGCCCGGTTGCGGTGACAGATCTGTTCGATCTGCCGACGTTCTTCGTCCGGATTGCCGCCCGAGGTTTCCAGCAGGAGAATGGCCCCTGCCCGCTCCAGGCCCGTGGTCGGCTCGTAGCGATTGGATGCTTCCGCCGCGTCGCCATCGATGAATTCCATCACGGTAGGAATCAGGCCCGCACTGCGAATGTCGGTGACTGTCTGACCGGCCTGGCGCATTTCGGGGAAGGCGGCCAGGATGGTGACGCCGCGCGGTTGCACTGGGGTCAGGCGAACGGCGATACGGGTGAGAATCGCCAGCGTGCCCTCCGAGCCGATGAGCACGTCGCCGACATTAACTCCCCGGTAGTCATTGAAATATCCCGTTCCAATCGTTTCACCGGCGGCAGTAACCGCCTCCAGCCCAAGGACGTAATCCCGCGTTACGCCATACTTCACGCAGCGCAGTCCGCCGGCGTTTTCGGCGATGTTGCCGCCGAGCGTGGATTCGGCATAACTGGCGGGGTCCGGCGGGTAGGTCAGGCCGTGCTCGGCGGCCGCATCCTGCAGGGTCTTGGTGATCACGCCCGGGCCACAGATCGCAATCCGTCGGTTCGGATCGACGGTGAGGTCGGTCAGTTTCTCGACTGAAATCACCAGGGCGCCCGGCGAGGCGACACACCCGCCGGAAAGACCGGTGCCGGCGCCGCGGGTGGTGATGGGAATATGGTGCTCGTGACAGAAAGTAACGGCGGATGTGAGATCATCGACCGACTCTGCGACGAGAATGCCGTGCGGCTTGACGCTATAGCCGGTGGCATCATGGAAATACTCGTCGTGTGACGCGGTGTTGATGAGCAGAGAATCTGGATCGTGCAGGCGGCCCTGCAGGGCAGTCAGGAGGGAGGTGTCCGGCTGCG
>WJMS01000089.1 GCA_014727815.1 candidate division GN15 bacterium
TACCTGTCGTATGCCTCCTGCGGTATGCCGTGGCTGGCCTCGGGTGATCTCGAGGGACCGGAAGCCCTGCTGCAAACCGCCTGGCGGACGGTGCGCGACAGCGAGTTTTTTCATAAGACCAAGCGGTTTGAATCCCGCACCGGCACCGAGGTGATCGAGATCGATCGCGAAGCCCGCACAATCACCGTGCGCGATTCCTCGGGGCAGACCGAGCAGCACGGGTACGGTACTCTCGTGCTCGCAACCGGCGCGCACGCGGCGGCGGCACCGTTTCCCGCGCCTGAGTCACCGCTGATCAAGCCGTTTCACTCACTTGCCGATGCGATTCACTTCAGGCAGCTGGCCGAACGAGGTCAGGTCGGCCAGGCGGTGATTGTCGGCGGCGGGTTTATCGGCATGGAGCTGCTGGAGTCGCTCGGCGATCTGTGGGGGATCGAGCAGACACTGGTCGAAGCCGAAGACCGGCTGTTGCCGTACGTGCTTGATCGCGAGATGTCGGATATCGTCCTGCGGCATGTCATCGGCAAGGGCGTGACGGTGCACCGGAACTCCACGGTCGAGCGGATTGATCTCAACGACGACGGCAAACCGGTCGTCACCGTTACCGGCGTTGGTCAGATCGAAACCGACTACGTCTTCACCTGCCTGGGGGCGCGGCCGAATGTCGCCCTGGCCGAATCGTGCGGACTGGAGATCGGGCCGACCGGCGCGATTGTGGTCGATCAGCACATGCGCACGTCCGACCCGAATGTCTATGCCGGGGGCGATTGTGTCGAGTCGGTCAACCTGGTGTCGGGTGAGCGGTTCTATCTGCCGATGGGCTCGCTGGCCAACAAGCACGGCCGGGTGATCGCGGAGAACATCGCGGGTAACGAGGCGACATTCAAGGGTGCACTGGGCGCGTTTGTCGTCAAGGTGTTCGATCTGAATGTCGGCACGGTGGGTCTCAATGAACGGGTGATCGAGCCAGCCGGAATCGACCACGATGCGGTCTGGGGGACCTTTTCCGACCGCCCGACTTACTATCTCGAACACGAAGATATCACGTGCAAATTGCTGTATGAGCGTACTACGAACCGGCTACTCGGACTGCAGGCGGTGGGCAAGGGGGATATCTGCCGGCGGGTCGATGTTACCTCGGCGTTTCTCTTGCAGCGAGCCACGGTTGGCGACCTGATCGATCACGAGCACGGCTACGCCCCGCCGTATTCCGAGCCGCTGGATCCGTTGTATCATCTGGCGTGCATGGCCGAGGCAAAAGCGCGCGGCGTCACGTTCCTGCCGCCTTCGTGGGAGCAGGCGCTCAATGCCGGTGACGTGCTGCTTGATGTTCGCGAGCCGGATGAAGTTGACTCAGAGCCGCTGAAGCTGCCGGAAACGATCAGCGGCGTGGAGACAGTTGCAATCCCGATCGGCGATCTCAAGTTGCGGCTGGGCGAACTGGACCGGTCGCGGCCGATCCGGACACTATGCGCCCGCGGCCCACGCTCCTACCAGGCGGCGATCACGCTTCAGCAGGCCGGATTCACCGATGTGGCCGTCGTCACCGGGGGCTTGCTCCCGTACCTGATATGACCTATATTGGACCCCGTTAGTCCGGGCGAGAGGAAAGGGTGAATATGGCAGCGGCACCGTGGTATCTGTATGTCTGTGGTGTCAATCACAAGAATACCTCGCTCGACTTGCGACAACCGCTCCAGATCGGGCGGGAAGAGCTCGCCGATTGCCAGGTGGCGTTTTCGGAACTGCCCGGCGTGATGGAGTCGGCGATCGTCTCGACCTGCAACCGGATCGAGTTCTGCTTTGTTGCCGACCGGCTGAATGATCCCCGTGATATTGTCACCGATTTCTACCGGCGTGTCCGTGGCCTGGATGTTTCCGCACAACGCGATCGATTCTATCTCATGCGCGACCGTGAGGCGGCCGAACACGTTTTTCGCGTGGCCGCCGGAGTTGATTCGATGGTAGTCGGGGAGACGCAGATTCTGGGGCAGCTCAAGGACGCCTACAGCTCGGCCTGTACGGTCAAGACCGCCGGCCGAATCCTGCATCGATTGTTCCACCAGGCTTTCCGGGTCGGCAAGCAGGTGCGAACCGATACCGAGATGGGTAAGGGCGCCTGCAGCGTTGCCTCGGCGGCGGTCGAGTATGTCAAATCACGGCTCGAGCAGTTCGACCGGCCGGATATCTTGTTTATCGGGGCAAGTCAGATGATAGCGCTGTCGGCCTCGAGTCTGTCGCGGCTGGACGTCGGCGAGTTCTATTTCGCCAATCGGACGGTCGACAAGGCCGATGGCCTGGCCGGACGGTTTGGTCGCCGCGGGCACTCGCTCGATGACCTGCCGTACCTGCTGCCGATGGCTGACATCGTGATCAGTTGTACCGGCGCCCCGGCGGCGGTGTTGTCGGCCGAAACGGTCGCGAATGCCGTCGCTCAAAGAGAAGCCCGGCCGTTGCTGGCGATCGATCTGGCGGTCCCGCGCGATATCGAGCCGCCCGAATCTCCGATAGAAAACCTCGAGACTGTTGACCTCGACTCGATAAAGGCGTTTGTTGAGACCAACCGGCAGTATCGCGAGGCAGCGGTGCCGCAGGCCGAGATGATTATCGAGCAGCGGCTGGACGAGTTCTTCTACTGGTACACCCACGCTCATCAGGAACTGGCCAACGGAATGCTCGACAAGTCGTTTGAGCACATCCGTCGCCTGGAACTGGAGCGGGTGATGAAGAAGCTGCCGATCGAGCTTCGTGACGAACTCGATCACGCCAGCCGCCACCTGGTGCAGAAGCTGCTGCAGGTGCGCAAGCGAGTAAATGAAACGGAGCCCGAATAGGAGAGCTGTCATGGCGAATCGCTACATGCCGATCAGCCTGACCGTCAAGGACCGCAGCTGTGTAGTGGTCGGCGGCGGTACGATCGCATTACGCAAAGTTGACAATCTGTTGCCATACGCGGTGAATATCACCGTCATTGCACCGGAACTCGATCCGAAGCTGGAGTACTACGCCGAGCGGAGCATGATCAAAATCGAGAAGCGCGAGTACATGGCGCCAGAGGCGGCGCGGTTTGATATCGCCATTGCCGCCAGCAGCGATGAGGCGGTCAACCAGCAGGTTTACGATGATTGCCGCAACACGCCGACGATCTGCAACGTGGTCGACAACCCGCCGCTGTGCGATTTCATCTTCCCGGCAGTGGTGCGTCGCGATACGTTGACGCTCGCAGTTTCGACCGACGGCACCGCGCCGTTTTTGGCCGGGCACCTTCGGCTCATCCTCGAGAACATTTTCCCGGAACACTGGGAGAAACTGATGGGACTGGCGGGTACCTTCCGCAACCAGGTGCAGCAGAAGTGGACCGGTGATACCGAGAAGAAAAACGCCTGTTACGAGCGGTTCCTCGAGGCTGACTGGAAGACGATCCTCAAGGAGAAGAGCAACGAGGAGATCGAGGCGGAACTCGAGCGGATGCTCACGTTTTAGGTCGGTGCGAATCGAGGTCATGAGTGAGTAAACCCGCAATCAGAGTAGGCACCCGGGCCAGTCGGCTGGCGATGACGCAGACCCTGTGGGTGGTGGCGCACTTGCAGCAGGCGCACCCGGAGGTCGATTTCCGGATCGTGCAGATCAGCACGAGCGGCGATGAAAACCGTCGCCAGGCGCTCGAGCAGATCGGCGGTGTGGGGCTGTTTACAAAACGAATCGAGCAGGCGCTGCTGGACAACGAAGTTGACCTGGCCGTGCATTCGGCCAAAGACCTGCCGTCGACAATGACTGAGGGACTGATGCTGGCCGCGGTGCCGGAGCGGGAAGCGCGTGAGGATGTCTGGTTGTCACGCGAAGGCAAAGCCCTGGCCGACACACCGGCTGATGCGACCGTCGGCACGAGTTCGCCGCGACGGCGTTCGATGCTGTTGACGGTTCGTCCCGATCTGGTGATTACCGACATTCGAGGCAATGTCGAAACCAGATTGCAGAAGCTGGAGTCGGGCGAGTACGATGCGCTCGTGATGGCGCGAGCAGGTCTGGCTCGACTCGAGTTGACCCGGCATGTGACCGAGATACTGCCGGTAGACAAGCTGGTGCCCGCGGGAGGGCAGGGCGCGCTGGCGGTGCAGTGTCGGACCGGCGATGATTTCGTGCGTGGCGTGGCAAGCGCCATCGATCACGGCGAGACCCACCGTTGCCTGGAACTTGAACGTCACCTGCTCGCCCGGCTCGGCGCCGGCTGCAGTGCGGCGGTTGGCTGTGCGGCCGATCTGGTTGACGGTAAGATGACCCTGCTGGCGGCTGTACTCGACAAGGCCGCTACGAAACGCCTGCAGATCAAGAGGCAGGCTACGACAGAAACGGATGCAGACCTGGCCGGTTCGGTTGCTGATGAACTGATCGGCCAGGGGGCGCTGGATTTGATAGAGTGACAGCATGGAAGACACCTCGCACGGCACGGTATACTTGATCGGGGCCGGTCCCGGCAATCCTGATCTCATCACTGTTCGGGGGCGACAGTTGCTCGAACAGTGCGATGTGGTCGTCTATGACAACCTCATCCCGGACGAGTTGATTGTGCGTCTGCCCGAGCGGGTGGAGCGGCGATATGTCGGCAAACTGGCTTCGGTCCACTCGCTGCCGCAGGATGAGATCAACAATCTCCTCGTCACCCTTGCCAAAGGCGGTAAGCGGGTGGCGCGCTTGAAGGGCGGCGATCCGTTCACGTTCGGCCGTGGCGCCGAAGAAGCGACGGTACTTCGCCAACACAAGATCCCGTACGAAATCGTGCCGGGTGTGACAGCCGCCTCGGCGGCTATGGCGTATGCCGGCATCCCGCCGACCGACCGTCGCAAAGCCAGCCTGGTCATGTATGTAACCGGCCATAAAGGCACGCAATGCGAGTCGATGGTTGACTGGAACTGGGTGGCAAAGGCGCAGTTCTCCACGCTCGTGATCTACATGGGGGTCGGCGAACTGGAGCACCTGGCCGCCGACCTGGTCGCTCATGGCATGGCCGTCGATACACCGGCAGCGGTGATCGAACGCGGCACCTTTCCGACACAACGGGTGCTGACCGGTCGGCTCGATACGATTGCCACGGTCGCCAAGGAAAACAACGTCCGACCGCCGTCATTGATTGTTATAGGACATGTGATCGACTTGAAAGATGAAATAGAGTGGTTTGCCGGTCGGCCGCTGTTCGGACACCGTATCATGATCACTCGCCCGGCCGATCAGGCCGATGTCGTCTACAATACGCTGCGTGACCTGGGGGCAGAGGTGCTCAGCTATCCGACCATTGCCACGCGCGCGCATATCGACAAATCCGGCTGGCAGGCGATGGCCGGGCTTGGCGGTGACAACCGCTGGCTGATTCTCACCAGTGAGAATGGCGTGCGGTACTTCATCGATCAATACGTGCAGCGCTTTGGCGATATTCGCACGCTGTCGGCGTACAAGATTGCCGCCATCGGGTTCGGGACGGCGCGGGCGATGGACGAATACCATCTCAAGCCGGATTTCGTGCCGGAGAAAGCGACTGTCAACAACCTCTCGCGAGAAATGGTCGAGAAGCTCGATCTGGACAACGCCCAGGTTGTGCGCGTACGGGGTAACCTTGCCGACAGTACTGCTGAAGACGCGCTTTCCGCGGCCGGTGCGAAGGTCGTGCCGGTCACTGTGTATGAGACGTACACGCCAACGTGGCCGGACAATCTCAAAGAAAAGCTGTTTCGATTTCCGCCGGAGTTTATCGTGTTTACGTCGGGATCATCAGCCGATGGTCTCGTGAGCAATTTGAACGCCGAGGAGATCGCGCGCCTGCGTGATGCAAAAGTCGTGTCGATCGGTCCGTCGACCACGAAAGTGATCGAATCGCACGGCATGAAAGTCTCGATCGAGGCAACCACGCATTCGATTCCCGGAGTTGTCGAAAAACTGGTCGAATACGTCAACAGTCAAAGGTGATCATATGCCGTTTCCTGAAATGCGCATGCGACGGCTGCGCCGGACGCCGCTGCTTCGGCGGCTCGTGCGCGAGACGATGCTGCACCCATCGGATTTCATCTATCCCGTCTTCGTAAGCGATGTGATATCGTCACCGGAGCCGATTCCTTCGATGCCGGGTATCAGTAACTACCCGCTGGCGATGGTTGTCGAGGAAGCGGCGCGGGCGTTTGAGGCGGGTATACCGGCGATTCTGCTGTTTGGTACGCCGGGGCAGAAGGACGCCAGCGGGTCGGATTCGGTTTCCGACGAGGGTATCATTCAGCGCGCCATAGGTGAAATCAAAGCCAGGCTGCCTGATCTCACGGTCATCACCGATGTCTGTCTGTGTGAGTACACCGATCACGGCCACTGCGGTATAATCAAGCAGGGGTATGTCGACAATGATCTCACGATCGCGCAACTGGCCCGACAGGCGGCCAGTCACGCCGAGGCCGGCGCCGACATGGTAGCGCCTTCGGATATGATGGATGGCCGGGTGGAGGCAATCCGCTCGCACCTCGACAACGAAGGCTTCGAATTGACCCCGATCATGGCCTATTCGGCCAAGTACTGCTCGGCTTTCTACGGGCCGTTCCGTGAAGCGGTCGATTCGGCGCCGCAGTTTGGTGATCGGTCAACCTACCAGATGGACCCACCCAACGCGCGCGAAGCGCTTCGGGAGATCGAAGAGGATGTCGATGAGGGCGCCGATATCGTCATGGTCAAACCGGCGCTGGCTTATCTGGATATCATCCGTGATGCCCGTGATCGCTTCGAGCTGCCGCTGGCGGCCTACAATGTGAGCGGTGAGTACGCGATGGTCAAGCAGATGGCGAAGGCGGGGCTGGCGGAGGAACGTCGACTGGCGCTGGAGATTCTCACCTCGATCAAGCGTGCCGGCGCCGACCTGATCATTACCTATCACGCTCTCGACGCCGCTGCGTGGCTGCGAGAAGGGTAACAGAGCCTACTCGCAGCGCTCGCTCAGCGGGTTGCACACCTTCGCTTGCTTGCAGTTATCGGGATTGGCTGACGTAGCCTCGTTCTTTGTCGAAGCGGAATCGTCCGCCCTGCCCGCCGAATCCGACGCAACCGAATCACGCATGGCGGCCACACCCTTCTCCAATTCAGCCATGTGTTCGACCTCGGAGTAGAACAATGGGGAGGCATCGATGTCGTTGGTTTGATTATGCCGCAGCACCTCGCCGGCCGGGCCGGGCGGTGAGTAACCGGACATGAAGAAGATGGTCACGCCCGTCACCACTACCAGTCCGATAACCAGCTTCTGCCACCCCTTGAGTCTATGCACGTGTACTCCTCGTTTGCCTGTCAAATCGCATTAGGGAAGAAGACCATGAAGGCCAGGTAGGCGATCAAGATAGTCAGGGCCAGGTTGAAGGACTGCCCGGTCGCATACAGCAGCAGCGGCTTGCCGCGTTCCATTCTGCTGGCCAGGTCACGGAAGTTGGATTCGAGCCCGATGGCGACAAAGGCGAGGCAGAAAAACCAGCCGCGCAGGACTTTCGTGATCGGGTTGATATAGGTGTCTTCGGCTATCTCAAAGCCACCACCGGTGGCCGGGACGATCACAAACGAGAACAAGAGCGAAGCGGCGACGAAGCCGATCACAAACTTGGGGAAGCGATACCAGATTTCCATCGGGTTGGGTCGGACGTTTCGGTCGGTGCGCTGGACGACGGTTACCCAGTAGATCGCGACGATGAATGCCAGCAGACCGATCAGGACATTCTGAATCATCTTGACGACGGCAGCGACCTTCTCGGCATCCGGCCCCAGCATCGAGCCGGCCGCGACCACCGCGCCGGTGGAGTCGATGGTCCCGCCCATCCAGGCGGCGCCGAGGATAGCGTTCATACCCATCGCGTCGATGGCCAGCGGCATGAAGAACATCATCAGGACGGTGAAGATGAGCGTCATGCCGACCGCCAGGGTGAGGTCTTCTTTCCTGGCGGCGCAGGCTGCCGCTACCGCGATTGCCGCCGAGACGCCGCACACCGACGTGGCGCAGGCGATGATGATGACGAGTTCCTTGTTGGTCATCTTCAGCTTGCGCACGCCGAACTGCCACATGAAGATGACGACGATTGGCGTGACAATCCAGGCAACCATCAGGCCGGGCGCGCCGAGTGACACGATCTTCTTGAACAGGATTTCAGCGCCCATGAGAACCAGACCGGTCTTGATGAACAGCTCCGTCTGCGCCCCGGCTTTGAGCCACTTCGGCGTGCCCACCGTGTTGGAGATGAGCAGGCCCAGGATCAACGCCCAGAGCGCGTAGCTCAGCCCCCAGTGCTTGATCCCGGCCTGATTGGCCACCCAGTAGGCGAGGCAGGCGAGAACGAAGATGCCCAGAAAGCCGAGGAAGTACCGTCCGGTTGGGACGGTTTTCATGGCGGCCATGCCGATCGTGGTCAACACGGCCAGGCCGATCATCAGCAGCAGCAAGGGCATGAGTATGGTCTCGGTCGCCACGCCCTCCCGGGCGACCGTGAAGGCATCGAGCGGCGCCGTCGACCATTTACCAATTTTGGGAATTCGCGGCAGGACCTCGAGCAGGGCCAGGCCAATTATGAAAAAGCCGAACCAGACGGCCCACCAGTCCTCGTTTTTCCACAGCGAACGGATGCCGTTACTCATATCGGACAGCGCTCCTCCCGCAGCGTGAGTTACGACTTCGGCGGTCGGATCGGATCCAACCGTCAGGCCCGCGCCTGGCGCCCGATCTGTCGGGCATGAACCAGCGCCAGCGTGCGATAGATCATGTGCGCAAACTTGGAATAGGGCATATACCAGAGGAGGAAAAAGACGCACACGATATGTATGAAGTAGTTCACGTACGCCAGCATCGGCACGCCGGTCAGACGGGTGAGCCAGGACAGCATCCCGGTCAGGCCGGTGAGGAAGAGGACGTACAGGAACAGGTAGTCGGTGTAGCCGTTGGCGCCGACTTCATCACGATTGGTCCAGCGCCGGTAGATTGCCATGCCACCGCCCACAACCAGCGCAATACCGCTCACGGCGCCCAGGATCTTGACCGGATTGGGCAGATCGATCGGCAGGCCGAACAGGGAACGCAGATTCTCCAGGCCGAGCAGGTGCAGGTAGTGTGGCACGAAGATGAAGACGAAGACCAGACCGGTCGTAATCATCGCGCCAATGAAGCCGAAAAACAGCAGCATGTGCGCCGTGGCGCGCGGGCGGTTGGCCTCGCAGTCACGGAACTTCACGTGGGAGAAGATCTCCTTGATAGTCAGCCACAAGCCGCCCAGGAAGGACAGGTCTTTGCTGCCGGTGGCTGTTTGCAGACCTTTCCAGAAGCGATAGAAACCGATTGCCGCCAGTATGAATATCAGGATGTTACCGAACACGAACAATGCATCAACCGAGCTGTGCGGCAGAAAGAGGTTGAAATCGATAACTTCGCTGGTCATGAACAGGTATTCACCGGTTTCGGTCTGGGGCGCAAACAACATTATCGAGCCGAGCAGAATCAGCACCGGTACCAGGATCAGGATCGGCAGTGCTTTCGGCGTGGCCAGAGCCTTGCCCATGAAGCGCGGGACGGCAAAGCTCTCGTAGATGTAGGAGCGCACTGCCGCCAGGACATCGCCCGGACGGGCGCCCCGCGGGCAGTGGGTGGTGCAGTCGTTGCACTGATGGCACAGCCAGACATCCGGGTCGGCCATCAGTCGATCCTTCTGGCCCCATTGGGCCATGATCATCTCTTTTCTTGGAAACGGTTTGTCGGCCGGGGAGAGGTTGCAGACCACGGAACAGGTGGCGCACTGATAACACCGTTTCACGGTATCTCCGCCGACGCGTTTGACCTCCCGGATCAACTCAAGATCCGGTTCCATCACTCGCCCAGCAGCCATAGTGCAACTCCTTTATACACCAGTATATAGATTCGATGATAGGGCCATAAAACACGGCTTGTTTGGTTATCTATGATAGACTTACCGCTCCAATCTGTCAAGAAGAATTGTTATTTTTTTCACAATCTCCCGCGACTGCTCGCCTTTTGGCAAGCGATCCCGGGCCTCTCCGTGGTTTTGCCGTAAGCCGTTGTACGGCAAATTGTGCCGGTCATCTCGGTGCGCCTGGCCGAACTTCGGGGCAATACCGACCGGGCAGGCCCGTTCAGCAGGTCCCGGTGCTCGTTCACAGTACTGGATCGGCCCTTTCTGTATAAAAGTTACCCGGTTTATCCTGTCATGAGGCTGGCGATTGAAGTGACTTGACCAGGTCGCAGTGGGCAACGGTTGCCGGCCGGAAGATATTGGCCGCTACAGCCGGAAACTATCCTATTCCGGGAAAATCGGTAAACTATTGATCTTCGCTAAGTTGCCGAAAATAGGGCGTTTCAGCCCCATCTTTAGCCAAAAAACTTGTGAAAAAAGGTACTTTTCGCTTGACAGCCCCAAGGGGTCGGCATAGATTCGGGATAGTCTCCGAGAAGGGTAGATGATAGATTTTAACCGGTTTTTTGCCGACAGGACTTGTGAAAAAAGTCACATATTGGCCGATATAAGAGAGTAAGTGAAGCGAGTTAATAAAGAAGGATAGGGTACTGATTATGGCTACTTCCAAGCTGATCCCGCCGCATGGCAGCGACGAGCTGAAGATCCTGCTTCTTGATGGTAAGGAGCGTGAGGATGAACTGAAGCGTGCCGAGTCGTTACCGAAGGTGACGATGACGACCCGTGAAACCGGCGACTTGATCATGCTCGGTATCGGCGGCTTCACGCCGCTGGAAGGCTTCATGGGCAAGGACGACTGGAAAGGTGTCTGTGAAGAGATGAAGATGGCCAACGGCATCTTCTGGCCGATTCCGGTTACGCTGTCCCATGACGAAAAGATCGACCCCGGCACCGACATCGCGCTCATCTCCGGCGAAACCAACGAGATCATGGGGACCATGAAGGTCACCGAGTGCTACCAGATCGACAAGGAATTCGAGTGTAAGCACGTCTTCACCACCGCCGATCCCGAGCATCCCGGTGTCAAGATGGTCATGTCCCAGAAGGACTACAACCTGGCCGGTCCGGTGAAGGTTCTTTCCGAGAGCTATTTCCCCGAACGGTTCAAGGGGATCTACCAGCGTCCCGCCGAGAGCCGCAAGGCGTTCGAGGAGAAGGGCTGGAAAACGATCGCGGCGCTTCAGCTTCGTAACCCGATGCACCGCTCGCACGAGTATCTGGCCAAGATCGCGATCGAGGTCAGTGACGGTTTGTACATCCACCAGCTGGTCGGTGGCCTGAAGCCGGGTGATATTCCGGCTGATGTCCGCGTCAAATGTATCAACACGCTGGTTGAAAACTACTTCGTGAAGGATCGTGTGATGACCGGCGGGTATCCGCTGGATATGCGCTACGCCGGTCCGCGTGAGGGTCTGCTGCACGCGGTCTTCCGCCAGAACTTCGGCTGCACGCACATGATTATCGGTCGTGACCACGCCGGCGTGGGTGACTACTACGGTCCGTTTGACGCCCAGAATATCTTCCACGAGCTGCCCGAGGGCGCGCTGCTGTGCAAGATGCTGCCGATCGACTGGACGTTCTACTGCTACAAGTGCGAAGGCATGGCGTCGATGAAGACCTGTCCGCACGGCAAGGAAGATCGCCTGTTCCTCTCCGGTACTGCGCTGCGCAAGGCGCTGTCGGAAGGCGGCGACGTGCCGAACGAATTCAGCCGCAAGGAAGTGCTGGCGATCCTGCGCGAGTACTACGGTGGACTCCAGGATGACCAGCGCGTTGAAGTGAAAATGCACGGTCACGCGACCGGCGATGCCAAGAAGAAATAACTAAGGTACACTGAGACCTCTTAGTATCTATCCTGTGTAAGGAGGGTGTAATGCCTAGCTTCGTAAACCCCGAGAAATGCGATGGGTGCAAGGCACTGGACAAGACCGCATGTCAGTACATCTGCCCCAACGATCTCA
>WJMS01000090.1 GCA_014727815.1 candidate division GN15 bacterium
CGTGACGGCAGCAGTGTCACGATCGCGGTCGCCGACGAGGGCGGCGGCTTCAACCCCAACGAGATCGACGATCCCCTGAAGGAAGAGAACCTGATGAAGGAAGTCGGCCGGGGCATCTTTATCGTCGAATCGCTCATGGACAAGGTCGATGTCACCGTGGGCGATAAGGGCACCACGATCAGTATTTCCAAGACGATCGCCTGACACTTTCCGTTTCGACGCCCCAGCACACAATCGAGATGAACGCTGAACTGATACAGACTCTCCTGTATTTCGTGGCAGGTGGCTTTCTGATCTTCCTGGCCATCACGGTCATCCGTGACAACTTCGGAAACCGCCTCAACCGCGCTACCGGAGGCATACTCCTGTTCGGAGGACTCGGGCCGCTCGCGGTAGCGGTCAGCTCCGTCATGGAGCAGCCGACCGCCGGCGGGGCGGCGCTGTACAACCTGTATCATGCCTGGGAACTGCTCTTCCCCAGCCTGCTCGTCTTCTCCTGGTATTTCCCGGTTGACCGGCTGCGCGAATTCAAGCACCCCCGCCTGCGCTATCTCGTATTCGCGCCGCAACTGATTCATCTCATCCTCGCCCTGTTCTTCTCCGACATCGACAGCCTGCTCGAACTGCTTTCGGCCTCCGAGGCCCAGGGCGGTTTCTCGGGCGCGCTCATGCGGCCGTTCGCCTATGTACTGCAGCTCCTGCTGCTGCTGATCGGCTTCATTCTCACAAATGAAGTCGTGATATTCGGCTCGATCAACGTCCTGTACGTTGTCAGCGCCCTCTATTTTCTCGAGTCGGGTCGGCGGCTGCAGACCAACCCGCGCCTGATGCCGCAGATCGAGGCGATCCTGTGGGCCATCCGGCTCGGCATGGGACTGTACGTAGTCGGGCTGATCGGTCGAATCATGCTGGAGGAGGTGGTCACCGAGGATGTCCAGTCGGTTATCTACCTGCTGGCCGCCCTGATCGGCGCAATCTTCTTCGTCTCGGCGATTGTCCGGCACCAGTTTCTCGATGTTCGCCTGATCTTCCGTCAGTCGCTGATTTACACCATTGCGTCGGCGGTCCTGGTCGGCTTGTATATCGTCATCGGGGTACAGGCGATCGGCATCCTGGAGCCGATGTTCGGGGAACGGGCGGAGATTGTCAGCTATATCGTGATTATCCTGCTGCTGCTCTTTTTCCAGCCGATCTCGAACTGGATCGACGGGACGATTCGCTCGATGTTCATGCGGACCCGCTCCGATCATCGCAACATCATCGAACGCTTCTCCCGCGAAATCATCTCGGTCTTCGACCCACACGAATTGCGCCGCAAGATCGAGGATACGATGAAGACCGCGATGCTCGTCGAGAAGGTCTATTTCGTGCTGTACGACGATGAAATCGGTGAGTACGCCATTCTGAAAAGTGATGACTACGGTCGGCGGACGGTGATCCGGCGCGACGACATGATGCTTCGCGGGATCAACCTGCTCGACCGCCCCACGCCATTTCATACCCTGCTCGACTATCGCGAAGGTTCGCGGCTGGCCGAGGTGCTGACCGAGCTGCGAGTGAAACTGATCCTGCCGATGAAGGACACCGAGCACCTGCTCGGTTTTCTCGCGCTCACCTCCAAGGTCGCCGGCTATCGGTACACACCCGAAGACTACAATCTCCTCGGCGTGTTGTCCAACCAGATGGTCTCGGCGCTGACCAACGCCCGCCTGTATGCCGATTCGCTCGAACGGATTCGCCTGCAGGAAGAGGTAACGATGGCTCGGCAGATTCAGCTCGACCTGCTGCCGTCGAAACCGCCGAGCGTCCCCTGCTCCGTCATCTGCGCCGTCTCGGAACCATCGCGCACAGTCGGGGGTGACTTCTACGACTTTATCCAGGTTGACGGTCGGGATCAGGTCGGGATCGTGATTGCCGATGCTTCCGGCAAGGGCATGCCGGCGGCGCTGCTGATCTCGCAGATTCAGGCGATCATCCACAGTGAGGTCAACAACGGCAACTCGATTTCCACGATGCTCAAGAACATGAACAGCCAGGTGGCGGCCTCGACTTCGGCGGAAAAGTACGTCACCCTGTTTTACGGCGAACTGCATCGCACCACCGGCGACTTCCACTATGCCAATGCCGGGCACAACTACCCGGTACTGGTTCGTGCCACCGGCGAGGTCGAGTTGCTCGAGACCGGCGGCCCGGTGATCGGCGCCTTCCCGTTTATGGACTACCAATCGACGACGGTTCGTTTGGAGCCTGACGACGTGCTGTTCTTCTTCACTGACGGTCTCTCGGAGGCACTCAATGAGGCCGGGCGGGAGTACGGCGAGGAACGGATCCGCGAGTTCATCCGTACAAACAGAAACCTGACGCCGGACGAGATCATGCAGAAGATCCTCGATGACGTACGGGCGTTTGATCCGACCACGCCGCCGCGCGATGATACGACGATTATAACCCTGAAGATGACCCCGGTGGGGGCTGAGATACATGAACGACAGGCGCAAGAGTTTAAGTGAAGTTGAGCTGTTCAGCCGCAAGGATCACTACATGGGCTTCCGCTATTGCCCGCGCTGTGCAGCGGAGTTGGTCGAGAAGACGCTCGATGGTCGGGTGCGATTGGCCTGTCCCGGTGACTCCTGCGACTATATCTTCTATCAGAACCCGGTGCCGGCTGCCGGAGCGGTGATCGTCGTGGATGATCGCATCCTGCTGGTGCGACGGGCTCACCCACCCCGGATCGGCGACTGGACTATCCCGGCCGGCTTCATGGAGTGGGACGAACACCCCACCGATACGGCAACTCGAGAACTCAAGGAGGAAACGGGACTCGATGTGCGCCTGACCGGTTTCTTCGAGGTATACAGCGGCCGCGATGACTGGCGCAACAATGCCGTGCTGATCCTCTATCTCGCCGAGGCGATCGGCGGCAAGCTGGAGCCGGGTGATGATGCCTCCGAAGTTGCCTTTTTCGGTTTCGATGAACTCCCCGAGAACATCGCTTTCCAGGCCCACCGGCAGGCGCTGGCCGATTACGACCGACGCTATCGTTCGAGTAAATGAGGACTGACGTGAAATCCGAATTCGGACAGAAGCTCTTTCGACTGTTCATCCTCTTCTCGCTCGTTCCGGCGGCCGTTTTGGCGCTGGTCGGGTACTACCTGGTGACCAACGCCTCAGCCCCTGCTGCCGTCAACACCGGCGCCGGCGGGGCGGCTGTCGCCGAGTACTACAACGAGTATCTCTTTACGCAGTTGGAGAATGCGGACACCACCGCAGCCTCGGTCGATTTCATCATGCACCTGGTTGACGGTGAGGTCACCATGCCGCGCGGCGCAGAGGAACTTGACGCCGCCGCAACCGCCCACGTCGTCGCCGCGGCACGCCACCGCTCGCATGGATTTGTCGAAGCCGGGCGACGGGTCTATCAGTATCAGCGACAGGTAACCGGTTCCGACACCACGGTCGTTGGCTACATACACGGACCGCGGTTTGCAGAATTGTCACGCTCGGTTCGCGCCGAGATACCCGGCGAGGCCGGCCGGGAGGCGATCCAGTCACGCTACTCTCTCTTTCTCGGTGGCCTGTTTCTGCTCCTGGCGCTCATCACAGTGTCGGTCGCGCTCGTCTTGTCGCGCCGCATGGCGCACAACCTCGCGCGTCCCCTGGCCGAGTTGAGTGACGCGGCCAGCAGTATCGCGGAGGGGAACTTCCGGACCCGTGTCCCGCCGCAGGGCGAAAGTGACATCCGTAACCTGATCGAACGCTTCAATGACATGACCGAGCAGCTCGAGCGAACCACCACCCGGTTGACCGCCACCGAACGGGTGGCGGCGTGGCGACAGGTTGCCCGGCGGTTTGCACACGAACTCAAGAATCCGCTGCAGCCGATCCTCGTCTCCCTCTATCGTATCGAGCGTCTGCTTATTGACACGGCGCAGTATGACAAGGTCTATGAACCGCTGAAAGCGGCCTCCGACGAAGTTCGCCATCTCAAGCAACTGGCCGAACGATTCTCGCACCTGGCCAAACTGCCGCCGCCGTCGATGGAGACAACCGACGCCTGCGAGTTGGTGCGCACCGTGGCCGAGTTGTATCAGGGTCCGGATTTGCCGTACGTGGTTGAGACCGACCTTCCCGACCACGTATGCATGCTGCCGGTGGACCCGGCCTATCTGCGCGAGGCCCTGCACAACTTGATCCAAAACGGTCTTGATGCGACCGATCGCACCGGAACGGTCACTGTCTCTCTGCACGAGAACGGTGAGTTTGTCGAGATTGCCGTGCGCGACGACGGCCCGGGGATGGATGATGAGACGATCCGTTCGGCCCGCCTGCCCTATTTCACAACCAAACCGGAAGGCCACGGGCTGGGACTGGCCATCGTTGAAAAGTCGGTCGGTGAACTGCATGGTCGGCTGGATATCGAATCGACATCCGACGAGGGCACGACGGTCACCATTTCGCTGCCGAAGGGACCGTAGCCATGCCGGCACGTGTGCTTATTGTCGATGACGAACCAAATATCACGTTGTCGTTTTCCTCGCTGCTGCGCGATGATGGTTACGAACCGCTCAGTGCGGCAAGTGCCGAGGATGCCCGGACCATGCTTGCGCGGGCGCCGGTCGACCTGATCCTGCTCGACATTCAACTGCCCGGCGTTTCCGGGCTTGACTTGCTGCGCGAACTGAAGGCCGAACGTCATTCCGCCGAAGTACTGATGATTTCGGGACAGGCGGACATACCGATGGCCCTTGAGGCAGTCCGGCTCGGCGCCCTTGACTTCCTCGAAAAGCCGGTCCAGCCGGAAAAGCTGCTGGCCTCGGTGTCGAATTCTCTGCTGGTAGCTGAGGCCAACCGTCAGCGGGCGATTGCCGTCGAAGATCTCGATCAGCGCTCGGCCCTGATCGGGGAATCAACGGCGATGCGCACCCTGAAGCAGACAATCAGCCGCGTGGCGCCCTCGGATACAACCGTACTCATCACCGGTCCCAACGGCACCGGCAAGGAACTGGTGGCCACTCGGCTCTATCTCGAAAGCAACCGTCGCGATCGCCCGTTCATAAAGGTCAACTGTCCCGGAATTCCTGAGACGCTGTTTGAATCGGAGTTGTTCGGCCATGTCAAGGGCGCTTTCACCGGCGCCGTCAAAGACCACCCCGGCAAGTTTGTGATGGCTGATGGCGGTACGATCTTCCTCGATGAAATCGGTGATCTCCCCCTCACCTGTCAGGCAAAGCTTCTGCGCGTGCTGGAAACCGGCGAGGTCGAAACACTCGGCGCCGAGGGTCGACGCCAGGTCGATGTGCGCGTGATTTGCGCCACCAACCGCGATCTCGGGAAGCTGATTGCCGATGGCAAGTTCCGCGAAGACCTGTACTACCGAGTCTCCGTCTTCGCCCTGAGTGTACCACCGCTGGCCGACCGTCGTGATGACATCCCGCTGTTGATCGGCGAGTTCCTGCGACGATTCGATCCATCGGGCGAAACTACGCTTTCCGGCGAGACCCTGGCCTGGATCAGCGCCCGGCCGTTTGGCGGCAATGTCCGCGAGTTAAAGAACCTGATCGAGCGGCTGTGCATCCTGCATCGAGGGGATTGTATCTCGGTAGATCAACTGAATAATGACCCGCAGGTAACCGGGCAGCCAACTGAGCCGGCCGAATCCGGAGCGGGACCGCTCGCCGAGCAACTGGCCCGATTCGAGCGAACGATTATCCGGGAAGCTCTGCAGCGTTCCGGCGGTAATATCTCGGAGGCCGCCCGGCTGCTGGAAGTCAATCGGGCGAACCTGTCCAAGAAAGTAAAGGAACTCGGGCTGAAGACCGAGTGACCAGTAATTGTGCATCGGTGTGTGACCAACCGACAACAGCAGCGGATCGATCCGGCTAAGGCATTGCAAATTCAATACTTGACCGCTCGGCACGGGCTTTGTTATGTAAGCGCGAAAATGGAGGTAGCATGACTCGCTCACGATACAGCATTATTGCCATCCTGACCGCGCTGGCCCTGATCGTATCCACAGGGGTTGCGACAGCCCAGGAGTCCGACTACAAGGAATACCAGCCGCGTTCCAACAAGACCGAGTATTTCTGGATTGCCTTCGATGATGAAGTGATTGTCATCACCGCCCCGTACGACGATACCTTCCGGTCCTACGAAATGCCGATCGAGTCGGTGCGACGTGAAGGCGCTGACCTGCGCCTGGCCTCCGATGTCCGCTTCACCCCCGATGGTCTCGAAATCAAGGACCAACTGTTGCCGTACGACGAGATTGTCGACACGCGCGTGCGCGAAGACGGTAACAAGACGGCCATCCTGTTCTTGCGCTCCGACGCCACCGGGCCGGACTATGCCCGCCTCCGGCGCGGCAATATGCTCGAGCCGTTCGAGGACATGCGGATTGAGGAAGGCGCCTTCGTCCGCGGCTTTGTGATATCGATCAACGGCGATATCGATGTTTTCGGAGAGGTCAATAAGGACATCATCTCGCTGTTCGGCAATGTGTATGTCGCTCCCGAAGCGGTGGCGCGCGGTGACGTGGTCAGTATTACCGGCAAGGTGCAGATCGCCCGCGACGCCTCCGTCTATGGCATTGTCTATACCGGCACCCAGCGCCAGGCCGGCAAGAGCCGTCGCTTCTACCGTCAGGTCGAGGAGACCGAACTGACCATTGATGCGTACTACAACCGGGTCGACGGTATCACGCCGCTGGGAACGTTCCGATACTCCGATCGCGATTCGCTGCTGCCCTCGGTCGAACTCCAGGTCGGCTATGCCTTCGAATCCAAGCGCTCTCGCCTGCGGGGCGGCATCGAACAGGTAATCTGGCGCAAGATCCCGATGGCGATCGGCGGCATGGCCTATCACGAGCTCGCCACGGAGGATGACTGGGTGATCGGCACCGACGAAAACAACGCCTTCACGATGCTCTTCACCGAGGATTTTCGCGACTACTACGAACGTGATGGCGGCTATCTCTATTTCCGGATCAAGCCACTGGGCGACCTGACTGTTGAGACGGGCTATCGCTACGACGAAACGCGGTGGTTCGATGCCGAGCGGGATCTGTGGTCTCTGTTTGGCGGTGACAAGAAGTTCCCCCGCAATTTCCACACGGCGCCGGAACCGTTTCGCCGGCAGGGCATCAGCGATATCGACACCAGCGCCAACGCTATGGTTTCGCTCTCGGCCACCTACGACAGCCGCAACAATCGCGAGCTGTATGAATTCTCAGGGTGGCATTTCGATGGTCGGTTGGAGTGGTCGGATGATCACTTCTCCTCCGACTTCGACTATCGCCGCTACCGGCTGACCGCGCAGCGCTATCAGCTGATCCACTCTCGGATTATGGTGATTTCCAGCGTTATGTTTGGCGGCAGCGACGGTTACACGCCGATGCATAAGCGGTTCTATCTCGGCGGCCTGGGTACCCTCCGCGGGTACAAACACAAGGAGATGATCGGCAAACGCTTCTGGATGGGTAATCTCGAATACCGCTTCCGTTTCCCCGCTACCGATTTCGCCCTGAGCGTACTCTATGATGTCGCCCAGATCAGCAACGATTCGCCGCTGAATGGCGACGTCGAGGTCAAGCAGTCACTCGGCGCGGCGTTTTATGTCGGTGATGATTTCCGCCTCTCGCTCGCTCGTCGACTCGACCGCGGCGAGGATAACGATCTGCAGTTCTATGCTCGCTTTGAGCAGACATTCTAGCCGCCAGGCAAAGGCGGCGGTATTGACCCTACTGCTGGCGACTTTACCGGGATTGTTGGCGGCTCAGCCCGACGAACCGCCGACCGGGCCGGCTTCGGGAGAGATCCCCTTCGACATCTTCATCCGGGGCGACAGCCTGACCGGCTGGATTGACTTGTCCGGCCTGCTCGGCTCGGCCACTATCGCGCGGCTGGAAGACGGTATCGACCTGGCCTTTGACTGCCGGGCCCGGCTGAACCGTCCGAGACGACTCTTTGGCTCGGTCCGAATCGCCGAACGGACCGAGTTGTGGCGATTGTCGTACCGGGTCCTGACCGAGCACTATGTTGTCGCCACCCTGAGCGCAGACAGCGCCGAGGAGCGATCATTTGGTTCGCTGGCCGGTCTGGCCGGCTTCCTGGCCGATTCACTGCAGTTTCCCCTGATCCCGGTCGATTCGCTCGAGCGCGGGCAGGGCTATGTGCTGGAATTCAGCGTAGCTGCTATCTCGTTGGCCGGATTAGGGATACTTCTACCCAACGCGGATACGGCCGATGGCGAATCACCACTGAAAGCGCTCTTTCGTGAATTCCTCGAGTTGACCGGATATGCCCGAGAAGAACGGAGTTTCTCCTCACGACCGTTCTCAGTCGATGAACTGGAATCCCGCTAACCGGATTTCCCCTGCAATTAATCTGCCCGACCGGTTAAACACCTCCCGAAATCGGCCGATATCTGTAAGGAAGACAATCGAATACACAGAGGCCGAGGGAAATGAAGCGTACCTACGAGGATAAGCGACCAAACCCGGGGGGCCCCGATGATAACTCGCATGACGAACGCTCGTTAAACGACAGCGGTCCTATGCCGGCTGACCTGTTCGCCGACCTGGAGGCAACCCTCGATCAGGTTGCCGAGACCAATCCCCGTATCGACACCGATGACCGGGAGGAAGCCGGTCACACCACCGATCTGCGCGCCCTGCTCGAAGTGTCGATGGCGATCAATTCATCGCTGGTCCTCGATGACGTCCTGCAAAATGTCATGCACAAGGCAATCGAGTTCATGAAGGCCGAACGCGGCTTGATCATGCTGCTCGATGATGAGAACCGGCTGCAGACCCGCGCGGCGTACAATCTCAGCCGTGATGAAATGCTCAGCGATGACTACCGCATTTCATCAAGTGTCGCTTCCGAAGTAGTCAAGACCGGCCGCTCGATATATACGTCCGATGCGATGGCCGATGAGCGCTACGCTGCGCAGAAGTCGGTGCTCGAGCTGCACCTGCGCTCGATCATGTGCGTGCCGCTGAAAGTCAAGTCACAGGTGATCGGCGTCATCTATCTCGACAATTCGAGCGAAACGAAGATGTTTCTCAAGTCGGACCTGTACCTGTTCGAATTGTACGCCCAGATGGTCTCCAACGCCCTGCACAATGCCCGCATCTACCAGTCGTTGCTGCATCTGAAGAAGTACTCGGACTCGGTGGTCAAGAGTTCTCCGATCGGTATCGTGGTGCTCGATTCCGGGGGCCATATCGCGACAATCAATCCGGCCGCGCTGGAGATATTCGACCTCAACCGCCGCGACCTCAATCTGATTGGCGATGACGCCGCGTCGACGGTATTCCTCGATGTCCTGCCGAGCAACCAGAAGAGCCGCTGGCACCGTATGATCAATACCGTGTTCGCTACCGGCGACGAATTCTCCGATGCCCGCTTCTATCATGACACCGGCTATATCGAAAAAGTGCTCTCAATCAAAATGTCGCCCATCCCGCAGGTACCCGGCGGCGGTGATGGACTCGTGATGGCGATTGAAGATGTTACCGAAAAAGTCACGATGGAGCGGTATGTCATTCTCTCCGAAAAACTGGTCGCGCGCGGCGAGATGGCCGCCTCGGTCGCCCACGAGCTGAACAATTATCTCTCGATCATCTCCAACAATGCCGAGCTGCTCGGGTTGAACCTCCAGCACGAACGCTACGACAAAGCCGGCTTCAACAGCAAGTCGATTGTCGAGAATGTTTTCAAGATCAAGCGCTTCGTCGACAGCCTGATGGATTTCTCGAAGCCGGAGCCGGAGTACATCAGCTACGACATCCGTCACCTGATCGACGATCTGCTCTTTTCGCTTCGAATTCAACCCCGCTTCAAGCTGGTTCATTTCACGCTCGATCTCGCCGACGATTTGCCCAATGTCGAGATCGATGTCGGCCAGATCCAGCAGGTGCTGATGAACCTGCTCAACAACGCCGTCGATGCCATCGATCAGCGGACCACCAACGAAGACGAAAAAGAGATGAAGCGCGAGATCGGGATTACGGCAAAGTACCACCAATCCAAAGAGCAGGTAACGGTCGCCATAACCGACAACGGGATCGGCATGAACAAGGAGACCGCCGACAAGATCTTCACCCTGCACTTCACCACCAAGAAGGGCGGTCACGGTCTCGGCCTCTATAACTGCAAGAAGATCGTCGAGGGTCATGGCGGCGAGTTGCAGGTCGATTCGGCGCTCGGTGAAGGGACGACGTTTACCCTGACGCTGCCGCGATTCCAGCCGAAACACGACTAGGGCGGGACTATGGACGCACCGTTCGGCAGTCCCGACCTTCGCTATATCGATTCCCTCGGCCAGGGCGGGACCGCGGTCGTCGCCCGTGCGTTCTCCCAGTATCATCAGCAGGAAGTCGCGGTAAAGTACCCGCTGCCAAAGCAAACCGACGAAGTCGACTTCGCTGGCCTGGCCACGCGCGAATACGACCTTATCGGCAGCTACCGGTTCCCCGGGCTCGTTCGGATACTCGCACCACCCGCAACCAAACCGGATTACTTGCTGCTTGAATTGTGTTCCGGACCAACGCTCGACTCCATCGGACAATTGACCGAAACTACGGCTGCTCTCAACCTGATCTCGGCGGCCGCGCTCGATCTCGAGTTTCTGCATGCCGCCGGCCTGGTACACGGTGACTTAAAACCATCGAACTTCTTCCTCCCCTCCGACTGGCAGCAGCAGGTCAAGGGCGGACTGTTCTATCTCAAGCTATCGGATTTTTCCCTGGGCCGGCGCTACGATGAACCCGAATCGGCCCGGCTCGGCCTCGGCACAGTCGGCTACATGGCGCCGGAAACGATCAGTAAATCACACACCTCGGCGAAATCCGAACTGTTTGCCCTGGGCGTGGTCGCTTACCAGTTGCTGTCGGGCAGACATCCGTTTCTCAACGACGGCGCCGACCCGGTGCAGGTCAACGGGCGGATTCAGGAGGGTGACTACACGCCGCTCTCGACGATTCGGCCGGACCTGAACAGCGGCGTGGTCGCCCTCGTCGACCAGTTGCTGGCCGTCAACGACAGCGACCGGCCCGAATCAGCCTGGCAGGTTTGCGAACGACTGGCGGAACTTGGCGCCACCCATCCATTCCCGCGCGCCCTGCGCCCGGGTCATCTCATAGCACGCAATGCCGACATGGCGACCGCGCTCGCCCGGGTCGTGCGCGAGGGTGACTCACGCGAGCCCCGCCTGCGGCTGTTGAGTGAGGGATCTCCCGACAGAGCGCGGCTGATCCTGACCGCCAATTACCTCCGGGGCAACCTTCGCTACCACGGCGGCCGATTCGCGTTCGACCAGACCGTTTACTGGCCGGCCTGTCTTCGTCGTCGAGCCCTCCGAGAATTCGGTGCGGCTGACCTGTCACAAAAACGGCGGCTGGTCGCGGAGGCGGCGGCTACCGATGTGGTGTCGGATCCGCGTGTGCAGCACGCCGAGCAACCGACTATCTGCCTGCTTCTTGCCGGCATGCTCCGTCAGGCAACGGTGAAACGCCTGGCGCCGCGCCTGGCTGACCGGGCCTCTTCAGATGGTGACTACGAACGGGCGGCCCGCCTCTACACGCGCGCCGGCGATCTCACTCGCGCGGCCGAGTGCGCCGATCAGGCGGCGCTGGCGCTCGAAAGAGACGGTGAATACCGTCGGGCCGCGTTGATTCTCGACGGTGTCACTGACTATGCCGAAATGTTGGGAGAGCCGTATGACGTTCGCCAACTGCATATGACCAGAGGTGATATCGAGAAACGTCGCGGCGAGGTCGACCGGGCGATGGCCGCTTACGAGAAGCTGATTGCGTTGTACGAGGGACGCGAGGTCGACAAGCTGCTTGCCGAGGCGTACAAAGATATCGGCGATCTGTACAAGATGCGTCAGGAAACCGCCGAAGGCCTGGCCGCGCTGGAGAAGGCGCTCAGTATTTTCGAGGAGCTTGGCGATGACCTGGAGATCTCGCATACCCTCAACAATATCGGCAACCTGCACTGGCTTCGCGGCGAGCGCAGTCGCTGTCGCGCGTGTTACCTCAAGGCCCTTCGGATTCAACGGCGTCTCAACGCTCCGGAAGATATAGCATCGAGCCTCAACAATCTCGCTTCCTCCTATGCCATCCAGGGTCGTCTCGACCGGGCCCAGCGTCTCTTCCGGCATGCCGTCGAGGGGCATCGTCTCGTCGGTGACCAGGCCGGCATGGCGCGTGCCCTGAACAACCTCGGCTACGCCACCCAGTTGCAGGGACAGCTGCATCAGGCGGTCGACTACCTGCGCACGTCGCTGGAAATCAACCGACGGATCGGCAACAAGAAAGAGATCATGTTCAACCTCGACAATCTGACCAGCGTCATGTTGAGCGCAGGTCAGCTCCGCGACTCCCTCACCGCCCTGCGTGAAGGCCTGGAACTGGCCGAGGCTCAATCCGACAAACCACACCTGGCCAGTTTCTATCTTCGCATGGGCACGGTCTACAAACGGATGGGTCGCGTGCGTGACTCGGCCGAGTACTTCCGGCTGGCGGAGTCCTCGGGATCCGAGGTCGATGACATTACCCTGCCGCTGGAAATCGAGGTGCAACGGGGTTCGCTTCATCTGCTTGTCGGGGATCACGAGGGAGCGCTCGCATTCGGCGAGTCGGCGGTGCGGCGAGCTGTCGAAGCCGAGCTTCCCTATCAGCAGCTCGATGCGTTGCTCTTGGTGACACGCATCAGGCACAATCCCGACTATCAATCGCGAGCTGACTCTCTCACGTCGGAACTGCGTCTTGGGCGCGAAGCGCGTCTGGCCCGGTTTAACTGCCTGGAAGCACTGCTCAACGACGGTTCAATGCGTGCGGCACAAGAGGTGGCCGAGGAGCTGCTTTCGGCGGATCCGGTGATTCCTTCCGGTGACGACATCGAACGAGCGCGGATGGCGCTGTCGCTGGCGGAAGTCCTGCTGCATGACGGCAATAGCGTCGAGGCGTCGAAGTACCTGACAGTCGCCCTGTCCGACGCGTCGCGCAATGCACTGCTGCCGGAATCTGCGATGGCGCACACGCTGCACGGACGGCTGTCGTTCGATCGCGGTGACTACGAAGTCTGCTACGACCATTTCAAGAAGGGCTTGCAGACCGTCAAGACAATTGCCGAGACGATCGATGCCCCTCAGGACAAAGCACGATTCCAGCAACAACGATTGATCGTATACCTCGTCGAGATGATAAAGAAGCTGGGCCAGAAGATGGCGCGGCGGGCCTGAAGTGTAGTATCTCCGGTAATCGCTATCTGCCCCGTCGCTCAGACGCGTCGCGGAGTGAATTCTACTTTGAGGATTTCGGGAAGAGCATCAAAAAGGCGGGAGTGACCTCCCGCCCCTGCACACGAAGTGTGCTCACTGGTAATGTCCTGAAATTCGGGCATTGCCATTCACCGACCGAAAACGAACAACAATCGCTCGGCAAACTCTAACCCGTATTGGAGAGAATCAGAATTCACGTTCCGGATTGTTGGTCGTTTCTGCCGGATCAAAAGAGTGATGGTGATAAACGTTCATCACCACCGCCGTGGTGGTCAGTGCTTACTGACCGCCCAGGCTGAAGCCCACCGGCGCAATGCGAGCTTCCAGGACTTCAACACTGAGTTTGTAATCAGTCATGGACGACTCCCCTGCTTGAGGTTATAGGTTATCGGCATCCTATGCCGCGGGGTGCGACAGTGAGGGGCCGCACGGAATGACGGATAGTGATATCAAGATACCGCACAACAGCTTTTTGTCAAGCAGCAAAGATGTAACGGAGACTGAGTCGGTCCATGTCGCACGCTTGGGCCACACCCGACTCAAAGCGCCTATGCGCTGTGCGACAACAGGATAGCGTGTCGTCGAATGATCCGCACGACAGCCACCCGGAAAAGTTTTCCCATCACCACCACGACCAGAATTCAACCCGGATCTTTGAAAGCAGCTTGTA
>WJMS01000091.1 GCA_014727815.1 candidate division GN15 bacterium
ACGCTCGAGAAGCTGGTTGATGAAATGGCATCGATCGTGCGTTATGATGGCGCCGCCGGGCCGGTGACATTTGGTGATTCGCGCGAGAACACCGCCATGCCGCTGTATCAGATCGAGCAGGGCGTGGCCCGGTTTATCGGGCTCGGCAACGAGATTATCGGCAATGCCGCTGAAACAGTGACGGAACCCTAAGCGGCCGTCCCGGGAACGGCGGCATCATTCGGTCGGATCATGCGTATCATATACCAGAGGCCTGTAGCGTTGGCGTGAATAAGGGAGAGAGACGATGAGCAATGATAAAGTCGCAATCAAGATGGTGATCAACGGCGAGGAGCGTGATGTTACGTACGAAGAGCTGGCGCTCTCGAACAACCTGGCCCAGGAAGCCCTGGTGCGCCTGTTGATCGAAAAGAAACTCTTTGATCCGAATGAACTGCTGGAGATGATGGAGCGCGTCAAGAAGGAGCGCTATCGCCAGCAGGATCCTGACTCCGCCGAAGGGTGAAAATGACCGACCGTGACCGCCGGGATTCATCCCAGACCGAACTTCCGCTGAACCACCAACCCGCTCCGCAGCCGGAACAGCCGGCGCCCAAGCCGGTCGCTACCGGCCCGAGCCTGGAGTGGGTGTCGCATCCGGTAAAGCGCAGCCCGCTCGTATCGCTGGCGGTGACGGTGTTTATTGTCGCGTGTTGCATCATCACCTACGCGGTCACCGAGTCCGGCTGGTTTGCCGGCCTGGCGCTCGCTATCCTGTTCGGCACGCTGGCCAAGTTCTATTTCCCGACGAAATACCGCATGGATGACCGCGGTGTGACGGTCAAGACCATGACCCAGACGCTGACCAAAGAATGGAAGCTCTTTCGGAGCTTCTATCCGGACAAAAACGGCGTGCTGCTCTCGCCCTTTGCCGAGCCGTCGCGATTGGAGAACTTCCGCGGTATGTATGTCATGTACGAGGGCAACCGCGACGAGGTGGTGAGTTTCGTGCGTCGACATATCGGCGAAGAGGACACCGAACCGCCGAAAGGTGAAACACCGTGAGCCTGTTCAATCGGTCGATGCAGCTTCCGGACCCGGAGAAGGATCCGCTCCCGGAAGAACAGGAAGAGATCCTCGAAAAGGTCGCACACCAGGTGGTCAAGCGCGGTATGACCGTGCCGGCGATTGTCTTTCTTGAATCGATCAAGCCGCTCAACTATATCGGCTCGCAGGCCATGGTCTTCTTCGAGCCGATCATCCAGACCGTCTTCAACTGGCGCGACTACGACACCCTTCGGCTCGCGCTGGAACGTCGCGAATCGATCGAGCTGATGATCCAGAAGATCGAGGCCGAAGATGCGGTGGTGTTGAAAAAAGAAAAGGCCGTCAAGAAGTTCATGAAGGCCGAGAAAAAGAACTGGAAGTGGTATCAGCGCTGGCTGGGCATCCGCACGCCGAAAGTCGAGCTGCCCGAAGAAATCAAAAATATGCCCGATCGAGCCGAGACCGTGGCCGACCGAAAGGCCAAAAAAGAGGATGACCGCGAACAGTCATCCCCATCGTAGATTTCACTCTCTCGCTATTTTCGTCATATCCCTACTGCGCGTCGCCGCCCTCGCCGGAGCGCATCCTGGCGTCAATCTCCTGCAACTGATACAGGTCGATCGACATCTGCAGGGTATCGGCGTAGGGTGACTCGATTGACCTGAGATACTGGTGATCCCGCTGTGCCTTTTCAAGTTCACCCATGGCCAGGTAGGTCTCGCCGCGATACTCGCGCGCCTGAGCGAAGGTCGAGTCTATCTCCAGGGCACGGTTGTAAGCCTCGAGCGATGCCTCCAGCCGGCCGAGCTTGCGCAGCGAATATCCCAGGTTGTTGTGGGCTTCAATCATCTCAGGATCTTTGTCGATCGCCTTGCGGAAACGCTCAACGGCTTTCTCATATTCCTTCTCGGCCTTGGCGTCAACTGTTGCGCGATAGTTGTAGGCGAACGCCGAGTCATCCTGCGCCGCTATCTCGCGGGCGCGCTCCATGTGTTCCACACCCTCGTTGTAGTGCTCCAGCGCATCCTGGCGCTGCTCGTCAGCCTTCTCCTCGGAAGACTTTTCCGATGATCCGGCGGCCAGTGCCGCACTGCCAACGGCCACACTCGAAATCAGCACTAAGGCAAGCATGCGTGCACGTCGAAATCGATTGAATATGGCGGACATAAAAAACTCCTCCTTGTCGGTTTGGTCCTAGAACCCGACAGGGAGGAGTTCGGTTCGGTTTGGTTCGAAATCAGATATCGAGATTGCGAACGTACTTGGCGTTTTGCTGAATGAACTCGCGACGCGGAGCGATTTCCGTACCCATGAGTGTGGCAAAGAGATGGTCGGCCTCGGCGCCGTCATCGAGGGTCACCTGCAGCAGGGTGCGTGTCTCCGGATCCATGGTCGTGCGCCACAGCTGTTCCGGATTCATTTCACCGAGACCCTTAAAACGCTGGATGCTCACACCCGACTGCGGCATTTTCTTGAGCAGGCGATCCTTTTCTTCTTCGGTATAGACGAAATGCTCCTGCTTGCCGTGACGGATACGGTACAACGGCGGCTGGGCAATGTAAACATTGCCGCGGTCGACCAGTTCCCGCATATGCCGGAAGAAGAAGGTCAGCACCAGCGTACGAATGTGCGAACCGTCGATATCGGCGTCGGTCATGATCACGATCTTGTGATAACGAAGCTTCTCGGCGTTGAAATCATCCTTGATACCGGTGCCGAGTGCCGTGATCATGGCGGTCACCTCGGTGTTCGAGAGGATGCGGTCGATCCGGGCCTTTTCGACATTGAGGATCTTGCCTTTCAGCGGCAGGATCGCCTGGAAGCGACGGTCGCGGCCCTGCTTGGCGGAACCGCCGGCCGAGTCACCCTCGACGATATACAATTCGCACAGTTCCGGATCGCGCGAGGAGCAGTCGGCCAGCTTGCCCGGCAGGGAAGCGCTGTCGAGCGCCGTCTTGCGACGGGTCAGCTCTTTGGCCTTGCGCGCCGCCTCGCGGGCGGTCGCGGCCTGGGCGAGTTTCTCGACAATCTTCCTCGCCACCGGCGGGTTCTCATCGAAATACTCGCCGAGGAACTCATTGGTTATCGATTCGACAATTCCACGCACCTCGGAGTTACCCAGCTTGGTCTTGGTCTGACCCTCAAACTGCGGGTCGCGGACCTTGACCGAGATGACGGCGGTCAGACCCTCGCGGGAATCATCGCCGACAAACGTGAAGTTCTCTTTCTTCAGCAGTTTGTTTTTGGTCGCATAGGAGTTGATCGTACGGGTCAGGGCCGTGCGAAAACCGGTCACGTGCGTGCCGCCCTCGATCGTATTGATGTTGTTGACGTAGGAATGCAGCGACTCGGTGTATCCGTCGTTATACTGAATCGCGATCTCGACTTCAACATCTTCGCGCGAACGAGTCAGGTAGATCGGTTTCCTGAACAACGAGTTCTTGTTCTCGTTGAGATACTCGACAAATGACGCCAGCCCGCCCTTGTACTGAAACTCGGCGTGGCGACCATCGCGATTGTCCTTCAACGTAATCTTCAGCCCGGCGTTCAGGAATGCCAACTCGCGCAGGCGCGAGGCGATGATCGAGTAGCGAAACTGCGTCGTACTGAATATCTCGTCGTCAGGGAAGAAACACGTTTTGGTACCGGGCTTCTTACGCGTACCGGTCTTCTTGACTTTACCTTTCGGTACGCCCCGTTTGTACTCCTGGCGGTAGACGTCACCATCACGGGAGACCTCCACCCAGCACCACGCCGACAGGGCATTGACCACCGAAACACCAACACCGTGCAAACCACCTGAAACCTTGTACGAGTCATGAGTGAACTTACCGCCGGCGTGCAGCGTGGTCATGACCACTTCCAGTGCCGAGGTGTTCATCTCGGGGTGCCTTTCGACCGGAATACCGCGGCCGTTGTCGACCACCGTGATGGAGCCGTCGGTGCCAATCTCCACGTTGATCTGGTCACAGTAGCCGGCCATGGCTTCGTCGACTGAATTGTCGACCACCTCGTACACCATGTGGTGCAGGCCGCGCTGAGAGATATCGCCTATATACATAGCCGGCCGGCGACGGACCGCTTCGAGTCCCTTGAGGACCTGGATCGATTCCGCTTCGTAGCCGCCGTTACCGGACTTTTTGCTTTTCGATTTCTTCTTGGTGTTGACGTCAGTCGTTCCTGAGGCCATCGCTGTGGTATCCTTTCTTTCCTCCCACGAGCCGGATCTCGGTAATCGACCGGCCGTAGGGGAGACGGTGAATCATCTTCAGAATCGCTTCCTTCTGCATTTGCAGCTGCTGTCGCCAGACGTCCTTTTCGACACGGACATACAGAATGCCGTCAGCCACCCGTTCGGCCACTGCCCGTTCGGCGACATCGGGCCCGACAATCTCCGGCCAGGCAGTCACCACCTTGCAGCCCTCAAATGAGCCTTTCAGCCCGAGCGAGGCAACCACGGAACCGACCACGGAATCAATCGTGACCGGCTTGGAACGGCTGCGCGTATGGGCGTTGTGACGGTCCATTGCAGAAGCACCTCCTAAACCTCAAACATACCAAATCGGGCCTCCCAGTGCAAGTACAAAATTGGATATAATACGTTGAACAATAATCAGTTAGCTCGCATTTTGAGACGCGTGTTTTCAACAATCGAAAGAGCCTGTTTGATACGTCAAACAGGCCCAAAAAAACCGGCAGCAACGCTGCCGGTCTATGGTGGAAGGCCACCTGCTGTTAGTTGGATTGCGGCCCTCAAATCATCCTTTGGGGGGGGCTCAGAGACGCCGGTGCGGGCTACCGAGCCCGGATATCGCCCGAGCCGGCGACACTCTTGTTGGTCCGCCGCGGGTTACCGTAGTAAGCGATATCGCCACTGCCGCTGATGCGGCCATCGAGATACT
>WJMS01000092.1 GCA_014727815.1 candidate division GN15 bacterium
ACCGTCACCAGTCGAATCGCTGCAAAAGATGAGTAGTACGACAACTTCAACACTAATAATCCTCGTGCTGATAGTGCATTGCAAAATGTTAAATTTCGCATTCCGTAACATATTATTGATTAGTCGCTTGACAAAGCTGGCCCAACCTGACCATATTGAGACGTCAAGAGGGGGGCTGCTTCGTGCGGCTGAACGTGACCGGGTGAGATACAACAGGGACGATTCGGGTGCGTCTCGAGTCGCAAGGACGCGACCCCGGTTGCATGACAGCTCCCCCCTGTCGCCCAACCCCTACCGACATTCTCTTCCTATCAGACAATTCCGGCGCTCCCGTCGCCCTTGACGCGGCGCTATTATGGCCTTATCTTGTCCATTATCTCACTCTGAGAGTGCACGGGCGATGTTCGGGCGGGGCACCGATCCGGCACAGCGCGCTTAGTTCCCAAAGGAGACTCGATCATGAAAAGCACTATTGGCCGGATGCTGGTTGTCGTTTATTCGTTCGTCTGCCTGGCGTTTCTCCACGGTGATGGCCTCGCCCAGGCGGTCTTCACCGAGCCGGGCTCCCCGGAGGGACATGAGCGGTTCGAAGTGGTGGCGGTGTCGGCCGACGGCAGCACGATGGCCGGCACGGCGTTTGGCGGTCCGCAGGGCAGTCAGCCGTTCATCTGGCGCGACAATATCGGTTTTATCGGGCTCTACGATCTCATCAATGACAACTCGATCTCCTCGGGATATGCCGTTGATATATCCGGTGATGGTTCCCTTGTCTGCGGCCAGGTCAACCGTCCGGCCGGAGTCGGCGTGGTCGAGTCGACACCATTCGTGTGGACAATACCAATCGACACCTCTCTGTGGGCCTATGAAGAAGTCGGTATTGTGGGCGATGGGCACAGCCTGACCTCCTCGGTGCAGGGGATCTCACGTGACGGCAGCACGATCGTGGGAACGTACCTTGATACCTTGCCGGCCTGTCCGGGATCACTCTATCCGGATGACGTGATTGCACACGGGTACCGGTATGTTATAGGCGACAGCGCGATAGAACCACTGGGCTTTCTTCCCGACGGTGACTGTACCGACCTGCAGTACGGCGGCGTTTTTGACATGTATGTCAATGCCGTGTCGGGCGATGGCAGTGTTGTCGTCGGCAGCGGCGGCCGGCAGATCGACAACCAGTTTAACAGCTTGTCCCCGGTTTATGAGGCATTTCGATGGGACGGTTCGATGGCCGGGCTGGACAATATCACCGATGAAGAGCACAACAGCTATGCTCACGGAGTCAGTGATGACGGCGCAACGATTATCGGCTTCTTCACCGAGCGCAACACGTCGGGCGTGGCTATCCCGCACCTGGTGCAATGGAGCGGCGGCAGCCGAATCGATTTGGGCTATCCGTTCGAAAGTCCGTACGTCAACGTCGAGTATCCGCCGTATATCGGTATCACCGGCGACGCCAATGTCGTCTGGTTTGGCTCCTTGCTTTACGATGCGGGCGGCGGCTGGCGATCGGTTACCGACGAGGCCGCTGCGTACGGCAGCAGTTTCGGCTCAATAGAACAACAACCCGCAATTGTCGATATGTCCTACGACGGTAACGTCATTGTCGGAGTTGGCTGGGATGGCAGCCAGAGTGTGAGCTGGCGATTGATCAAGCGTCCCTGCCCCGATTTCGACACCCGAGAGCATGTCAGTGAGTGGGAGTTGCCGGCCAATGGGGTCTTTTCCGACGAGACCGCCTGGTTAGATGACCGACTGCCGGATTTTCTCACCTATGCGCTGGTTGATTATCCCGGTATGTTTATCATCTCGCTGGACAGATCAGTCGCAGTCGGCGGCCTGAAGCACACCGCCGGTGACGTAACCTTCGACCTGAACGGTCATTCGCTTGTTCTCGGCAACGAGTTTGTATGCGGGCCGGAGCTCGTATCAGGCAGCGATGATTCCCTGCAGGTCGCGATCGCCTTCGAAAACGGCCGCATCACGGTCAACGGGGTGGCCGACATTATCGGCGGCAACCTGAGCAGTTTCAGTCTCGATGATACGGCCCTGATGGATGTCACCGGCGCCATGTATGTTAACGGCCCGCCCGAGCATATTGTCGGAATCGGTGACCAGTCCTATCTGCAGGTGCAACAGCAGTTGATTCTCGGACTCGACACCGACAAGCGCGGCGAACTGCTGGTGACCGGCCAGGGAGCCCAGCTGTCAACAGCTTCGCTTATCGTCGGTAGCCAGGGCAGCGGCAAAGTCACTGCGGAATCGGAAACGCTGATACAGGCCGATTCGCTGTACATAGGCTACGATATCGGTGGCTCCGGCGATGTCGTGGTTCGCCACGGCGCGACCGTGAGCACTGAGTGGGTTACGATGAGTACCCTGAGTGACGCCTCGGCAGTCCTGACGATTGAAGATGCTGCAAGCGAACTGCTCTGCGGCGGCCTGATCGTCGGTCTCTCCGATTCGGCCCGGGTGAGTGTCGTCAACGGCGGCTTTCTCGGCGGTATCGACACGACCTGGATTGCAGCCGGTTATATCGACGGATCATCGGGTGATATCGTCGTGTCCGGCGAGGGTTCGGAGATAGATGCACTCGAAATCGATATCGCCGTCGGCGGGCTCGGCGACCTGAGCGTGCTTGATGGCGCCCGGGTGGCCGGCGGCAGTGAACCGCTGCAGCGACTGGCTATCGGCAGCGACTCCGGCAGCGCCGGTTCAGTGCTGGTTTCAGGCAATTTCGCCCGGCTCGTGGCGGATACGATCGTGGTCGGTTTTGATGGTGTCGGTGTTTTGCAATGTGACAGTGACGGTTATGTGCAGGCGAATAATCTGTCGATCGGACCGCTCGGTAATGTGCTCGGCGATGTCCTGTATCTTGCACGCTTTCAGTTCACTCCGAAGGGCGTTCGGGCGCAGGACAGCACCGGCCTGGCAGTTGAACGACTCACGCTGAATGCCGGCGCCTCGCTGAGTGTCGACTCGGTTTTTCTGGGAGAGGGCGGTACGCTGGCCGGGTCGGGCGATGTTGCGCTCGATCTCGTCAACGACGGGACGATCTCCCCGGGTGACAGCGCCGGCCACCTGGCCACTTTTACGGTCGGCGGCAGCTACAGCCAGACAGTCGATGGCATCCTGGAGATTGAACTGGGTGATGGCGCCTCGGACGTGCTGGATGTGGCGGGATCAGCCGCGCTCGACGGAGAGATCACTGTCTCGATTGCGCCAGGCTACACGCCCCAGGTTGGGGACAGGTTTGCGGTGATCTCGGCCGGTTCGGTTACCGGCACCTTTGGCGGTATCCAGCCGCCGGTCGGCACTGACGTGGTGCTGACCTATCTGGCCGACACGGTCTACGCGCAGATCGAGTCGACCACGTCGGTCGCGGACCAGGAGGGAGCCGGCGAACTGCCGTCGGATTTCGTCCTGGCGCAAAACTACCCGAATCCCTTCAACCCCTCGACCGAGATCGAGTTCGCGCTGCCGCAGGCCGGGCACGTGCGCGTGGATGTCTTCAATTCGCTGGGCCGGCGGGTGGCGGTGCTGGTCGATCAGCACCTTAGCGCCGGGCACAAGGTCGTGACCTGGGATGGCACCGACATCAACGGACGTCCGGTGGCCTCGGGTGTCTATCTGTACCGCCTGACGACCGACGGATTCAATGACAGCCGAAAGATGGTCTTGTTGAAGTAAGCCGGAAGAAACGGCGATGCTGCTATATCGGGTGAGACCTGCGCGGTCTCACCCTTTCTTTTGACCAGACGAATCCGGCGGCACGACAGCCATCGTGATCGATGCTTTGACCAGTGGCTTGCCTTCGGGATCATCGGCCGCCCAGACAGTCGCCTCGCAAAATGAAAACCGCCGCCCGGCTTTGATCACCTGCCCCGAAGCTATGAGTTTTGATGCCGCCGACGATCGCAGCAGCTGGACCGTGATATTCACGGACAGGATGTTCTGATCGGCGCCGGCCAGTGTCATGGCGGCCATGCCGGCGACCGCATCGGCCAGGGTCACCAGCGTGCCGGCATGGACGTAGCCGTTCTGCTGGGCCATCGTCCGATCGAACGGCATGGTTGCGACAACCCGACCCGGCTCGATCGATTCGATTGCAATCCCCAGTCGGGTGTGCATGGGTGTGGCGGCATGGTACTGCCGTACCGCTTCGATATAGTCCTGGCGTCCGGGCTCAAACTGACTCACACCGATACCTCGCGTGGTTCTTGTTGCGCAGTCGTATCCTGCCGAACATAATAACCGCATGTCCGGCAGTTCCAAACGCTTTGTTGCGATTGCGATTTTTACGGCCGTGTTGATCGTGCTGGTCAACCTGGCCTGGTGGCTGTCGTACCAGCGGACCGAGCGACTCCTGGAAGACCAGCTCGATCGTCGCCTGCACGCGCTTGCCACCACCGCAGCCGCCTCGCTCGACTCCGAGACGCTCAGCGGTCTGCTGTTTGGCGATCCGGAAGCGTATCTCGAGACAATCGACCTGCTTGAGTCGGTGCGCCGGGCCGACTCGCTGGCTGAGGCGTTCATTATCGATGACAACTACCGCTATCTTGCCACAACGGCCCTGGAACCGGACAGCGTCTACTTCCTGTCCGCGCTGAATGCCCCGTATATCGATTCGATCCTGTTCGGTCAGGCCGCCGGCGCCGTGGCCACCGCCACCTATCAGACCGGCTCGGTCCGGCTGAAGTCGGTCTTCGCCCCGCTGTACGATGCCGACCGGGTGGTGCTCGGCGTGCTCGGGCTCGAGGCGAGTGTCGACTACTTCGACGCCCTTACAGAACTTCGCACCAACCTCTACTATTCCTCGGCTCTGTCGCTGCTCGGTGGCGTGGTGCTCGGTCTGCTCTTCCTGGGACTGCAGCGGCGAATTAACCAGGCCGAGCGGAAGCTGTTTTTGGCCGAGACCGAAACGTACCTTGGCCGTATGGTGTCGGTGGTGGCGCATGAGTTGAAGAACCCGATGATGATCATCCGCGGCTCGGCCGAACGGCTGGCCCGCAAGACCGAGGCGGAGGAATCGAAGTATATTGTCGAGGAGATCGACCGGCTCAACCAGATTGTCTCCGGCTACCTGGAGTTTGCCGGGACCAAGGGCTCGATTGTCGCCTCGGAAGCCCCGGTGTCGATTGACACCGCCGAACTGGTGGGCTCGCTTCGCAAACACCTTAGTGAGAAATACGCCGAGACATCGATCGAGTGGCTGGGGGAAATCCCTGAGCCATCACCGGCATTCACCGGCTACGCCCGCTCGCTTCGGCAGGTGCTCTTGAATCTGCTGATCAACGGGGTTGAAGCGTGCCAATCGGCCGGCAAGCCGGTGGCGGTGGGAATCGAGGTGCGCGAGCGAGGCGGGCGGATAGAGCTGACCGTGGTCGACCGGGGGCCGGGTATGACGACGGCAATGCGCAAGAAATCGTTTGATCCCTTCTATACGACCAAACAAACCGGCTCCGGGCTTGGCTTGTATGTCAGTCGACGGATTGTCGATGACATGGGCGGCAGCCTGGAGATAACCAGCAGCGAAGGCAGCGGCAGCCGCATGATTGTCCGATTGCCCAAACAACCGACATAATCAGTATGGCACGAATCTTAGTTGTTGATGACGAACCGAAGATGACCTCGCTGGTCTGCGGTACGCTCGAGGACGACGGGCACGCGGTGGAGACGACCACCAAACCGGCCGAGGCACTCAACCTGATCGAGAAGCACTCGTTTGATATTGTCGTGACCGATCTGTCGATGCCGGAGGTTTCCGGGATCGAGGTGCTCGACGCCGCCCTGGCCAAGGGCGGCTGCGATGTGATCATTATGACCGCGTACGGGACAGTCGAGACAGCGGTGACCGCCATGAAGAAAGGCGCGGCCGACTACCTGCTCAAGCCGTTCTCGCTCGATGAGCTTTCCCTGCTGGTCGGCAAGCTGGTCAGGCAGCAGAAACTCCAGGCGCTCTCCGGCCACTACAAGGCCGAACTTTCCGGCGCCGGCCCGACGGATATCGTAGGCGCATCCCCGGCGATTGCGAAAGTTCGTACCATGATCGATCAGGTGGCGCCGACCGAGGCGACGGTGCTGCTGACCGGCCGGTCGGGTACCGGCAAGGAGCTGGTGGCACGGAAGATCCATGAGCAGTCGGCGCGCTCCGACGGTCCGTTTATAGCGGTCAACTGTGCCGCCCTGACCGAGACGCTGCTGGAGTCGGAGCTGTTCGGCCATGAAAAGGGCGCTTTCACCGGGGCGGTGGAGCGCAAGCTGGGACGGTTTGAGCTGGCCGAGGGCGGCTCGATTTTTCTCGATGAAATCGGGGAGATGTCGCCGGCCATGCAGACGAAGCTGCTCCGGGTGCTCGAGGAGCGCAAACTGGTCCGGGTCGGCGGGGTGGATATGATCGATATCGACGTACGCGTGATTGCGGCCACCAACCGGCATCTGAAAGAGGAGATATCGGCCGGCCGGTTTCGCGAGGACTTGTATTTCCGATTGAATGTCTTCCCGATCCGCCTGCCACAGCTGGCCGAGCGGGGCGATGATGTCATCGAACTGGCCGAGGCATTTCTGGAGCGCCAGGGCTTCGCTCACGCCCGGCTGGACAACGAAGTGAAAGAGCTGCTCCGGCGCTACGACTGGCCGGGCAATGTCCGGGAGCTTCGCAATGTGCTGGAGCGGGCGGTGATTCTGGCCGGGGGGGAGCCGCTGACGGTTGCTGAGTTTTCGCTGGAGCCTGAGGATGAGCCGATCAGCGCCGGGGGGGTAGCGCCCGGCGGCGGGCTGGAGAAGACGGAGAAAGAGATGATCCTGGCGGCACTGGAGCAAGCCGGCGGCAACAAGACCGAGGCGGCCCGGCTGCTGAAAATCACCCGTCGGCGATTGTACAGCCGGATGAAAGCTCATGATATTGCTTATTGACGCTGCTTCGGAGCACGTGCCAGACCGTCGGAGCATACATGGGAGCACGTTGGATGTGCGCCGGTCGGGACAGCTGATGTACCTGCCGGTACAGTTCACCGCCGTTCGGCTCTGCCGCATATGACGGGAGTTGTTGGGCGCCATGCGGTTAGCTTGTTCGAGCAGGCCCGGCACACGATTTGATCCTCTTTGGGGCCAAACGAGGTAAGCCATATGCACAAGTTGCTCTTGAAATCACTGATAGTTGCGCTCCTGCTGACGGCAGTCGGGAGTGCCTTTGCCCAGTCCGGCCCCAACAACCAGGGCGACCGTCTGCTCCGCGAACTGGAGCGGACCGATCAGACCCTGGAGCGGGTGGCCGAATATGTCCGCCAGGCCAACGTCCCGCTGGCCGAACTGGCCCTGGAGCGGGCGGTGGAATTCCAGCAGTCGGCGCGGGATGCCTTCCGTGACGAGCGTTTTCTGGTGGCCTGGACTCTCACCCGTCAGGCCCGGGAGCGCGCCAAGGTGGCCCTGAATCTCTCTCGGCAGAACGAACAATACGAGGGCGCCGTAGTCCGTCGGCTGGAGCGCGCCGAAGAACTGCTCAACCGTCTGCGCGAACTCTACGGCCCCACGGCCGACGAGAACGCCCGTCGGCTCTATGATTCGATTCGGGACAATCTCGAGCGGGCCTGGGAGTTTTATCGAGCCAGGCAGTACAAGCCGGCGCTGAAGCTGGCCGATCAGGTCGAGCAGGCGGCTCGCAAGCTAATGCTGGCGGCGCGGCTGGGTGGTGCGGATGAGGCCAATTTTGAGCTCCGTCGGGAGCATGTCCGGGAGTTCATCGCCAATGCCGAGGAGCTGGTGGCCGGGTGCAATTCGGGTCCAGCCACGCGGTTTATGGAGCAATCAAGGCAGCTGCTGACGATGGCTGAAGATCTGCAGGCCGAGGGACGCCCCGGGCAGGCCCTGGAGACGCTCAAGCGCTCCCGCGAGATGGCGATGCGGGCGGCTCGGGAATGCCGCGGCGAAGACCAGCTCCGGGCCCGCTACGAACGTCTGGTTGATGAAGTCGAGCGGTTGGCCGATGAGACCGGCGCCGATGATCTGACTTTGCGGCTGCTCCGGCAGACCCGGGAGCAGCTCCGACTCGCCCGGGAGCATTTTGAGTCTGGTAATGAAGAAGCTGCGGCCGCTGCCCTGCAGGCAGCCGGGCTGACCCTGCAGCAGGCCAAACAGCAGATGGGCCGAACCAACTAACCAAATCGACGTCTGACAACCGCGAGGTTCCGGTGAGATATTGTGCCGCGGCAATACTCCTCCTATCCTGTATCCTGTCCGTTGGTACTGTTTCCGCGGCTGATCTTTCGATCCGGGGCGGGATCGGCTACGAATTGATTTCCCAGGAGTATTTCCTCGATTCGCTGATTGAGGTCGGCCAGGACTCGATCGAGGCCCAACTCACCCTGAAAACCAGCTATATTGATGATGCCCGGGCATTTATGCGGCTGGGCATAGCTCCGCTTGACCGGGGACGGCTTGATCTGAGCGCTCAATATGAGCAGACGCGGTCGCTCTATCGCCTCAAGCTATACGGCGACAGCCGCTTACGCCTGGGTAACCATCGCCTGACGCTCAATCACGAAGTCGAGCTTCGACAACGCTACCGCAAGGCTAACGACCCCGGCGATGAGTACTGGTATGGCGCCACTCGCGCCCGATTTGATTTGGCACTGGATGATAATCTGGACCAATACTGGGTACTCAGAGCCAACTTCGTTCAGTTCGACTCGACTGATGAGTTGACGTTCAACCAGTATCGCGTGGTTGGTAATGCCGGATTTTCCTATACTTTTGAGAACTTTTCGGCGTTATCGGGGCATTTTTTCTTTTCGACCAGACAGGTTCCGGACTCATCGCAGCTCGACTATGTCAGTTTCGGCCTGGAGTCGAACCTGCTGGCGTTTTACGGCGTCGGCGATGTGGATATCCTGGCTCGGCTGGAGCGCAAGGACTACCGGCAACCCCTCGATGAGGACGACTTTACCCGATTTGAGCTGCTGGGCCGCAATAAGTTAGAGATCGGCAAGCGATGGTGGCTGCGGCAGGATGTCAATCTTGAATACTCTTCGTTTTCCGACAGTGACCTGGTCAATGCCGATTATGTTCGGACCCGGTTGGTCTTTCAGGCGGGATTCCAGCTGAGTGACTGGTATGTCTGGCTTGGACCGGAGCTGGAGTTTCTCGCGGAGGGGCAGTCTGAGCTGATCCAGGCGGCGGATTATGTCGAAACCGGGCTTCGGGCCGATATCGACCTGGTATCACTCAGCGGCGCCTTTCTGGCGCTGGAGGCGGCCGGAGGCTACCGCAATCTCCGTTTCGACGACGACTTCCAGTCGGACTTCTGGTATCACCGGCTGGTGTTTATCGGTGATGCCCCGATCTGGGGGGCACTGGGCTTTGATGCCCTGGTGTCGGCTGAGTGGGAGTGGCATGAGGTTGATTCGGAGGATAACCGGCTGTATCTCGTGACGGCGAACCTGACGTATGATTTCTGACGGGGCTTCTTTCGGCGGTTTTTTTGGGGAAATCTGCCTTTGGGGTCTTGACAGATTCTGTCGCGGGCGACAGTGGTTTTGAGACTGTTCGCTGGATTGTGGAAGATTTTTCCTTGACAGATTACGGTTTTGGGCGTATTATGCAGGCGTCTAGGGAAAGTAGTTGTGTGAAAAGACTTCTTTCTTGTTTCTGACGCACCTTATTCAACAGTTTGCAAAACAAGCTGTTAGCCTTCTCAGTCTCTAGTTAGCTGGTTTAATTAACGAGCTTTGAAACTCGCTCCGGTGATGTATGTCCGGAGGGTTTCGCAAGTTCCATCCAGCAATCCCCATTTATCAACAGACAACATCTTGTCACTTCCTTTGGCTGAGGTATCACCTGTGGTTTGTCGGTGACGAGTTGGGCAAGCGATTGACAGGATCCGATTTTCCTGTCGAGTGGGAGTATTGCGGATTTACCACCTTTTTCGGTCCGAACTTTTCGGCACAAGCGCCGAACAAGAGGACCGCAACTCTTTTGACTGAGGTAAAAGGAGCTTAAATGATGCAAAAAAGAACGTTAACTTCTTTGCTGCTGATCTCCTTTTTAGTGGCATTTGCGTTCTCGTATTCGTTGGCCAACGAGGTGACGTTCGAGTCAAAGAACGTTTCCCGTTGTAACGACTACACGCTGAACGTCACGGTGGACAACACCAATGACGTGGCCGCGGTTGAGATCATTATGGTCATCAGCTCGACGGCCGGCGGCGCGTATCTCGACGCCATCAACGTCGATTGGGATCCTGGTTTCACGGAACTGGGCACCCGGATTATCGACGCTTCTCAGGCCGATGGCGTGGCCCCGGATACGATTCGTCTTGCTGCTCTGCTCATTGACCAGGCCGATGTTGTTTTGCCCGCCGGGTCCCATGTGGTTGCGAACGTGACGTTCACGACCCAGGATCTCTGCGAGGGCGAAGTGACATTTGACGGCGGCATCTTTGATTATCCTCTTCCGGTAACGATTCAGACGCAGTTCGTCGACGCGAACACGTTTGATATCCTGCCGGTGGCAGTCAATGCCGGCACGTTGACCTATGTCAACGCGGTGCCGACGCTGGCTGCGATTCCTGATGCCGATGTTGCCTGGGGTGATTTCTTCTCGTACACGGCTGACGGTGATGATGCTGATCTCGCCAACGGCTGTGAGTCCCTGACCTACAGCAAGGTCAGTGGCCCGACCGGTTTGTCGGTGAACCCGAACACCGGTGAGATCACCTGGACGCCGACCGGCGCTCAGGTTTGTGAGCATGAAGTTGAGATCCAGGTAGAAGATGCCTGCGGTGCGACCGCATCCAGAACCTTTACCATTTGTGTTACCAACGAGCCCCCGGTTGCTGACTCTGCGTTGCAGGATCAGGGCGAGTGGGTCTGGGGTGACGAAGTCACCGGCCAGGTCTTCGCGACCGATCCCGACATGGGGCCGAACACTCTTGACTTCGACGTTATCGGTATCACGCCGAATCCCGGCAATGCGCCGATGATTGACAATAGTGGTAACTTCACCTGGCAGACTGAGCAGTTCGATGACGCCTATGTGGGCGACTTCGAAATCTGCTTTGAGATCTCCGATGGCGCCAACACCTGCGATCCTTGCAGCCCGTCCAACGCCGACACGATCTGTGTCACCGTGACGGTCAACAAGGCGCTGGTGGTTATCGACAAGCTTCACGGCCCGACCGGCGACGGTGTCCTGCAGGGCCAGGAAGTGGAGCTTCCGGTATACTTTGACGGTTCCGTCAACATCGGTGGTTTCAACCTGCTGCTGTCGTACGATGCCTCCGCGCTGACCTTCCTCGGCGCTGAAGAAGGCGGCATTCTGACCGAGTGCAGCTGGGAATACTTCACCTACCGGACCGGTCCATTCGGCAACTGCGGCACTGGCTGCCCGACCGGCATGGTCCGTCTGGTCGGTATTGCCGAGTACAATGATGGCCCGAGTCACCCGACGTGCTTCGCCAACGGCGCCGGTACGCTTCCGAACGGTGATCCGTTTGTTGCCACCAGTGACTCGGTTCTGGCCAACCTGCGCTTCCTGGTCTCCAACGACGGGAACCTGGAATGCCAGTTCGTCCCGGTCAGCTTCTACTGGTACCAGTGTGGTGACAACACCATGTCCGATGTGTCCGGTGAATTGCTGTACATCGAGCGTTCCGTCTGGCGTTATGTCGGCGGAGATGCCGGTGACGTGTTCGCCGACATTCCGGACTCTTACACCGAGATCATCGATGCTCCGGGCTTCCCGGGTGGCGCCGGTGTACCGGATGAGTGTGCGGAGAACGAACCCGGCAAACCGCTGCCGGTTCGCATGCTTGATTTCTGGAACGGTGGTGTTGACATCATCTGCGCCGGCGATATCGATGATCGCGGCGACATCAACCAGGACGGTCTTGCCTATACCATTGCTGACGCAGTTATCTTCACTAACTACTTCATCTTTGGTAACCAGGCCTTTGTCGATCTCGACGTCGACTTCCCGATCGAAGCCGCCACGGCTGCGTCGGATGTCAACGCCGACGGTCTGACCCTGACCGTTGCTGACCTGGTCTACCTGATCCGTGTGATCGTGGGTGACGCGGTGCCGTACCCGAACTCGCCGATTGCCAAGTGGAATCCGATCTCTGCCGATCTGATGACCATGAACGGCAACCTGAGTGCG
>WJMS01000093.1 GCA_014727815.1 candidate division GN15 bacterium
CACAAACCTATCATTCATTGTCGTTTACCACGTTGTACTGATCAACAATGGCCCGAAAAATAGCCCTGTTTCGGCGCTCTCGTCAAGCGATTTTTTCCCGCTAACTCACGGTTTGCCCGACGTTTTATAGACTACCCGTCGGTTGGCTTTGTTTAATCGGATCACGACGCGCCAGGGGGTTTTTTTCCAGTGCCGCGGCCGCCGCGCGAACCACCCGGTCATCAGCCTCAGTCAGATCTTCGACAACTACTTCCAGACCGAATCGCTCGGCCGCGAGGGTCGCCAGCAGATCACGGTAATCGGCAAGGGCCGTAGCGGTTAGCGGCGGCAGACGATCGGGCTCGGCAACCGGGACACCATCCAGCGCCGGGTGCGCGGCAATCCCGGCCAGCTTGATCGAGCCGTGCTGCAGCCAGCAGCCGCCGATTCGACGCTGCGCCGAGGCAACCACCTTGCGTGCCCCGGCCATCAACTCGTGCCGTGCCTGGGAGGCAAAACACGGCGCCTTGTGGAAGAAACCGGGCCGGGCATTCTCGGTCGAGGAGCGCTTGACGAAGCAAACGTCCGTGCCACTCGCCCGCACGAACGCCGCCAGCCACTCCGAGATGGCATGCGATGTGGCGCTCACCGAACCGGCCAGCGCCGGCACAGCCAGGTTCTCCGTGTTCAGCGCAATCGCATAGGTCAACTCGGAGCGGTCATGATAGAGCGCCCGCCCGCCGGTGATCCGACGGATAACCGGTGTGCCGTCGAGATGGTCGGCGGCATAGGCCGTCTCCGCCCGCTGATTAAAACCGAACGTTATCGTGCCCACCTGCCAACTGTACAACCGGAGCACAATCGCACCCGGGTGCGAAGCGACCCGCTGCAACAGCCAGTCGTCACACGCCATATTGTAGAATGGATCGGCGGCAAAATGTGCGTAGAGAGGCACGGACAGCATGGCGCAGGATACAAAAAAGCGCCCTGCAGGACAAGGCGCTTACCGTCATTCAACGTGGTTTCCCGACTACTGAATCGGATCGAGATGATTCAAGTCGATATCGTACTGCTTGATCTTCAAGCGCAGCGTCGACTCCGGAATCTTCAGCAACGCCGCCGCATGTTTCTTGACCCCCTTCTGCTCGCGCAGCGCCTGGATGATAAAGCGGCGCTCGTGCTCGGCCAGGTAGTCGTAAAGTGAGTACTCCTCGGTAAACTCCACGTCATCCGGCGGCCGGACAATCTCGGAGGTGGGGTCGATCGCCACGCCTTCCCCGGCCGCGAGGATCTTGGCCGAGAGGATATCGGTGGTGATCTCGTCGGCATCACCGGCCAGCAGGATCAGCTTCTTGATCTCGTTATCGAGTTCGCGGACATTGCCCGGCCAGTCATAGGCGACCAGGTGTTTCATGACCGACGCCGAGACCGTCTTGCCGCTGTCACGCAGGAAGTGCTCGACCAGCAGCGGAATGTCCTCTTTGCGCTCGCGCAGCGGCGGCAGCCGGAAGGTCAACGCCGAAAGCCGGTAATACAGGTCGTGCCGGAAAGTGTGCCGCTCAATCTCATCACGCAGGTTCTTATTGGTCGCGGAGATGATGCGGACATCGACCTTCCGCGGCGAGGTCTCGCCCAACCGGACGATTTCCTGCTCCTCGAGCACTCGCAGAATCTTGGCCTGGATACCCAGCGGCATGTCGGCGATCTCATCGAGGAAAAACGTGCCGCCGTTGGCCTCCTCAAACAGGCCCGGCTTGTCGCGGTCGGCGCCGGTGAAGGCGCCCCGACGGTAGCCGAACAGTTCTGATTCCAACAGCGTCTCCGGCAGCGCAGCACAATTGACCGAAATAAAACGCTTGTCGCGGCGGACCGAATTGTAGTGAATGGCCCGGGCCAGCAGGTCCTTACCGGAACCGGTCTCACCCTCGATCGAAATCGAGATCGACGAGTCAACCACCTGGCGCACCTGGGCCAGCATCTCGAGCATCCGCGACGACCGGGTGACGATATTCGGGAACGCGGCTTCCTGCTTGAGCTGGTCCTTGAGCCGTCGGTTGTCTTCCAACAGCTTCATCTTCTGCAGTTCGGCCGCCTTGAACGCGATCAGGTCGGAAAAGCCGACCGCAAAATTCAGCTGTGCCTGCGAGAACGGATTGATCAGGTTGTCGTCGGCCGCCCGGTCGACATACAGATAGCTGGTCGAATTGTCGCTCATCTTGAACGGGACCACGATCACACTTGCCACCGGCTCGGGGATGTCTCCGAACAGATCGTTGATATACGGATCGCGACGGCAGTCCAGCAGCAACGTCGGGCGGTCGAGCGCGATCTCCTCGCCGAGCAACTGCCCGAACGCATCGGCAAATTTGTGCGCCTGGATCTCCGACATGGGCGTGGACGTCACGATAGGATTGTCGTGGAAATCGGGCGAGTAAATGATCGCCCGGGTGGCATCGGTGCGCTTGATCAAGACCCGCAGGGTTTCTTCGATTCGCCCCGCCTTGAGTTCCTTCATCTCGGCGATCGAGACGAGATTGCCGAACACCTTAAATTCATTCTGCTCGGATATCGACAGGGCCACCGCCTGATCGGCCAGCGAACGCAAAAACTGATTGACCGAACGCACCCGGCCCTTCTCCGCCAGCGCCGTAAATGCCCGTTCGGCCCGGGCGAGCTTCTTGAAACCGCGCGACAGGTCGCCGGCCTGGCACGCCATAATCCCGGAACGGTAATCGGTTTCGGCAACCCAGTAGTCGAGTTCGAGACGTTTGAAAATGCGCAGAGCCTCATCGAGGGTCTGTCGCATACGATCGAAATCGTCGAGCCCCGCCCGCGACTTGATATCTATCTGCACGAGCATCGTGCGGGCCAGCTCGAGCGGATCGCCAACCAATCGCAGCGTGTCAACCGCCTGGCGGATATAGCCGAGCGCATCCTCGGTCTCATCGCGCGCTGCAAAGACGCGGGCGATCGTCCGCATCGCCGCCCCCACCTCGGTCTTTTCACCGAGCGCCTGGGCCAGCTCCAGCGCCTTCTGCGCGTACTTCATTGCTTCATTGTAATTGTCCAGACCGAGGTCGACCTCGGCCAGCCGACGGGCCGCCTGGCAGACCAGCGATGAATCCGGAGCGAGCAGCCGACCTTCCTGGTAGGCATCGGAGAGCACCGCCTTGGCTTTGAACAGATCCCCGCGCTCGTAGGCCATCTCGCCCATATACTCGAGATAAATGACCCGCTCGCGCTTGAGATCGTGACGGCTGATAATCTCATGCGCCCGCTCCAGCTGTCGGGCGGCAAAGACAAACTCGCGCTTGCGGATATGCAGGTATCCGAGCGACAGCAGGTTGACCGCCTGCGAGATTTCGAGATTATGACGGGTATTGAATTCCAGGGCCGTGGTCAGGTCCTGCTCGGCCTGCTGCCACTGTCCGGCCAGCATGCGAATGGTGCCGGCGTTACCGGTCAACTGAATCCGCTTGCGCGGCTCGTCGCCGGCCAGCGTCACCGCCTCGTCGAGATAGCCCAGGGCCAGATCGAAATCGGAACGAATGAAGGCGATACGAGCCAACTCGTTCAGTCCGTTGACCTGCCCGATACTGTCTGCCGCACGGCGATACGAGGCCAGCGCGTTGTGCGCCCGGATCTCGGCATTCTTGAGATCACCGATACCGGAGTAGGCTTTCGAGAGGACGAGTTGGACCCGGCCGTAGCGACGATTGAGAGGAAAGTCGGCAAGGACTCGGGTGGCCTTGAGGCCACTTTCGATCGCCAGGCGGTAGTTGCCTTCGGCGAAACCGCGCTCGGCGGCCAGGAGCAGAAACAGCCCGTGCTCGTGCGGGCTGTTTTCATAATCGGATTCGGCCAGACCGTCAAACTGGCGAGTGGCAGCGCCGATATTCCGCTGCCGAAAATACTCTTCGACTTCCAGAAGGCGGTTATCAAATGCGAATTTTTGTGAGGGTCGGTCCATGATTCTTCTTCGGCTTTTTGTGCTACTCGTGAATCTACCTTATCGAACCTCTGTCATCCGCTGCTCTCCACTTGTGATCACATGTCCGTCACTACCTGCCGGGTAACGCGCCCCGTACCATCGTACATCCTACATGCCGCCGACCGTCAACCAGAATGACAACTGATCCAGTATCGACCCGAGCAGGTCTCCCTCACCTGACTCGCCGTCGGTGTCGGTAGCCAGATTCGTCCCACCGATTATAGTCGAATCATTTGCCCCGATATTCTGTCCGGACCCATCGTCACTGTGCGTCCCGGTATTGCCACCGGTGGCGTCAGCATCCCAGGCATGTTCGGCCACCAGTCCCGGGGCCGAGATGACAAAGGCGGCCACGAAAGCAAGCAACAACAGCAGTGCTGAAACTCGTGAACCTCTCATAACCTTGCCTCCTGAAGAACTGAAAGAAGCTATGTATATACGAACGTGTTTGAACTATTGGAATACCGCCCAGGCGGCGCATACTTTGCCACCCACAGTCTACCAAATCGATAGCCCCTTGTCAAGCAATATATTATATGGCGCAGATGTTGCGCCTTCAGGCCTGTGGGAGCGCCGAAGTCGACCCGACTGCCCGCACGGCACCGGCCCGACAGCAGTCATGACAGGACAAACAACCAATACACTTACCCGCATGTACCACCGGCCGACAGTCACCACCAACCGTAAGTGCCTGTGTGGGACAGGCTGACACGCAATCCCGACACCCCGTGCAGCGACCAATGTCAATTGTCGGCCGCAAGTCAGGCTCTTCGGTGACGGCCGCGGTACCGCTCGAAATCGTCTGCCCGGCCCCGTTGCGGCGGTGCAGCTGGTAGCTGCGACGTAGCGCCGAGCGGCTCTCCCCCACCAGCCGAATAATCTCCAGCCACGCATTGCCCAGACCGGCGTCGGCAGCTAATCGGGTTGAGGCCACGCGGTCGGGCGCCAGGCCGGTCAACTGCGAGGCGACGACGTCGACCGCGACCGGGTCGGTCGAGGCAATCAGCCGATTGATCGGCCCAACCGACCGATCGACCCCACCCCGATCACGCACCTGCCCGACCGCATCGAGCACCGTAATGTCGGGCTGTATGAGATACAGCAAGTCGATCAGCACAGCGCCATACGTCTGCGGCGAACTGATCCGCCGGTAAACGAGCGGACGGTGACAGGTGGGAATGAAATCTATCAATGAACTGAGCGCACCGGCCACATGGTTGAGCGGATGGAAACGGAGTTTCGGCAACGACACGACCAAATCAGCCTCGCCGACCGGACCGGCGAGATAGTACCGATGAGGCCCGACCGAAACCGCCACCCCCGGGGACTCGTTGAAATTGCATACCTCGAGAGAATCGCGGTCAATGACCGACTGATACCCCCACCGTCGCCGCCAGTCACCACGCCCACCGCCATTGCGATCGAGTGACTCACCGATCGCCACCCGATAGCCACGCGCCCGAAGCAGTCGAGCCACCGCGGCCGTTATCTCCGGATGCGTGCCCTGCCCGCCGGCCGAAGTGAAGCCCTCCAGATCCGGTTTGACCAGGGCCAGCGGCGGTCTGCCCGGCCGTATTCGGGGACGGTCGAGAACCTGAAACAGGCCCTCGAGACGGCGTTCGATCAAGTCCGGATCATAGCCGGCTTGTCCCGCCACGGCAACGGTAGAAATAAGGGGCTCCGACATGACAACAGGTTATACGGAAGCTTCTGCCGCGCGTGGGAGCTAAAATGTCAGGGAAGTATCGTGAAGAGCCGGCCCTCGGGGATGTCGCCCGGGCGGTCCGGTTACTGCTCGACGCCGGCCTCGGATTCGACCCGGCCGTTACCGTGGCTGCGATGCCGTACCTTGACCTTGCGAATCCGATGACCCTCAACGGTCACGATTTCGAAATGCAGGTCATGCCAGCGGGTACGCTGGCCCTTCTTGGGGACTTCACCAAAGAGGTGGTACATCAGCCCGCCGATCGTGTCATAGTCCCCGTCCTGCTCGTGCTCGGTTCGCAGCACATCCTGGAGATCACTGACCAGCATCGAGGCATCCACCAGATACCCGCCGTCGGTCCGCGTCATCAGGGCCGTCTCATCGGCATCATGCTCGTCCTGGATGTCACCCACGATTTCCTCGAGAATATCTTCGAGCGTGACCAGCCCGGCGAGGCCACCGTACTCATCGACAACCAGCGCGATATGCAGCTTGCGGGTCTTGAACTCGCGAAGCAGCTCGCCGATCACCTTCGATTCGGGGACAAAGAACGGTTTGCGCAGATACCGGGCGATCGCAAACTCCTCCCCCGGCGCCGGCATGTTGTTGAAGAGATCCTTGACATACAGGATACCGATCACGCGGTCGATCGTCTCGTCGAACACCGGGAAACGGGAGTGGCCGTCCTCGACCACCAGCTTCTGGATCTCCTTGAAACTCATCTTGCGCTCGATGCCGGTGATCTTGATGCGCGGCACCATGATCTCGCGGACCACCGTCTGGTCAAGCTGGAAGATCTGACCGATCATCTGCTTCTCATCGGCCTCGACAATCCGCTCATCGATCCCCGCCTGATCGGCGAGCGTCTCGATGGCGCGCTCGATGATATCTTCCTTCTCCTCCTCGCTGACCGGCTCTTCATCTGCGCGCTTGAGAAAACGATGGTAGCCGCCCACGATCGGCAAAAAGAGCCAGTGAACCAGGCGAATGAGCCACAGATGCTTGAGCATGCTCGTATTGACCGCGGTCCGGGCGTGCCGCCGCGGCAGGAACTCGACGAACAGAATGTGCAACAGCCACACGATGGCGAAACCGACCGCGAAAATCACGTAGACGGTCAGCTCACTGCGAAGTGCGAACTCCTGCAGCAACAGACCGCTGAGCACCGACACCAGCACCAACTGGAAGGACTTGAAGACGGTTGCGACCTGCAGGCTGGCCCGCGGATTCTCGGAGAGCGTGAGCAGGAATTGACGACGCCAATCGGAGATATCCGGGAGCAGTCGCGACGCCTCATCGGGATCCACATACACCGCCAGCGAATAGACTGACACGAGATACCCGGCGGTGAAACTGGCCGCGATCAAGAAAAAGGCTATCGTCTCAAACATCACTTACTGACCCCGTAGTCGCGAGAGGAAATGCTCCTCCCGGGCTTTCATCTGCCGTTCCTGCTCCGGTTCGACATGGTCATAACCAAACAAGTGCAACAGGCCGTGACAGGTCAACCGGAGATACTCTTCACTGCGCGGCGCCCGGTACTGTTCGGCCTGGCGGTCGGCGGTTTCGACCGAGATATAGATTTCACCGAACGTCCCGCCGCGCTCCCCCATCGGGTCAACATTGAACGACAGCACATCGGTCGGCCGATCCTTCCGACGAAAATCCCGATTCAATTCGTGCAGCCGACGGTCGTCGGTGAAGATCAAGTTGACATCGGCCGCTGCGTCCGGCTCCGCCTCCTCTTTGACGACCGACTCGAACAGCCGGATCAGCCTAATGCGCGGCAATCGCGCCGTGGCATCTTTATGAATGAGCAGTCGCACCCTACTTTTCATCCTTGCTCGGATAGACTATCCGCTGGTGGAAGGCCGCCATCACGACTTTCGCGAACGCCTCCTTGATGCGCGCCAGGTCACGAAGGGTCAGCGGACACTCATCGAGCTGCCCCGACTGGAAGCGGTCGTTGATAATGCGCTGGATGAGGTTGTTGATCCGCGCCGGCTTCGGTTCATCCAGCGTACGGCTGGCCGCCTCGACCGCATCGGCAAGCATCGAAATACCCGTCTCGCGCGTCTGCGGTTTCGGGCCCGGATAGCGATACTTGTCGATATCTGCCGGGTCGGCCCCCTGCTTCAGCGCCTTGTCGTAGAAATAACTCATCACCATCGTGCCGTGGTGCTCTTCGATAAAATTCAGCACCTCGTTGGGCAGGCCGGCCTCTTCGCCGAGCCAGCGGCCCTTCTTGACATGCGCGGAGAGAATCAGCGATGACATCGATGGCGTCAGCACCTCATGCCGCGATTTCACACTCAACTGGTTTTCGACAAAATACTCAGGGATTTCCATCTTGCCAATATCGTGATAATACGCTCCCACCCGCGCCAGCAGATGGTTCGCGGTGATCGCCTTCGCGGCCGACTCACACAAGTTGCCGACCACAATGGAGTGGTGATACGTCCCCGGCGCCTCGAGCGCCAGCCGTTTCAACAGTGGATGGTTCAAATCCGATAACTCCAACAACGTCAGGTCGGTCGTAAAACCGAACAGCGACTCGAAAATCGGCAGGAAGAAGATCGCCAGAACGATCGTGATAATGCCGTTCAACGCGCCCAGCGCCAGCTCCGGCATGATTTCCGGGTTGGGCGTGAGCTTGAGCGTCTCCACCACCAGAATGAGTAACACGTAGGATAATATCACCGCCAGCATGATCCGATAGAAATCGGATCGCTTGTACACCCTGCCGGCGCTGAAACACGCAACCAGACCAACCACCACCGTCATCAGCGATATCGTGAAACTGAAACGGTGCATCACCCCCAATAGCAACGCCAGGATGATGGTAGACAGGATACCGATCTCCGGGTCGAACAGAACCGTGATCATCACCGGCAGCACCGCGACCGGGTAGATATAAATCGAGGATATCCCAATCCGCTCGGCCATGCCGCCGACCAGATAGATCAGTCCGAACTGGAGCACGAACACCAAGAACATGGCCAGGATTTTCGGATTCGAATTGTAGACCGTGCGGCGGAAGTTGTACAGGAACAGGTAGAGCGCCATGAACGCCGCCAGTGACAGGAAGATCCGTCCGATAAACGGCAGCGCCGCCATGAACCAGCCCTCCTCGGCGGCCTGCTGGCGCTGGATCCGTGCCATCTCGACCAGGACCTCCTCCTGATCGGTGGTCACACGCTGGCCGGCGCGGACAATAATATCGCCTTCCTCGACAATCTTCTTCACCGGTGAGATCGATTCGAGCGCCTTGTCGACCCGGGCATTGTACTCTTCACGATCGATCGCCAGGTTGGGCCGGATGAAGTTCTTGCCGACATTGTAGTAGTAGTCGACATCGATTGTGTCCCGGTCGGCCAGGCGATTCAGCGCCGTCAGCAGCCGAAGATTGGCGGTCGCGCGATCGTACAACTGGTCGCGCTGGAACGAAAGCTCCTGCTCTCCCTTGCGAATGACCACCGAGCGACTGCCGCCCTCGGGCAGGGTCGCGCCGTTGGGCAACACCCCGAGCCGGTAGATCTCGTTGGTGTAGATCTGTCGCAGCTGTTCCTCGACCCTGTCGAGATCGATCGGCTGCCGCAGTGACTTCTCGATAGCCGACTGGCTCATCAACGGGAAGCGGTCACTGATCAACTCTACCGGCGCCTGTGATGGCGACATATCAACCGGCAGCTCGGCCCGGATCGAATCTGCCAGGGTGAGAAACGCCTCCAGGCGCTGGGTGGCCTCGGCCACAACCGACGTGTCGGCGTTGAGGACATACGGTACCGACTGCCGTTCCCGGGCCCGATCCTCGGAGAGGTCCTGTTCGCTCTTGAATATCGTGATCTCGAACGGCGCCAGGATATCCTGGAGCGAAATCTCGCCGCGACGGGGAATGTCGAACGGATCAAAGAGATCCTCCCCCGGGTACATCACCACCAGCAGAATCGCAAACAACAGCAGCAGCAGCACCTTGATCGTGCGCGTCTGCGTCGTCGGCTTCTGGGGCTGCCGGCTTTCTGACTGGACCTTGAGCAGCCGCTGGATGCGGCGAACCAGTATACGTATCAGCTTGGCCATGACGGCGTCCCGCCGGGGGACTTAGTCCTTTCGCCGTGAACTTTCGTATCGCTCGTACGCGTTGATTATCTGCTGTACGAGCCGGTGACGGATAACGTCCTTGTCCGTCAGGCTTATAAACTCAATGCCCTTGATATTCTTCAGCACTTTTTGCACCGTCAACAGTCCCGACACCCGCTTGTCGGGAAGGTCGATCTGGGTCACATCACCGGTGATCACCGCCTTCGATTTCTCGCCAATGCGGGTCAGGAACATCTTCATCTGCGCGGTGGTCGTGTTCTGCGCTTCATCGAGCACCACAAACGCCTCGTTGAGCGTGCGGCCGCGCATGAACGCCAGCGGGGCGATCTCAATCACGCCCATCTCCAGTAACTTCGATATCTTGTCCGGCTGCATCATGTCGTAGAGTGCATCGTAGACCGGCCGAAGATACGGGTCGACCTTGGCGCGCACATCGCCGGGCAAAAAGCCGAGTGACTCACCCGCCTCAACCGCCGGACGAGTGAAGACAATCCGATTGACCCGTTTCGATTTCAACTCAGCCACCGCCATCGCCACCGCCAGGTATGTCTTCCCGGTCCCGGCCGGACCGATCGCAAAAACCAGGTCGTTCTGGTCGACCGCCTCGACATAACGCGTCTGCCCGACCGTCTTCGGCTTGATCGCCTTCTTCAGCGCGCTGGTCAACAGCGCCTCGGTCGAGATCGAGGCCGCCGGTCCCTGACCGTTCTGCCGGATCATGTTGATGGCGTAGTTGAGATACTGCTCGGTAATGACCTCGCCCTGCTTGATACGGGTGGTCAAATCGGCCAGCAGTCGAAGAATCTGTTCGACCTCCGCCGGCGGCCCCTCGACCAGGATTTTGTCGCCACGCGCCACGATGCGGCTGACGAAACGGGTCTCGATCATCCGCAAAAACGCATCGTTCTGACCGAACAGCAGCCGCTGATCGATATCACCCGGCGTAAATGTCCCCGTCTTATGTTCGTCGAATTCGGTGTGCATATACTATCGTTCGGGCTCCTCGGCAACGATTTCGAGACCGAGTTCGGCCAGCTGCTCGCGATCGATCTCCGACGGCGACCCATCCATCGGCGAGGCCGCGTTGGCCGTCTTCGGGAATGCGATCACATCGCGGATCGATGACAGCCCCGCCATCAGCGTGACCAACCGGTCCAGCCCCAGAGCGATCCCGGCATGCGGCGGCGCGCCGTATTCGAGCGCGCGAAGCAGAAAACCGAACATCCGGTTGGCCCGGGCCTCATCGATACCCAGGATCTTCAGGATCTTCTTCTGCAGATCACTCCGGTTGATCCGCTGGCCGCCCGAGGCAACCTCCCACCCGTTCACGACCAGATCGTACTGCGATGCCCTGGCTCGATGCCAGGGGTGGTTGAGATCGGTTGGCGGCAATTCGCTGGCAAACCCTTCCTCGATCAACGGAAGGTCGGACTCGTGCGGGTGCGAGACGATGTTGTGCATGGCATCCCAGCGACCGGCCTCTTCGTCATACTCGAGCAGCGGGAAATCGGTCACCCACAAGAAGCGAAAGTGCGAACGGTCGATCAGGTCGTGGGCTTTGCCGAGATGCAGCCGCAACTGCCCGAGGATCGACTCGGTCTTCAGTCTCTTGTCTGATACAATAAACACTGCATCGCCCGGCTCTGCTCCCGCTTTCTGACAGATCCGGTCCTTGGTTTCTTCACCGATGAACTTCAGGATCGGAGATTTGTCCTGGTCCCCGGTACGCAGTATATACGCAAGGCCACCCGCGCCGTGCGTCCTGGCCAGCTCGGTCAGTTCATCGACCTGCTTGCGCGAATAGCTGCCGCCGCCCTTGAGCATCAGCCCTTTGACCACACCACCGGAGGCGACATTGTCGGCGAAAACCTTGAAGTCGCAGTTGGCGACCGTTTCCGAGAAGTCGATTATCTCCATGCCGAAGCGAAGGTCCGGTTTGTCGATCCCCCAGCGGTTCATGACTTCGTCGAAGGTAAACCGCGGAAAGGGTGTCTCGATATCGATATCGAGCACCTTCTTGAACAAATCACGCTGCATGCCTTCGATCACGGCAAAGACATCGTCGGGCGTCACAAACGACATCTCCATGTCGATCTGGGTGTGCTCCGGCTGGCGGTCGGCGCGCAGGTCTTCATCGCGCAGACACCGGGCAATCTGGAAATACTTGTCGAACCCGGAAATCATCAGGATCTGCTTGAGCAACTGCGGCGACTGCGGCAGCGCGTAGAACTTGCCGCGCGACACGCGCGAGGGGACGACATAGTCGCGGGCGCCCTCAGGGGTGGAACGCATCAGCAGCGGCGTCTCGATTTCGTAGAAGCCCTGCCGATCGAAATAGTTGCGCACCGCGATCGTGGCCCGGTGACGCAAGGCAATCGCCCGCTGCAACGGCCCGCGCCGCAAATCGAGATAGCGATACTCCAGCCGCAGCGACTCATTGACCTTGCTCTCTTCTTCTATCTCAAACGGCGGTGTCTTCGACTCGGACAGGATATGGAACCCGTCGGCGATGACCTCGATCTCCCCGGTCGGTAGTTTCGGGTTGGCCGTGCCTTCCGGCCGCTGCCGGACCGTCCCGGTAACCGCTGCGACAAACTCGGTTCGGGTGCGCTCCGCCGCTTTAAGCATCTCGGGATCGAATGATTCCGGGTTGATCACCACCTGGGTGATACCATAGCGGTCGCGCAGGTCGAAAAACATCAGGCCGCCAAGGTTGCGGTAGCCGGCGATCCAGCCGTTGAGACGGACCGACTGATCAATCTGCTCCGGGCGAAGTTCGCCACAGGTGTGGGTTCGTTTCAGTTGCGAAAAGGCTGGCACAGGCTCCTCTTTAACTATTTGCTGTTCATTAAATTATCGGCAGAATACAGCCGTCGATTGAGACTTGTGGGGACGGACTCATGGTGGCCCGAATATTATGCCAAAGCCCCCCCAAAGTCAAGCGCCACCTGCGCCCTCGCAACCCGCCTGCCGGAATCGGCCCACAGCCGTCAAATCCGGCCGCATATGGCCCTCGACCGCACTTGACATTTTCGGCAATTCGGGCGTATTCTTGGTGTCCGCCAAAAGCGGACCGGAGAGTGTGTGTCGGCGACAAAACTGTCGATATAAAGAAATGTATGAACCTGTCACGGTATCTCACAGAAGAGCTGGTCAAGCTCGAAATGGACACCCGGATCGCCCCGCCCGAGGAAGGCGCCTCGATCGAAAAATGGCAGCAAAACGCCAAGGAAGAGGTGCTCAAGGAGCTGGTGACGTTCCTTGCCGAGGGTAACCGCGTCGGCAATGAATCGAAACTGCTGATCGATTTCGTCAACCGGGAACGCAAAGCCTCGACCGCCATCGGCCACGGTGTGGCCGTGCCGCACATCCGCTCGCTGCAGGCCAAGGAGTTCATGATGGCGTTTGCCCGCTCCAGTCTCGGCTATGACTTCCAGGCGCCCGACGACGAGCCGGTGCGGCTGTTTTTTGTGATGGCTGCCCCGCCCTACGATGACAACCTGTATCTGAAGGCCTTCAAGTCACTCGCCGAAATCCTCCAGTACGAGACCTTCCGCCGGGAATTGCTTGAAGCCGAGTCACCCGGCGAAATCCTGCGCGCCCTTCGCGGGATGGAATAGCCGCCACCCGACTGCCTGTTTGGCTCCTCCGAAAATCCTACGTTTCCCCCGATTCACTGCCGATTTTCTTGCACGCGGCTCGGCGCCGTGCGTCATATCTGTGCGCCGGATGGATTCGGCGCCAAAAGATCCGTCAAAGAAAGCAGGTCCCACCTCGGACGGACACCGAGCGGGGTCTGCCGGGTAGACCTCATCCCCCCGTGTGTACCCAACACCGTTCAGGGCCATCCGTTGAACCCGCCGGATGGCCTTAATTTTGCCCCAACGATTCGTCAGGTCACCTTCACATTGGGCGACCAAGTCATGACAAACCGGGATTGGTACTCAACGTCAATAGACATAGCTACTGCGGAAACGTCCGCGCCTTCCGCCGGCGCGAGCCCCAGTAGACGCCGCCTAGCACCATCAGCCCGCCCACCGCGGTCGCCCAGCCGAAACGCTCATCGAGATACGGCACCGCCAGCGCCGTCGTCGCCACCGGCTCGAGATAGAGAAAGATCCCCGCTCGCGATGCGCCGATATCCGCCACCCCCTCCTGCCAGAACCAGTGGGCCACGGCCAGCCCCAGCACCCCGAGAAACAGCAGCGCCAGGTTGGCCTCGAGCGGCATCTCGAGGAAGCTGCCCCAATCCGAGGTAAACGCCATGTACGCCAGCACGAGAATCCCCGACGGCGTCAGGACCCCGAATGTCACCGCCAGCGGATTGCGGGCCCGCGACAGATCCCGCGTCGCGATCGTGTACAGCGCCCACGTGTGCGCCGAAATCAAAACCAGCCAGTCGCCGATACTGCTCAGCCAGTCGAGACTCGTCAAATCACCGCGCGACACCAGCAGCAGGATACCGACCGTCGCAAAGACAATCCCCAGAATCTGCCGAGCGCCGATTTGCTCTTTCAAGATGAAGTACGACAGCACCGCCATCACCAGCGGCGTCACCGAGATGATCCAGCCGGTGTTGGTCGCCGAGGTATATTTCAGACCGGTCACCTGCACCAGGAAATGGATCGTAATGATGGCGGAACCGATCGCCACACCAATCCAGTTCTTGCGGGTAAAATCGAACTTCAGCCGCTTGATCCGGATCACAGCGTAAAGCACCGGCAGACCTAAGATGAAACGAAGGCCGAGCAGCTCGACCGGCGTGACATGCTCGAGCACGACCTTTGTGGCAACAAAGGTCCAGCCCCAGAAAATGACGCAAAGCAGCAGTTGAATCCGCGAGAGCATGGCCTTGTATACGCATTTCCAGGGCGGCCGTCAACGATGGGTCACCCTCCGCCGGTTTTTGTGGCGTCACGTGGCGTGACTGCGTAGCCTGGATGAGAAATCCGTTCGGGCAGCGATGTCTGTCGATATCGGCGGTGATGCCGATACAAACTAGAGAGCACCTGTCGCCCCGACTTTCGCGTATCTGAGATGAAACCGATTAAGCTGATTATCAATGCCGATGATCTCGGCGCCGGTATGACAATCAACAACGCGATCTTTGACCTGATGGCGCGCGGACAAGTCACCTCGGCGACGATTCTCGCCAACGGCCCCGCGTTCGACGACGCAGTCACTCGCGCGAAAGACTTCCCCGCCTGCTCATTCGGGGTACACTTGAACGTGATGGAATACAAACCGCTGACAAGCAATCCTGATCTGGCGCCGCTGCTGGATTCCGATCGTCACTTTGCCGCACGACTATTCGACATCAAACTGAATTCGCGTGTGAAACGTGCTATTCGCAAAGAGTGGTCGGCGCAGATTGAAAAAGTACGGTCAGCCTGCATCAATATCAGCCATCTCGACTCACACTTTCACGCCCACACCCACCCGGGACTGTTTCTGACACTCAAGGCTGTGCAGAAAGCGCACAAGATAGGTCGAGTGCGCCTGACAAAAAATGTCTATGACGTTGACGCACCGGTAGATAACAATTTCCTGCGATTCAAGAAAAGGTTGTGGAACATGGGCCTGCGGCGCTATATTGCTACCGGGACTACTTCCGGCTTTACCGAATTCTCCACGTTTCTGGCAATTGCATCACGTACTACGTTACGACATGA
>WJMS01000008.1 GCA_014727815.1 candidate division GN15 bacterium
GAACAGTGAATCAGCGTGAGCAACAGTAGCGGCACTGCGAGGATCAGCGCGCAGAATAGGGCTGTTCGAGGAAATCGAGGCATAATCAACTCCTTATCAATCGTCCCCTGCCACCCCTCAGGGCAGGCCGGCGATAGACTTTCGGATTGTCAGACGCTACGTGAGAAGTTGGTCGCTATGCGCTCCTGTAAGACAATAAGTGGAGTCTTTCGAGAGATTGGCTGACAATCGGGCTGGGTAACGGTCAATCTCCCCCGCGTGCCTTGAGCATGCGTGAACGTCTACAGTATAGTAGATATTCAGAACCTGTCAAGAGAATACGATGGCCGGGACGGTTCGGCGCCTACAGGCCGAACTTGCGCCAGCGTTCGAGGACGGATTCGACAAAGTCGCCGACCGTCGCAGATACATTCTTCCGGTACTCTTTCGCCTGCTCCACATCGAACTCCGGATATCCCTCATCTTCTTTGTAAAGCAGGATCGTCCCCGGCACCGGGTAGACATCGGCGCCCGGCTTGAAACTGTACGCGAGGTCCTTCGAAAAACGCGACTGGTCGGCCAGCGAGGGGTCAACCGCCATCACCATCGCGGTCTCATCGGTACCGGCGTGTCCACCGGCATGACCAAAAAACTCCTCGGTCATCCGCCCGCACAACTCCCACCAGTGAATGACGGCAATGTTCGCCTGGCGCTCACGGTGGAACTCGAACGCAACCGGCTTCAGCGAGGAGTTGTTGCCGCCGTGGCCGTTCATGAGAATGATATTGTGAAAGCCGGTGTCGACCATCGAGTCGAGGATGTCCCGGATGTATCGCTGGAAATTGTCCGGCTGGATCGTCGAGCCGCCGTTGTAGCGGATCAGTGACTTGGTGATGCCGTAGTTGACGATCGGCGCGACCAGCGCGTTGATCCGTTCAGCGATATCGTTGGCGATCGCTTCGGGGATGAAATTGTCGGTGCCGAGACAGGCCGATCCGTGCGCCTCGACCGTGCCGACCGGCAGGATCACCGTGTCTATTTCTTCGGGGACCAGGTCGCGGACGGTCAGCCAGTTGAGATGCTGCAGGCGTCGTTCCATATTACAGTTTCGCGAGAATGCGCTCCATGACAAGTTCGGTTTCACGGGCGGTTTGTTCATCGCCCTCGAAGCGGTACTGGTTGATATCGCGCGCCATGATCTCGAGCTCTTCCGAGGAATCGACGGCGTACCAGATCGGCAGTTCCGACCAGCGCAGGTCGCGCTCGGTAAAAGCCGTAGCGACATCGGCGTAGATCGACGGTGACTTCCAGTCGAAGGTCGACAGCTCGATCTGGTACGAGCCGGCCATGCCGATCGTGTAATAGCGGCCCTCGGGGGTCGGCCCGAAAATCGCATCCGACTGCTTCAGCATCTTCAGCGCCGAACGCATCATCGACGGCGTAATGGTCGGCGTGCGCGACCCGACCAGCAGGACGTATGTGTAGCCGCTGTCGAAACACTCCTTGAACGCCTGCTCGACCCGGTTGCCCCAGCGGTCTTTTTTCTGGGAGAACGTCGCGAAGTGGTTCTCGTATCGCTCGGCATCCTTGCCGGTCAGTTTCTTGCCGAGGTAGTCGGTGATGATCTTGACCAGTCGCACGCGATCCGACTGGTTCTGATAATACAAGCGGACATCGACATCGCCCAGTTCCAGCGCGTGCTTGATCGTGTCGGTAATGAATGCCTGGTGCAGAAAGCGAATCTCCTCGTCACCGAGCGGACCGAAATCCATCGCCGATCCCTCTTCGAACGGTTCCTGGACACAGACAACCACAACAGCGTCGGAGCCTGGCGTCGGGGTGTTTTTCTTGCGTGGAGACATACGACCTTTCTGCAGTGTTAGTGAGCAATCGGGATCAATATAGGACGCGCCTGACGGGTCGTCAAGCAAGCGACCGGCAAAAATGATTGGAGGAGAAAAATCAGCCGACGTTTTGCAACGACGGGAACAGTTCGAGCAGGTAATTGGCCAGCCGTCCGAGCAGGTCGAAAAAGATGAGCACGCCCACAAGCATGAGGAGTCCGCCCGAGACGATCTCGACCGCACGGAAATGTCGCTTGATAAATCCGAACGTACCAATGAGATAATTGAACAGGAGTGCGGTCAGTATGAACGGTACGCCGAGACCGGCCGAGTATGCCACCAGCAGCATGGCGCCCTCGGTCAGCGATCCCTGCTGCGCGGCGATAATGAGAATGCTGCCGAGGATGGGCCCGATACACGGGGTCCAGCCGAAGCCGAAGGCAATGCCGATAATGGCTGAGCCGAGAATGCCGCGCTTCTTCTCACCGGTCAGGTGGAAGCGTTTCTCGTAGTTAAGTGCTTTGATGCGAAGCAGTCCGGTCACATGCAGACCGAACAGGAAGACGACCACACCGGCGATCTTGTTGAAGATACCCATGTGGCGCTGCAGGAAAGTGCCGATACTGCTCGCCCCGAGTCCGAGCAACACAAACACCGCGGAGAAACCAATCACGAAAAAGACGGTGTTGATCAGCAGCTTGCCGTAGTTGCTCCCGGACTTCTCGCGGGCCATGAGGTCCTCAACCGACACGCCGGAGATAAACGACAGATAACCGGGGATGAGCGGTAAGACACAGGGTGACACGAATGACAGCAGACCGGCCAGGATCGCGGTAGGGATTTCAACTGATGCTTGCCCGAACACTGGTGTACTCCGTGCGCTAGCGTGGTTCCTGTTGACGTGCCGGTATTATCAAGCGACCGGTTGCGATGCCGTGATCGATCATTGGGGCTGCTTCTGCCGGGCGCGCTCGGCGATCTCGGCTGCGATAAGTTTCAGCAGCTTCTCACTGTCGATCTTGGCGACGATCTTTTCCGCTATCTTCTCAGCCAGTTCCTTGGCGAACTGTCGAGAGAACAGAGCCGCCTCGGCCGGGGTCAACTGTTCCAGTTTCTCTTCCCAGCTCAACTCGTCACCGGACGGAGCGCCCTCCGCGGCCGCCTCATCCGGCTTGACCGTGACCACCTGCGGCTCATCGGCGGTGCGGATCCGTTCCATTTCTTCCCGGAACTCATCGATGAACTTCTCGACGCCGGCGGTCTTGGGCGGTTTCTCGCTCGGCGTTTGGGTCTGCTGCTGAGCTGATGCCGCACCGGTGGCAGGTGTTACCGGATCGACCGATTCCGCCGGATGCTCGACATGCAGTTCTTCGGTGGTCGTTTCGGCAGGTGTTGCAGACGGAGGGGCTTCGACCCCTTCTTCCTCACGCATCGCATTGATAAACCAGTCGTAGTCGTGATTCTGATCTTCGACAGTCGGTTGGAGATTCTTGGGTTCGGTCATACCGTACTGATCATTGAGAATCTCGATCGGCCCCGTACCCTGCTTCCTGGGTGGTGCCCCCGCGGCGCCCTCCTCGCCCTCGCGAATCATCAACGACTCGACCTTCTGTGAATCCGAGGCCTCTTCCGAGTCATCGCTATAGCTTTCCAGCCCGACCATCTTATCGTCGCGCTGGGCTGCCTTCTGCTTGACCTTGCCGGTGACGGTTGTCTTGTCCATCACTTCCGACTCCTCGACCTGGATCTGATCCAAACCGAGCGCATGATCGAGCAGTTCGTCATCGAGGTCGGCGTCGCCAAATGGCTGCGCCGACTTCTCCTGCTTGCGTTCATCACCGGCCTGACCGGAGAAGACCTGGACCCGCTGGATGAAATCTTTGGGGTCAAACGGTCGACTGATTATGACTTCGTCGGGAAACGGCAGCCCCTCGGAATCGACGCTGTCGAAGAGCAACATCGGAATCGAGGCAGTGCGGGGATTGGACTGCAGTGACTCGTAAAACGGGCGGCCATCACCGGTGACGAGATCGGCCCCGATAATAAGCACGTCGGGGACAGAGAACTGGAGCACTTCCTGGGCTTTGTCGACAGTCGGCAGCGAGATCACCTCAAACCCGTGCTGTCGCAGTACGGTTTCGGCGACCGAACGGATGGCCTCGGCTGATTCGGCTACCAGAACTCGCTTATGCATCTACCAGTCTTCCGTGTCACTGCTGGTTGTTCTTCTTCTCGGACAACCGGGAGGACGCGTCCTCGAGAAACTTCCTGTCTTCCTTACTGATATTCTCTATACCGACCTCGTTGATCTTGTCGAGAATATCATCCACCCTCTTCATGACATCTTCGGCTTCCTGCCGACGTTTCTCCAGTTTAGCCTCCTTGCGTTTGGAGCGCAAGTTTTTAAGTTTGCTGCCGAACGCGGCCCAGCGCCAGTCCCCCTTGATATAGAAAAAGGCGAAAATAGCGCCGCCAAGATGCGCCATGTGCGCTACACCCGGGGCGGCGGTCAGAAAACCGAGCAGCATGAAGCCGGGCACGAACCACTTGACCTTGATGGGAAACAGAAAGTACAGGTAGACTTCCCGCTCCGGAAACATCTTCCAGTACGCCACCAGCACGCCGTAAATCGCCGCCGATGCGCCGATCATCGGGATAGCCTGGCCACTGTGCACGATCAGGGTCAGCAGGGCGCCGGCCAGACCGCATAAGAAGTAAAACCGGCCAAAACGCTTGCTGCCCCAGGTGTACTCGATCTCCGTCCCGAACATCCACAGCCCGAACATATTGAAGAAGATATGCCAGAAGCCGCCGTGGAGGAACATGTAGGTGATCACCTGGTAGATCAGGTTGGGGAAATCGCTGAAGAACCGGGCCGGTGTAAGCCCGAAGATATAAGCCAGGTTGCTGCTCTTCAGCAGGATTTGCAGCAGAAAGACGCCGGCACAAACGATAATGATAACCCGAATGAACGGGGACAGACCGCCGGGCCCGATTCGAAACCCGCCTCCCCGATACGGGCGATTATATCCAGAATAGTTCATTTGTACCGGCTATCGGCTGTTCGTTCTATTTTGTTTATCCGGAGCGGTCGCCTCAGGCGACCCGTCCCCGGTCGTCTCCGCACGCGCGCCGGCGCCACGATTGTCATCGGCTTCACCCGGAAGCCGGCAGGCGGGCCCCATTCACGAGCCGACACCAAAGCGCGGGAAGATCTTCGTCACCAGAAATAGCCACACGGCAACGAAAAGTACAAGGAAAATCAGGTCATACCAGTCCATAACGGTGTCCGTCGGCAAGGTTGGAAATCAGGCGCCGGAGCCTCGTCCGGCCTCTCTACTTTATACAATCGGTTGCGGTGGAGGCGAGTTCCCGCACCGGCCTCGGCGACAAAGAAAAAGGCCGGGCCCGCGGTTTTCACGGATCCGGCCTGATTTTGCTGCCGTCGACGGTTACGCCAGGACCTTCTCCAGTCGCTGGACCAACTGCGATTTCGGCACGGCGCCGACCACCTGGTCGACCACCTCACCGTTCTTGAAGAACAGCAGCGACGGAATCGACATGATATTGTACTTGCCGGCCGTCTTGGCGTTGGAATCAACATCGAGCTTGGTCACTTTGACCTTGTCGGACATTTCGCCGGCGATCTCCTCGAGGATCGGCGCAATCATTTTGCACGGACCGCACCAGGTCGCCCAGAAATCAACGATGACCGGCTTGTCGGCCTGCAGGACTTCAGATTCAAAAGAATCATCAGTGATTTCGACTGGCTTGCTCATAGACATCCCTCAATTCAGTATCCTAAACGTTCACCAATTTCTACGCCTACAACAGATCGACCGGCTCCCGGTTCCGGGCATTTCCGGCCGGCGGCCAAAAGGCCAATATATTGCCGGGCAGTCGATCTTGTCAATCGGTTCGCTCAAAGTGGGAAATCTGCGCCGCCAACACGAGCCGGTCAATCCACCATAGTCGAGCGGCGTGAGCGGCTGTACACCTGGTCGGCGAACGCTTCGAGACGGGTGTCCTCACCCGAATCACGAAGACCTTCATAACTGATATTCAGCCAGGGCATACCGCCCAGATCTTCCGACAGCTTGCGCGACAGCGAACTCACCACCGTGCCGGGCATACAGTTGAACGGCATGGCATTGACAATGCCCATCGCCCCCGCCTCGGCCATCTCCATCGACTTACCTACCGACAAAATGGCTTCACCTTTGAGGTCTTTCGACATGTACCGGCTGGCCAAATCCATGACCGAGCCAACCGACTGCTCATGCCGGAGCGGGAAATTGCGTGCGGCGGCTTTCATGATGCGGTGTTCCTGCCAGCGCTGGGTGACCAGTTGCAGGCTGCTGTGGGCCAGCGCTTTGATATTCCAGTCGAGCAGCGCGTCCCGCTGATAAGTAGTCGATGTGTACAACGGCCATTCCGTGAATGTCGCCAACCACACCTCCAGGCCGTAGGATTCCAGCTTGCGGATCAGGTTGTTATTCGAGAACCGATTGCTGCGCAGATAGATCTCTCCAACCACACCGACCAGCGGCTTGTGAGGAGCGTCGTTCCGAAGGGCCGCAAAGTCACGGCCGGCCTGCTCGGCCACGTCCTCGAGCGGGATGTCTTTGCGAATCGCTTCATCCATCCGTCGCAGATACGACTCATACAATAGGTCGGTCTCACCGGCGTTGATCTCGTACGGCCGGGTCTGGTGCGCGAGCTTCATCATGCAATCGACAAACACCAGCCCCTTCCAAGCGGTCGTGCGGAAACCGGTGCCATCGAGACCGAACTGGGAATAACCGTCGTTGGAGTTCGGCGAGAAAATCGGGACATCCTTGTAGCCAAGTTCATCGAGAATGATCCGGTGCAGCTGGCTGTACTGGCCGAACCGGCAGGGACCATCGGCGCCGGGCATGAAGAAGACCGATTTCGAGGTATCAAAGCCGTCGGAGCGGCACTTCTTAATCATATCACCGGTGGTGATGACACACGGGAAGCACTCTTTACCGGACGTGAATTTCTGCCCGTACGACAGGGTCGTATCATCAGGCTCGTCGAGCACCTCGGCAGTAAGGCCGTAGCGATCAAACGCCGCGCGAAGCGCGTAGGCATGGTCGCACATGTTCGGGATATAGATCGTTTTCTCGAAGGGGCGGAACTCATCCTGGGCGATGTTAAACTCGGTAATCGGCGGCTTGTACTTGTAGAATCGCAGCGAGTCGATAAACGCTTCGCAGCGCGTGATCAAGCCGGCATCGGCCGAGTGTTCATCCAGCTCCAGTTGCAGATACGGCTTGCCGGTCATGGCTCGGCGGAAGTAGTGCATAATGAACGAATCCGGGCCGCAACCAAACGATGTGATATAAACGGCAAACAGGTTGGGATGGCTCCGGATGTACTTCGCCGCCGACATAATCCGACGACCGTAGCGCCAGTACATCGTCCCCCCGGTCGACTCCTCGGTATCTACCGGCAGGAAATCCATCGGGATTACTTCATAGCCCAGGTCACGAATCTTCTGCGGCAGTTCCAGTGAGAGACGGCGGTCGAAGCCGTTGTACGGCCGGCTCACCAGCACCAGCACCTTGTCGTCATCCTTGAGATTGTCCAGCACCTGCCGGCCCGATTCACGGACCTCGTCCTTGAACGCTTTGTAGGCATTGATCCCCGAACGGGTTGCCCTGGTCAGGTCACGGTCGGATAACTCGAGTTCCTTCGCCAGCACGCGAAGCCGCTTCTTGGTGTCGGCGACGTCGTAGCTGAGCATCACTGCCGGCGTGAGGAAACGAATGTTGGCCGAATCGAAATCGAAGCGGGCCTGGATCGCCGAGCCGATCGTCTGCACATACGGGCAAATATACGCCGCCTCATCGGCCGACTCATGCTCTTCGGCTACTTTGATCAGCGACGGCAGGAAAATCAGGTCGACGTTTTTTGCGACGAGATTATTGACATGCCCGTACACCAGCTTGATCGGATAGCACGTTTCGGCGGCGAAGAGCTCGAGCGAGTCCTCGACAATCTGGTGGTTGCTGACATCGGACAGGACCACCTTGTAGCCAAGCGATTCGAAGAAGGCCAGCCAGAACGGATAGAATTCGAAGAAGTGCAGGACGCGCGGGAAACCGACCCGCTTCTGTTCCTGTTTCGGCTTTTTGAATTTGGTGCGGCGACAGTAGAGACCGCGCTGACGCATGGTGTTGTAGTCGCGCGGCAGGGTACGGTCGGCGACACGGTTGACTTCGTACTTCTCGCACCGCGCGCCATAAAACATCGGATCCTCCCCCTCGATCTCCACCTTGCGGATCTCGCAGTGGTTGGAGCAGTCCTCGCACGGGAAGGTGCTGACGTTGTACTTCCGTTTGTAGAGTTCAAAGCCCTTGAAGCGCGTCTCGAATTCGGGTTCATCGGCTTTTTCGATGGCCAGGATCGCCGCCCCGATCGCACCGGTCACATCGTGATGCGGCGGCACCGTGACTTCCTTGCCGACCAGCTTCTCGAACGCCGCCACGACACCCTTGTTCCAGGCGACACCGCCCTGGAAGAAGATGTTGTCACCGATCCGCCGGTCACCGACTACCTTATTCAGATAGTTACTGGCAATGGAGTAGGCCAGGCCGGCGATCAGGTCGTCCTTACGCGCGCCGGAGCGCATGTGTGCGACAAGGTCGGATTCCATAAAGACGGTACAGCGCTCGCCGCAACCGACCGGACACTCTGCGCACAGGGCCCTGTCACCGAACTCGGACTCGATATTGATCTTGAGCTTCTCGGCCTGCTCCTGCAAAAACGAACCGGTGCCGGCGGCGCAGGCTTTGTTCATTTCGAAGTCGATCACGGCCTTCTTGTCGATCGAGATATACTTTGAGTCCTGCCCGCCGATCTCGAAAATCGTGTCGACAGTGGGGTCTATCGCCACCGCTGCAGTCGCCTGGGCGGTGATTTCGTTGCGAACGATATCGCCCCCGATAAAGTCGGCGATCAGGTAGCGGCCCGAGCCGGTCGTCCCAACCGAGACAACCTTCACCCTGTCACCCACCTCCATGCCGATTTCCGCCAGCCCCTTGCGGACCGCTTCGATCGGACGTCCCTCGGTCATCAGGTAGCGACGGGCGATGACCCGGTGGTCACGGTCGATCAGGACGAGGTTGGTCGAAAGCGAGCCGATATCAACCCCGAGAAAGACCTCGAGGTTGTCGATCTCGGTCGGTCGGTCGGCACGGGTGACATCGTAATGCTTCAGGTCGGGGAAATTGTACGACAATGCCTCGCGGCCACCTTCGGCGCCCTCGCGATAGTCGAGGTACGCGTCGATCCGACTGATATCGAAATCTTCAACTACCGTCTGCTGTTCATTCGCCAGCACGGCCGCGCCGACCGCCCCGACTACATTGTAGTGCTCGGGGACGACCAACTCGCCCGGCTCGAGTTCGAGCACCTCGGTGAAAGCCCGGACCATACCGGGGTTGGCGGCGACACCGCCCTCGAAGGCGATCGGCTGTTCCAGCTTCTTGCCGCGAGCGATCGCCGACTTGAAATTGCGCGCCACGGCAAAACACAGTCCGGCGACTATATCGTAGTCCGGAGTTGCGATCTGCTGCAGGTGGATCATATCCGACTTGGCAAAGACCGAACAGCGCCCGGCAATGCGCGGCGGGTGCTGCGACTTGAGCGCCAGACCACCGAATTCGGATTCAATGTCGATCTTCAGTCGGCCGGCCTGCTGGTCGAGAAAGGACCCGGTGCCGGCGGCACACTGGGCGTTCATCGCAAAATCTACAATCGCCCGCTGCTCCGGGTCGAGGATCAGCAGCTTGGAGTCTTCGCCGCCCATTTCGATCACCGTCCGCGCCTGCGGCGCCAGCAGGAAGTTGCCCTGCGCCAAAGCCGCGATCTCGCCGAAGGCTTTGCCGCGCAAAACCGACTGGGCCGTCTTGGCGCCGATGCCGGTGTGGCCAAGAGTGATCCTCGCTCCCTGCAGATGGGGGAATTCCTCGCGAAGAATATCGCGCAGGGTTTCAAACGGACCTTCATCGAATCGGCGGTACACGGTGCGAGCGAGTGTGCCCTGTTCAATGATGACCAGCTTGACGGCAACCGAACCGATGTCGATACCGAGACTGATTGGAGTGTGTGCCATAGGCCTTGAAAGTATGACCGGGTGTGATTGCTCGCAAGTACAATCGTATGAGCGCCGTTCGATTAATCCCCAACAAGAGGGACCATCTCCCTCTTTAACCCGATTACATCGCCTTCAAACGACCACGAGCGCTTGTGAAAAATGGTGCATGTGATGCCATCCCGACGAGACCCGTTATGCAGCCCCCTTGGCGCCGGACCGCTGCTTGCCCATCCCCTAAATGAACATATTAACATATTAAACAACAATTTGTTACGACCGCAGCCCGAATCTCTATGAAAAGGGGAACTTTTTTTTCGGGGCCCGGTTAAGAAAATACTTTACATTTGCGTAAAGATTGGTAGATTGCGGCCTACATGAGAGAAGAGATGGATGAAACGTATCTATAAAGTGCGCTTATGAGAATATCTGCTTTGGAAGAGTATGGCCTGCGCTGCCTGGTAACGCTGGCCAAGGAAGGAACCGACGGCATGCTTTCGATCGCCGACATGGCGCAAAAAGAAGGCCTGTCCGTCCCGTACACATCGAAGCTCCTGTCTATTCTGCGCAAGAACGGCCTGGTTGTGGCCGAGCGAGGGCGCGGCGGTGGCTTCATGATCGCCCGCGACCCACAGGAGATCGACCTGTTCGAGGTCATCACGGCGCTGGGTGGGCCGATTATCGATCCGGATCACTGCACTCGCTTCTCCGGTCAGCGTGAGGAATGTGTACACGCCGACAATTGTTCGGTGCACGAGGTGCTCGGCGGCCTTGCGGGATACATCCAGGAGTTTCTCTCCCGGACGACCCTGGCCGACCTTATCTCGACCGGGCCGGTGATTGAGTTGAAACCGCTGAGCAGCCGGGTGAACATCCAGTCAGCGCCACGACCATCGGCGGAGATGTCCGGTGGCGGCATGTCGGCGGACGCTGAATAGTGAAAGATGATGAGAGAGAATAGAGAAGAAGAAGGAAAGAGATTGATGGCAGACAAGAAACCGCTTCTGGCATTCGATGATATCCACGTGGAAGTGGAAGGCACCGAGGTCGTCAAGGGGGTCTCCCTGACGATCAATGCCGGCGAGACGCACGCGATTATGGGCCCCAACGGTTCCGGGAAGTCATCGCTTTCCCAGGCGTTGATGGGGCACCCGTCGTATGAGATCACCAAGGGCGAAGCCTACCTCAAAGGTGAGTCGATTCTGGATATGGAGCCGGATGAGCGCTCCCGCGCGGGCCTCTTCCTCGCTTTCCAGTATCCCCTGGCGATTCCCGGCGTGACGGTGGCCAACTTCATGCGGGCGGCGCTGCAGGCGCACCGCGGCAAGGATGCCGATATGTCGGATTTCCGCAAGCTGTTCAAAGCGCAGATGGATGACCTGGGGATCGATCACGCCTTCGCCACCCGCTACCTCAACGAGGGCTTCTCGGGCGGTGAAAAGAAGCGGATTGAGATCTTGCAGATGGCGATGTTGCAGCCTACGGTAGCGGTGCTCGACGAGACCGACTCGGGGCTGGATATTGATGCGCTCAAGACGGTCGCCGAGGGCATCAACCGTTATCACAACGATGACAACGGGATGCTCCTGGTGACCCACTACCAGCGGCTGCTCAACTACATTAAGCCGGACTTCGTGCACGTCATGATGGCCGGTCGGCTGGTCAAGTCCGGCGGACCGGAACTGGCGCTGCAGCTCGAGGACAAGGGCTATGACTGGGTGGCCGCCGAAGCGAACCAGAAGGTGGAGGTATAACAACTATGGCTGATGCTGCACAGAGACAAAAAGACGACCTCTCCCTGCTGAATGCCGATTACGCGACTCGCTACGGCTTCAAGGACCCGGTGGATTACTTCCACAAGGGCGCTCGTGGTGTCAACCACGAAGTCGTCGAGATGATTTCGAAGATGAAGAACGAGCCGCGGTGGATGGCCGACCGGCGGCACGAGGCCCTGGATGTATTCCTGGCCAAGCCGACGCCGCAGTGGGGCAACACCAAGCTGCTCAACGAAATCCTCTATGACAATATCTACTACTTCATGAAGCCGATCGAGCAGCAGGGTAAGAGCTGGGACGATGTCCCCGAATACATCCGCAATACGTTCGACAAGCTGGGTATTCCCGAGGCCGAGAAGAACTTCCTCGGCGGCGTGTCGGCCCAGTATGAGTCGGAAGTCGTCTATCACTCGATGCGTGAAGATCTGCAGAAGCAGGGCGTGGTCTTCCTCGATATGGACGCCGGTCTGCGCGAGCACGAGGATATCGTGAAGAAGTTCTTCGGCACGGTGATTCCGACGGATGACAACAAGTTCGCCGCGCTCAACACGGCGGTCTGGTCCGGTGGCTCGTTCATCTATGTCCCCCCGGGCCTCAAGGTAGAGATTCCGCTGCAGGCGTACTTCCGGATTAACGCTGAGAACATGGGCCAGTTCGAGCGCACCCTGATCATAGCCGACAAGGGCTCGCGTGTCCACTACATCGAGGGCTGCACGGCGCCGGTCTACTCGACCGACTCGCTGCACTCGGCGGTGGTGGAACTGATCGCGCTCGAAGACGCCTACATCCGCTACACGACGATCCAGAACTGGGCGCGCAACATATACAACCTGGTCACCAAGCGGGCGACCGCGCACAAGAACGCGACGGTTGAGTGGGTCGACGGTAACCTCGGCTCGCGCCTGACCATGAAGTACCCGTGCATCCAGCTTGTCGGTGAGGGCGCCAAGGGTGAGATTCTGTCGGTGGCATTTGCCGGCCAGGATCAGCACCAGGACGCCGGTGCGAAGGTGATTCATGCCGCGCCAAACACCTCGTCGCGGATTACGTCGAAGTCGATTTCGAAGGACAACGGTCGGGCTTCGTACCGCGGTCTGGCCAAGATCCACAAGAGTGCCGTCAATTCGAAGATCTCAGTCGAGTGTGACGCGCTGTTAATCGGCGAAGATGCCCGCTCCGACACCTACCCGACCATGGAGATCGATAACGAGCAGGTCCGGGTGGAGCACGAAGCGCGTGTCTCGAAGGTTGCCGAGGAGCAGCTGTTCTACCTGACCAGCCGCGGTCTCAGCGAAGATGATGCGCGCCTGCTGATCGTGAACGGCTTCATGGAACCGTTCACCAAGGAACTGCCGCTGGAGTATGCGGTCGAATTGAATCGCCTGATCGAACTCGAGATGGAAGGATCGATTGGCTAAGATGACGACGA
>WJMS01000094.1 GCA_014727815.1 candidate division GN15 bacterium
CGACACCTCGGCGCCCTCTTCCAGCATCTTGCCCATATCGTACCGGGCAAAGCCAAGATAGCCCGCCAGCCCCTCGGAGAGAAACGGCGGCGTGTAGCCATAGTTACGCAACGTTGCGGCGTGGAGCACGACAAACGGATAGGCGCTGTTGAAATCGCGACTGTAAATCGCAAACACCGAAGACGTCGTCGGGTCAATCATCGTGCCGAATCGCTGATCCCAGAGTACCGAGGGTATCAGGCAGGGACACAAATACAGCGAGTATTTCCCCGACAGGGTGAACTTATTGATATCGCGGAACAACTCGTAGCGCTGATCGACCAGTGTCTTGACGGCATTCCAGTAGAAGTCGGCCACGCTGTTGGGCAGATAGTAGATATTCGTGTACGCCGAGGGAGTGACGCGGAAGACGCCTTTGGTGCGATGCGAGTAGGGACAGGGAGAGATATCACGCTGTATCTCTCGCAGCGGCCGCAGCCGAAACGAGTAACTCGCGCCGTTTTTGCCTTCAATACCGTCCAGCCGCGCCGGTACACCAAACTCGGCGCGAAAACGCCGCGAAAGGTTTTGCGGCGTCTCGCCCATCGTCACCGCATGCACCTGGAACGACACCCCGGCTGAGTCGATCTGCTCGATCTCGATATCAGTCGAGAGCATCAGGAAAAAGCCCCGGGCGGATATCGTATCAAGCACTTCGATGGTGTCGGCCAGCAGCAGATGGTCGGCGCCGGCCGAGTCGGCCTGGAGCACCTGAAGTTCGAACTCGACCCCGGACTCGGCCAGGCTCACCGCCGGCAACAGAAACAGGCAGAAGCAAAGAGACAGAAATTTCATCATGATTCTTATACCAGTAAACGGGCTGATCGTGCGGTTTTGCGACCGGCGGATCTTACTCGACTTCGTTGACCAGGCGGCCGTCGCGGAGCACCGGCAGCACCGGCATCGAGTCGACCCTGGTGGCGATGGCGATGTCCTGCTCGAAGCCGATCGAGGCCAGAAACCGGGCATGCTCACCTCGGGCGATCGCCTCGTGGAAATTGTCCTGGTTGGTCCGATAGAGCAACAGGGCCAGCGAAGCAGCATCGTTGAGCTGCAATTCATCGCCGAATCGCTCGGTCAGCCGGTGAATCAGCATACCCCCGCAGATCGTATCCTCGATCGAAAAGTGCCCCTCCCGACCGGAGCAGACCAGCAGTAAGTCCTCTTTCTCCCGCGCCACCGCTTCGACGACACGCGACATGTTGACCAGCCCGGCGGTAATCACATGCTTGCCCTTGTTGGCCCGGTTGAGCGCGAGGGTGCCGTTGGTAGTGGTCATGATGACATGCATCCCGCCGACCGTCTCGTCGGTGAACTCCGAGGGTGAGTTGCCCAGGTGGAAATTCTCGATCCGGACCCCGTTGCGTTCGCCGGCCAGCACGACCCCATCGCCGCCGAGCTTGGCCCGCATATCGCCGGCCTCACCCGGCCCGGGGGTGGCGATCACGCCCTTGGCGCCGGCCATGAGAGCAGCGCAGATCGAGGTCGTGGCCCGCAGCACGTCGATAACCACAACCGTCTTCTCTTCAACGTCCGCCTTGTCGAGCGGAATCGGGGTCATCAACAAACGTATATTCATCGCACCATTACTTATGAGAGGCGTTTTTGTAAAACGGTGGTTTCACCACCACTGCCGGCAACCGTCGGCCGCGGATGTCAATCTCCAGCTCGTTGCCGGATTTCGTCTTGCCGCGACGGACATACCCCAGCGCGATCGGTTTCTTAAGCGAGGGAGAAAACGTCCCCGAGGTCACCTGACCAACCGCCTCGTCACCGGCAAAGATCTCGAATCCCTGACGCGGTACGCCCTTGCCTTCGGCTTCCAGACAGACCAGCCGCCGCGATGGCTTCTCTTGCTTGTGCTTCTCGACAATCGACTTGCCGATGAAGTCCTTGGTGAGGTCGACAATAAACGACAGGCCGGCTTCGATCGGCGAGGTCGTCTCGTCGATATCGTTACCATACAGCGGCATCTTCATTTCCATCCGAAGCGTGTCGCGGGCGCCCAGGCCGACCAGTTCCATACCCATCGTACTGCCGACCGCATTAATCTCGTTCCAGAGCTTGCCGCAGTGGGCCGGCTCGATATACAACTCAAAGCCGTCTTCGCCGGTGTAGCCGGTCCGCGAGAAGAGGACATCCTCCCCGGCGATCTTCGCGACAGCCGACGTGTAGTAGGCCATGTTGTTCAGGTCGTGATCGGTCAACTGCGCCAGCAGCTTCTCGGCGTTTGGTCCCTGGATAGCCAGGAGCCCGTACTCGGGCGAACGGTCGACCAGGTTGACATCACCCGTGACATACTTCGAGAGATGATCAAAGTCCTTTTTGATGTTGGCGGCGTTGACCACCAGGAAATAGCGGTCTTCGAGCCGATAGACCAGGAGGTCATCGACTATCCCACCATCCTCGGTAGGTAGACAACTGTACTGGATCTTGCCCGGCTGGTCGAGATCGGCGACATTGTTGGTGGTCGTCTTCTGCAGGAAAGCCTCGGCATCCTTACCGTTGACCTCGAACTCCCCCATGTGTGACAGGTCGAACAGGCCGACATTGTTACGCACCGCCTGGTGCTCGACCTGAATTCCCTTGTACTGAACCGGCATGCGAAACCCGGCAAAATCAACCATGCGAGCGCCGGCAGCAACATGGAAATCGTGGAACGGGGTTTTGATCGGGTCTGCAGAACTGTTCGCCATAGAAGTCTTTCCTACCATCCGGTGATTGCGCAACAGGTCGTAAGGAACGTCGCCGCCCGGCAAAAGTCAATACCAAGCTCACCGGTCGTGGCGGCCTCGCCTGCGTTGTTCTCGTCAAACAACCACAAAGCGATCCGGTTTCAAGCGGCTCGACAAAAAACGACCCGCTCGCATTCGAGCGGGTCGCGATATGCCGATAGTCGTCACCGGAACGACCTACTTTGAAAACAGCGTCTTGCCCTCGGACTTGAGGTCCTTACACGCCTGCGTCACGCGCTTGGCCATGTTCTCTTCGGCCTTCTTCAGATACGACCGGGGGTCGAACTTCTTTTTGTTGGCCACGTCGTTTTCGCTGTGCGTCAATTCCGAACGGTTTTCATCGACATGCTTCACGATCGCTTCGGTGAAGTGATACTGCGTGTCGGTGTCGACATTCATCTTGATCACGCCATACTCGAGCGTTTCATGAATGTCGGACAGATCCGACCCGGAACCGCCGTGGAAGACGAGCCAGAAGCGGGCTTTCTCACCGTGTTTGGCGACCAGAGCGTCCTGGCCCTCCTTGAGGATTTTCGGCCGAAGCTTGACATTACCGGGCTTGTAGATACCGTGGACATTGCCGAATGTCGCCGCCAGCATGTAACGGCCCCCGATTGACTCGAGCGCCTCGTACACACCAACCATATCCTCAGGGGTGGTGTACAGCTTCTCTGCGGGCGAGTCGCTGTGATCGATCCCATCCTCCTCGCCCCCGACCACGCCGGTTTCGACCTCGAGGATGATCTCGTTTTCCTTACACAGCTGCATCAGTTCCCTGGCGATCTTCATGTTCTCTTCGAGGGGCAGCTCGCTGCCGTCGAACATGTGCCCCTGGAACAGGTTGGGCAGGCCTTCCTTGCGCCGGCGGGCCGTTTCCTGAATCAACGGCTTGAGGAAGGTATCGACCTTCTTCGGCACGCAGTGGTCGGTGTGCAGCGCGATATACACGTCATAGTACTCGGCCATGCGGTGGATATGCTCGGCAATCGTGATCGCCCCGGCCGGACCGTTTTTGACATGCAACCCGGAGGCAAAGTCACCAGCGCCGGTCGACAGCTGGATCAGTCCGTCGGATTTGGCGTCGGCAAACCCCTTCATGGCGGCGTTGGCCGTCTCGGTCGAGGTGACGTTGATCGCCGGGAAGGCGTAGTTGCCGGCCTGCGCCTTTTCGAGCATCTCAGCAAACTTCTGAGGAGTTGCTACGGGCATCGTTTCCCTCTCCTGTTTCTATATGTTGTTCAGTTCCTGTCTTTACTTGTTGAGCTGGCGTAGCACCATCTGCAGGATGCCGCCATGCCGGTAGTAATCGACCTCGACAGCGGTGTCGACCCGGGCGATCACCTCGAACGACTTCTCACCGTCAGCGCCCACTGCCTTGACAGTCAGCTTCTGGTGCGGCTTCAGGTCATTCGAGAGCCCCTCGATCGTGAATCGTTCTTCGCCGGTCAGGCCGAGCGAGCCGACCGATTCACCCGAAGTGAACTGCAGCGGCAGGACGCCCATGCCGATCAGGTTGGAACGGTGAATCCGTTCGTAGCTTTCGGCCAGGACCGCCTTGACTCCGAGCAGCCGAGTACCCTTGGCGGCCCAGTCGCGCGAGGAACCCATGCCATAGTCCTTGCCGGCCAGGACAATCAGGTCGGATCCGGCGCGTTTGTAGTTCATGGCCGCGTCATAGATCGACATCGTCTCGCCGGTCGGATGGTATTTCGTCACGCCCCCCTCGGAACCCGGCACCAGCAGGTTGCGCAGGCGGATATTGGCGAACGTGCCGCGCGTCATGATCCGATCGTTGCCGCGGCGCGAGCCGTAGCTGTTGAAGTCGGCGATACCGACCCCCAGCTCCTGCAGGTATGCACCTGCCGGTGAATCGGCCTTGATAACGCCGGCCGGAGAGATATGGTCGGTCGTGATCGAGTCACCCAGCAGGGCCAGCACGTACGCATCGGTAATCGGCTGAATGTCCTCCGGCTCGGGCGACATGTCGATGAAGAACGGCGGCTCCTGGATGTAGGTCGAACTCTCTTTCCAGTCGTACAACTCCGAGTCGGTTCCTTTAATTGCATTCCAGGTCGGGTTACCTTCGAAGACCGAGGCGTACTGCTCGCGGAACAGCTCCGGGGTGACCGAGGCGTTGATCGTTGATTCGATCTCGGCCTGGGTCGGCCAGATATCCTTGAGATAGACGTCATCGCCCGACTTCGACTTGCCGATCGGTTCCTTCACCAGATCGATATCCACCGTCCCGGCCAGCGCATAGGCGACCACCAGCGGCGGCGAGGCGAGATAATTGGCGCGGGTGTACGGGTTGACACGCCCTTCGAAGTTGCGGTTGCCCGACAAGACGGCCGCGGCCACCAGGTCACCCTCGGTGATCGCCTGCACGACCGGCTCCGGTAGCGGGCCGGAGTTGCCGATACAGGTGGTGCAGCCGAAGCCAACATTGTGGAAGCCGAGTTTGGCCAGCGGTTCGAGCAGTTTGGCCTTTTCAAGATACTCAATGACCACGCGCGAGCCGGGCGCCAGCGAAGTCTTGACATACGGCTTGACTTCGAGACCGTGCTCGACTGCCTTCTTGGCCAGCAGGCCGGAAGCGATCAGGACATACGGATCCGAGGTATTTGTGCATGAGGTAATGGCGGCGATCACGACTGCGCCGTGACCGACTTCGGCGGTGTAGCCGTTGCGGATCGCGATTCTCCTGGCCTGTTCGTCCTTCGACAACTCAAACCCGCGTTCCTTGACCGGCTTGCCGAGGGCGTCCTCGAACTCCTGCTTCATTGTACTCAGGCTGACCCGATCCTGCGGTCGCTTCGGACCGGACAGCGATGATTCTACTGTCGAGATATCGAGTTCAAGCGTGTCGGCAAACTCCGGCGGCGCCGAGCCGGCCTCGCGGAACAGCCCCTGCTCCTTGCAGTATGCCTCGACCAGCGCCACTTCCTGGTCGGTGCGCCCGGTCAGCTTGAGATACCGAAGCGAGGAATCGTCGACCGGGAAAAAGCCCATGGTGGCGCCGTACTCGGGCGCCATGTTGCCGATCATCGCTTTGACCGGCAGGGTCAGGTGATCGAGTGCCTCGCCGTAGAATTCGACAAACTTACCGACCACACCGCGCTCGCGCAGGCGCTGGGTGACGGTAAGGACGAGATCGGTGCCGGTCACACCCTCGGAGAGCTTGCCGGTCAGCTTGAAGCCAATCACCTCCGGGGTGAGCATGTTGATCGGCTGCCCGAGCATGACTGCTTCGGCCTCGATCCCGCCAACCCCCCAGCCCACCACGCCAAGACCGTTGATCATCACGGTATGGCTGTCGGTGCCGACCAGCGTATCGGGATAGGCAACATCGTTTTTGGACAGGACCACCTTGGCCAGGTACTCGAGGTTGACCTGGTGGACAATCCCGGTCGCGGGCGGGACCACCCGGAAATTGTCGAACGCCTTCTGGCCCCAGTGCAGGAACTCATAGCGTTCACGGTTGCGCTGGAACTCCTTTTCCATGTTGATCTTGAGCGCTTCCTCCGAGGCGAAGGCGTCGACCTGCACGGAATGGTCGATCACCAGGTCGACCGGCACCAGCGGGTTGATCTTCTTCGGATCGCCCCCCATCGCCTTCATCGCCGAACGCATGGCAGCCAGATCGACCACCGCCGGGACGCCGGTAAAGTCCTGCAGGACCACCCGGGCCGGCTTGAACGGCAGGTCAACCTCGCCGACATTTTTCGGATCGTACTTGGCGAGGTTCTCCACATCCTGCTCGGTCACCAGCTTGCCGTCGACATTACGCAAAACCGATTCGAGCATGATACGGATGGAGTATGGCAGACGCTCGAGTTTGCCGTATTTCGACAAACTGTCGAGCCGGTAAATCGTGTACGTGCGGCTGCCGACTTTCAGATCGGCGCGGGCGGAAAACGGGTCCATAAACCGACTCCCTTCTCAAGTGCAGATTCCTGAACTATCCGCGTAGTATAGGTAACCAACCGAGCGAATTCAAGCGTCGGGGATATCGCGAAACCGGATTAATTGCTCCTTGCTCCACGCTCTGGGTTGACTATCTTGCCGCCACCTGTCCGGGCTGTCCAAGCGGCCCGGGGATAGCTGAGTCATGTTATACAAACGAGTTTCCGCCAACGAGCTGGTGGTCGGCGCCCCGGCCAAAATCAACCTGTTCCTGCAGGTGTTGAACCGTCGCGAGGACGGTTACCACAATATCAACTCGGCGTTCCAGGCTGTGTCACTTTTTGACAGACTGCGGATGTGTAGGACTGGCCGAAGCGATGAGTTTCTCCTTCGACTGAGCGATCGGTCAACGGTTGGCGCGGACCTGCCCTGTGATGACAGTAATCTCGTTCTGAAAGCCTGTCGATTGCTCCGGGCACGGTACGACCTGCCGGGTGGGATAGCCATCGAACTGGAAAAGCACATCCCGGTAGCGGCCGGGCTGGGCGGGGGGTCTTCCGATGCCGCCGCATCTCTATATGCGGCAAACGTCTTGTACGATCTCGGACTTTCCCGACCGGAACTGGCTTCATTGGGCCTGGAGTTGGGCTCGGACATTCCGTTCTTTTTCGGCACCGGCATGGCGCTGGTCGGCGGGCGTGGAGAGCAGATTATCGAGACCCAGTTTCCCCTCGATTACTGGGTGGTATTGGTGACGCCTGCGACTGGCGTGGCGACCGGCGCGGCCTACGCGCAACTGAGAAGAGGCTTGACAAACTCTAAGCACCCGTTTAGCTTACCCCGTTGCGAAACGGTTGGTGAACTAGTCGAGGCGCTTCAGTTTTCTGAAAACGATTTCGAGGAAGTTCATCTTTTGTCCTCAACGGGGCATCAGAGGATAAAAGACGGTCTTCTGGAATGTGGCGCGAGACTGGCGCGCATGAGTGGGTCGGGGTCCACTGTGTTCGGCATTTTCGATTCGCCGCC
>WJMS01000095.1 GCA_014727815.1 candidate division GN15 bacterium
CGCACCGGGGCGTTCCGGCGGATCAACCTGCTCATGTCAGCATTTCTGTTCCTGCTGGTCGTCTACGGCACCTTCCTGACACGAAGCGGGGTGCTGGCGGATTTCTCGGTTCACAGCTTCGTTGATCTTGGCGTCAATGTCTACCTGATTGCGTTCATGGTCGTCTTTTTGGTCCTGAGTGTCGCCATCTTCGCCTGGCGGGCGGCTCGGGTGCCGAGCGCACCGCTGAACTACAATCCGTATGGCCGGGAGTTCTCGCTGTTTGCGGCCATGTTCCTGCTGTTTGTGACCGGGGTGATCGTCCTGTTCTGGTCGTCGCTGCCGGTGATCACCTCGGCGCTCGGCATGGAGCCACGGGCTGCCGAAGTCGCCACGTACAACGATTTCGCCTTGCCGCTGGCCATCCTCTTTTCTCTGATGCTGATGTATTCGCCCTTCTCGACCTATGCCGACGCGACCACGAAGCCGAACGGCTTGTGGATCGGGGTGGGCTTTGCCGTCGCAGCGGCATTCGGTTTTGGTTTCTTCTACGCTCTCATGGATACCGGATTTACATACGCGATCCTGTTCACCGTCGTACTGGGCGGTGTGATCATGTACCTGCTGCGGCCGGGCGGCCCGAATAAACTCATCCCGGCGCTGGTGGGTCTCGGCGCCGCGTCATTTATCTCGGCGATTGCAGGTGTCTCCGATCTGCTCTATCTGCTGTTTATCGCGACGGCAACGATGGGTGTTGTGTCCAATGTGATTGTCCTGGCGCCGCAAGTTCTCCGCAACTGGCCAGTCACTGGTGGTCACATCTCACATGCGGGCTTTACGATCATGCTGATCGGTATTCTGGCCTCGTCGGCGTACAGCACGAATGAGAAGCTGATCATTCCTCGTGACGACATGCGTCAGGCCTTTGGTGTCATGGTCGGCTATCAGGGCATGGAAGACGACATCATGCAGGTCAATAATGAACTGAAGCTATCGATGGTCGATGACGGCGAAACGGTCCAGCTCAATCCGGAGTTGTACTATTCGCAGCGGATGGATGGTCTGTTTAAGAAGCCGGCGATCTTCCGCACCCTTCTTCAGGATTTATACATGGCGCCGGAACAGATACTCGAAGCGGAGGCGTCCGGCGGCGTGACATTGCGTCGCGACGAGCCACGGACGATTGGCGATGTTACCTTCACATTCCTCGGGTTCAGTGTCTCCGAGCACGCCACGGGAGTCGATCAGGCCGGACTGCGTGCGACGGCGCTGGTGACGGCAACCACGAACGGTGTCATCGACACCGTTGCTCCGGCGGTGATTCAGCGAGTAGCCGACGACGGCCACACCCATCTGGTCGACGATCCGGGTATGCTTCGCACCCCGACCGGTGACACGCTGCTGGTGACGATCGAGGGGTTGCAGGTCGATCGCGGTGAGATCACGCTCGGTATTCCCGGATTGACCAGCGCCGGAGTGCCGGAGCGACTGGTGCTTGATGTATCGCGCAAGCCGCTGATCAACCTGGTTTGGGCCGGCGCCATCCTGATTATCCTCGGCACCGGGATCGTCTTCTATCGGCGCTGGCGCGAATCGATCGACAGTTCCGCTGGAACTTCGCGCGCCTGAACTCCATATAAATATGCTGATGCTGTCTTGAGCGGGGCCTCTTGACAGCATGGGGAGGCGAGTATATTTTTACGACTCGTTTTGGACTCCCGCAAAACCATAGCATGAGATTTGGCCGGGCGCGATTCGCCAGGGCGCTTCGGCCGGCAACATGACGAGGTGAGGCAGTGAGCCAGCAGGAACCGGAATTAATGATCCAGGCGGAGTCGCTGAGTAAGTACTACGGCTCCTTCGTTGCGATCGAAGACATCACGTTCGCTATCCCCCGAGGGGAAGTCGTGGCGTTCCTCGGCCCGAACGGGGCGGGGAAGACAACCACGATGAAGATCCTGACCGGCTATCTGGCGCCCAGCGCGGGGCGTATAGCGATTGCCGGCCTCGATGTCGGCAAGCAGCGTCTCGAGGCAGCCCGCCGGATCGGCTATCTCCCCGAAAACGGTCCCCTCTACGATGACATGACACCGCTCGAGTTGCTGCGCTTCTTCGGTGAAGCGCGCGGTCTCAACCAGAAGACGCTGGAGGAACGGATCAACCGGGTGACCGTCCAGTGCGCGCTCGAGCTGGTGCTCGAGAAACCGATCGGCAAGCTCTCGCGCGGCTACCGTCAGCGGGCCGGTCTGGCCCAGGCGCTGTTGCACGATCCCGAGGTGCTCATTATGGATGAGCCGACCGCCGGGCTTGACCCGAATCAGATCCGCGACTTCCGTCGCGACATCCGCGAGCTGGGCAAAGAGAAGACAATCCTGATATCGACCCACATTCTTCAGGAGGTCGAGGCGGTAGCTGACCGGGTGTTGCTCGTGCACAACGGGCGGATGAAGTTCGACGGTACGCCCGAAGAGCTTCGCCGCGACGGGTCGCTCGAGGAGACGTTCTACCAGATGACCGACTACGGCCGGGCGCCGGGTGGCGCCGAGGCAGCGGCCGGGGGAGGGGCGGCATGAGACTCAACTGGCAGTTTATCCGTTCGGTGGCCAAACGGGACCTGCTGTCATATTTCAGCAGTCCCACCGGCTATGTCTTCATCACGTTGTTTATCTTCCTGGGTGCCGCCGCGGCATTCTGGCAGGAACGATTCTTCGCCAACAACCTGGCCAATCTCGATCAGCTTAACCAGTTCTTCCCCTACATCCTGCTGTTCTTCATCCCGGCCCTGACGATGGGCAGTTGGGCCGAGGAAAAGAAGCGCGGCACCGACGAGTTGCTCCTCACGCTTCCGGGAACCGACCTCGAAGTCGTGCTGGGTAAGTACTTTGCAGTGGTTGGAGTGTACACGGCATCGCTGATTCTCTCGATCAGTCACGTGATCGTGCTCAGTTGGCTGGGCTCGCCCGATCTGGGCCTGATGTTCGGCAACTACCTCGGCTACTGGCTGCTGGGTTGTGCCTTGATCGCAGTCGGCATGCTCGCCTCGCTTCTGACCCGCAACGCGACGGTTGCGTTCATTCTCGGCGCGGCCATGTGTTCGTTTTTCATTTTCGTCACGTCACGGCAATGGGTGGTGAGTCAAACGCTACAGGATTTCCTGGCGCCACTCGGCATTCACGAACCGTTTGGTGACTTCGCCCGCGGGGTCGTGTCGTTCGCGGGGCTGCTCTATTTCATCTCGCTTGCCGCGGTGATGCTGTACCTGAATGTCATCATCCTGGGACGGCGGCACTGGTCGCAGCAGACCGAGGGCGCCGGTTTCTGGCGCCACCAGGTGATTCGCACCCTCGCCGTGATAGTGGCGGTGATCAGCCTGAATGTCATTGTCGGCCGGAGCGGGCTTCGACTCGATGTGACCGCCGAGCAGTTGCACTCTCTGTCGGATGAAACGCACGATCTGATCTCGGATCTCCCCGAAGAGCGCGCGGTGTTGATCCAGGCGTACATATCGCCGGAAGTGCCGCAGGGCTATGTTGAGACGCGTGCCAACCTGATCGGCACGTTACAGGAACTGTCAGCCATGGGCGGCGAGAAGATCCAGGTGCTTATTAATGACACGGAACCGTTCTCGGAAGAAGCCCGGGAAGCGCGCGAGAAGTTTGGTATTACGCCGCGCGAGACGATGGTCGGCGCCGGGGGGCGGACCACGAACGAAACTGTCTTCGCCGGCCTCGCCTTTACCAGCGGCGCCAACGAAGAGATAATCGAGTTCTTCGACCGCGGCTTGCCGGTCGAATACGAGCTGACCCGGTCGATTCGCACGGTAGCACAGGCCGACCGGCGTCGGGTAGGCGTGCTGTCGACGCAGGCCAATGTCTTCGGCGGATTCGATTTCCAGACCATGCAGAACGACCCGGAATGGTCGATCGTCTCGGAGCTGCGCAAGCAGTACGATGTGGTTCAGATCTCAGCCGAGGAGCCGATCGAGGAGGAGCTCGATGGTCTGCTGGTGATCCTGCCGTCATCGCTGTCACAGCCTGAGATGGACAATCTGCTGGCGTATCTTCTCGAGGGTAACCCGGCGCTCTTGATGGTTGATCCGATGCCGATGACCGACATCGCGCTCGCTCCGCTGTTGCCATCGGATGCCCAGCGCAGCCCGTTCCAGCAACAGCAGGGACCGGCGCCCAAGCCGAAGGGGAACATCGACAGCCTGATAACGGCGCTTGGCGTGAAGTGGAGCCCGGCCGAAATCGTCTGGGACAACTACAACCCCCATCCGCAACTGGCCGCGCTGTCGCCCGAAGTGATCTTCGTCGGCGAGGGCAGCCAGGCGGAGAATCCCTTTGGCGCCGACCACCCGGCTTCGTCGGGTCTGCAGGAAGTGGTGCTGCTGTATCCCGGAAATCTCTTCACGGCGATCGATTCACCATTCGAGTTCACTGAACTGCTTCGAACCGGCCGCATCTCGGGCAAGACACAGTTCAGCCAGCTGGTCCAGCGCAGCTTTTTCGGGTTGCAGTTGAATCGCAACGTCCGTCGCCAGCCGACCGGTGAATCGTATGTGCTTGCGGCCCACGTGCGAGGCGCTTCCGCGGCGGGTGAACCAGAAGAAATGAAGCAGGTCAACACAATCGTGATTGCCGATACCGACATGATCGGAGAACAGTTCTTCCGCCTGCGACAGCAGGGTATAGCTGAGTTGAACTTCGATAACATCGCCTTTGCGCTGAACTGCATGGATGTGCTGGTGGGCGATTCATCGTATATCGATCTGCGCAAAAAGCGCGTGAAGCACCGCACGCTTACTGCCGTCGAGGAGCAGACTCGCGAATTCATCGAGCAGCGTCTCGAAGATGAACAGGCGGCCGAACAGGAGGCCCAGCAGGCGCTTGCCGAAGCGCAACAACGGCTCAATCAGCGCGTTGCCGAGGTGCGTGAGCGAAGCGATCTCGACCAGCAGACCAAACAAATCATGGTGCGCAACCTGCAGGAAGTCGAAAACCGCCGTTTCGAGACGATCAAGACGAGTATCGAGGCAACCAAGGAAGCGAAACTGCTGGCCAGTAAGGAGCAGATGGAAGCATCGATTCGCGCCATACAGAGCCGAATCAAGACGCTGGCAGTCGCCCTGCCGCCGATCCCCGCACTGCTGTTAGGGACGGTCATTTTCGTTCGGCGGCGTCGTCGCGAAATCGAGGGCGCGCGGACGGCCCGAAGGATGAGGAGCTGACGCAATGGATCAGACGAAGAAAACAGTGATGTTTGCCGGTGTCGCTGTGGTCCTGGCTCTGCTGGCCTGGCTGGCGGCTCCTTCACGGATTACGCCCGAGGCGTTTGTCGATCAGGGCAGTCAGTTCTTTCCGGAGTTTACCGACCCGAACGAGGCGATGAGCCTGGAGATAGTTCGTTACAACAGCGAGACCGGCGCGGCGCAGCCGTTCAAGGTCCATTTTCGCAACGGTCGCTGGACCATTCCGTCGCATCACGACTATCCTGCCGACGCACGTGATCAACTGGCAACGACCGCAGCGGCGATTATCGAAATGGCGCGCGATGATTTTCGGACCGACAATCCGGCCGACTTCGAAGCACTCGGTGTGATTGATCCACTCGATGAAACCAGCCCGGCGATCGAGGGGCGCGGCACTCGCGTGACGGTTCGCGGGCGCAACGATGTGGTCCTGGCCGACTTGATTGTCGGCAACGAGGTTCCCGGTCGTCAGGGCATGCGCTTTGTGCGACTGCCCGATCACAAGCGGGTCTTTGCGGTGCAGACCGATGTTAATCTCACCGCTCGATTTAGTGACTGGATCAAAACGGATCTACTTGAAGTAACTAAGAGCAAAATCGACCGGGTGACAATCGAGGACTACTCCATCAACGAGCGCACCCGTCGCGTCGAAGAGCGCGACCGTATACGGTTGACGAAGGCTGATGATGGTGAATGGGGTATCAACCGGCTTGGCTCCGGTATGACGGTCGACACCACCGCGGTTGAGAAGCTGCTGACCACGCTGGATAGCCTGGCCATCGTCGGAGTGCGACCGAAGCCCGAAGGCGTGACAAAATCGCTGACACAGGGCGCGCAGATTTCCCAGTCTGATTTGCTCTCGCTGCAGAGCAAGGGCTTCTTCGTGACGCAGGAAGGGCAACTGCTTTCGAACGAGGGCGAGCTTCAGGTCCACACCACCGATGGCGTGATCTACACCCTCCGGTTCGGCGAGATCCTGTATGGTGGCGGCCTGGCCCTGACGGCCGGTACCGAAGGCGATGAGAGCGATGCCGAGCAGCAGGAGAGTCGCTACCTGTTTGTGACGGCGCAATTCGATGAAGGGATGTTCCCGGAGCCTCCGGCGCCCTCGGACTACAGCTTCCGTGACAAGCCCGACTCACTGCTGACTGAGACTGATCGAACCAATCGTGAACTGGCCCGGGAGCACGACCGCTGGCAGCGCCAGGTCGAACGAGGCCGCGAGTTGACCGAGCGGCTGAACAATCGCTTCGGCGACTGGTACTACGTGATCTCCGCCGACAGCTTCGAGAAGCTCAGGCTCGAGCGCCAAGATCTGGTGATGGCGAAGTCATAACCTGCTCCGCTACATCGCGAAACCACGAAGGCCGGGACCTGATGAATGATCCCGGCCCTTTTCATTGCCCGTATGAGCTAGTTCTTCACTAACCGGAATATCTGGTATGGCCCGTCGGGGGAGCCGCCCTCGTGTATACGCGCCGTGGTGAAATAGAGCGTGTCCGGGCCGCCGCGCGTAAACGTATCCGGCCAGGAAATGCGATCATCCTGCACCACTGTCTGCACGACCTTCATCGGTGTCAACCGATTGATCGCGTTTTGCTCCAGAGCGGACAGATACAGGTACCCGTCGCGATCAAAGATGATGCCGTCGGCGGCGCCCGAGGAAGCCACGAACTCGACCGCATCCGCAAGCTGCTGTTCGGTAAGAGTCGTATCAAGCAGGCTCGTCACCGGAATGCGATACAGGTCGTAAGCGCTGAGCGCCTGATAGTACATGTACTCGCGGTTCGGCGACAATGCGATTCCATCACAGTGGACCTGCGGCAGGCTGCCATCGGGGCGACGCCACTCCTCGCCCTCGATTATGAGCAGCAGGCTGTCATCGGCTTGTGTTGAATAATGCTCATCGAGCAGTCGACGAGCGTTGCCGTTGTTCAAGTCGACAGTTACAAGTGCTCCTGTGCCGGATTCACTGATGAAGGCGGCATTGCGGGCGGTGTCGATGCGTACGTCGTTGAGATAGCTGGCGGGTGGTGCGATCGTTGAATCGAAGCTGTAGGTCTCGATAATCGAATCGGTGGCCAGGTCGACCTTCAACAGTTTCGGACCACCCGGCACAACACCGGCAAACTTCGGGTTGGCCGGATCGAGAATCCAGAGGAATCCGGCATCGTCGACAAAGACCGCTTGCACGCAGACGAAGTGTTCGGTCGGGGAGCGGCCCGGTTCCCAGGCGTTCCATGCATCATTGGGATACGGCGCCACCGTACCATCGTCGTTCAACACGCCCACCGATATCGGCACGTCGTCTGACCAACGCGGGAAGTTGACAAACATGCGACCATCGGGCGCTTTGGCCAGTCCGGTCCATTGGTTCTGTGAACTGGCGATTGCCTGCATTTCGAAGGCTGCTTTTTCGAGCACGGGTTGGTCGCCATTGTCGCCGCCGCAGCCGGCTAACAACACGCCGGCCAGAAATGCGCCGATCAGCACCAGCAGTCGGGTATTCATAGATCGTTCCTTTCCGGGTTTGCCATCTTTTTGATTGCAGAGTGCTTCGAGCGTGTCGTATGTTCCCGGCGATGGGTGAGCATTCCTTATTCGATCTAACCCTGCACGACCTGGCCCCGGTGGGCGCCGTCATGCTGCTGGGACTACTCGGCGGCAAGCTGGCGCGGTTGGCGCACTTACCGAAAGTCAGCGGCTACCTGATTACGGGCATTGTCATCGGGCCATCGGTCTTCGGGCTGATTTCAACCGAGATTGTCCAGGGACTGCGATTGGTGAACGACATCGCGCTCGGCATGATCATGTTTGCGATCGGCGGGGTCTTTGAGTTCAACCATATCAAGAGTGTGGGCCAGCGCATCTTCTGGCTCACGCTCGGGCAAACCGTGGGGGTGGTACTGCTGGTGACAACGGGGCTTTACGTCGTGGGCATGGAGCTCTATCCGTCTCTGCTGCTGGGAATGATCGCTATTGCCACTGCTCCGGCTGCGACGCTGCTGGTGATTCGCGAGTTCAGCGCCTCGGGCGAGTACACCGACGCCCTGATTACGGTTACGGCAACCTCCAATATCGTCTGCATTCTGCTGTTCGAGTTCACCTTTTCGCTTGGCAGTATCAGTATGGGGGTTGATATCAAAAAGGCACTTATCATGCCCTTCTACGAGCTGGGCGGATCGTTGATTGTCGGACTCGCCGTCGGCTATATCATATCGCGGTGGGAGGAGCATGTTGAGGATCAGGCGGAGCTGCTGATGATCCTGCTGGCCGGTATCGTCCTGACTGTCGGACTGGCGCTCACCCTCAATCTGCAGCCGCTGTTTGCCACGCTCATTCTCGGTGGCGTGACGACGAATCTTTCGATGATGCACCGGCTGGTCTATGCCGAATTCCGACAGATAGAACAGCCGATCTATATCGCCTTTTTCGTCTTAGCCGGCGCCTCGCTGCACCTGGACCTACTCCCGGGGCTGGGAGTGGCAGGGCTGACGTATCTCCTGTTGCGCGTGGTTGGTAAGACGCTCGGAGCCTGGTTGGTCGGCCGATGGTTGAAGCTGCCGAAAACGATAAGCAACTATCTCGGGCTTGGGATGGTTGCCCAGGCGGGTGTTGCAATCGGCCTGATCGACTACGTAAACCGGATGGACCGCGAGCTGGGGGCGGTGCTGGCGCCTATTATCCTCGCTACCGTACTGCTCTATGAAACACTCGGACCGCCCGTAATCGAGTGGACGCTCTTCAAGTCTCGCGATGCCAAGGCGACCTTTTAGCCGTTCGAACGGCACTCTCCTTTACAAAGTAAAGCGGCTATCCCATCAGGGATAGCCGCTCTTCTTGTCGTCACCGGTGGCGGAAATCTACTCACATGCGGAATTGCATGGCGCCGGGGCAGGTCCTCCCAGGAAGAGGGCGTTGACGAGATAGATTACGTCGGACAGATCAACATTGCAGTCCAGGTCGCCGTCAATATTCGCTGCGGCGGGGCAGGCAATCGGATCGCCGCCCAAGAAGAGGGTGTTGACCAGATAAATGACATCCGGCAAATCGACATTGCCACCGGGGTCGCCATCAACGTTGCCGGTTTGACCCGCGCAACAGAATGTCATGAGGTCGATCGAAAACATCGATCGCCCATGAGTGCCGGCTACGAGCTTGCGGGTCGGTGGGTGAAAGGCCAGATCATGCACCGGGATGATAGGCAGGCCTGTACCCAGCGGCGCCCAGGTTGCGCCGAGGTTTTCGGTCACATACACGCCGTAGTCGGTGCCGATCCAGAGGCGCAGCGAATCCTCGGGATCGGGGATGACATCGTTGATCGGAGCGTCGGGCAGGCCGGCGCCGATATCGGTCCAGGTTGTGCCGAAGTCGGTCGTGCGGAAGATATGCGGCTGCGGCTCGCCGTCCCAGAAACCGGAAAAGGTCACGTAGGCGATATGCTCATGGGTCGGGTCGACATTGACCCGCGTCACCCATCGATCCGGCAGGCCGGCATCGAGTCGTGTCCAGACATTGCCGGAACCGACATTCTGGCTGACCCACACGTTGCCGTCGTCGGTGCCGACATATACGACGCTGCTGTTGGACGGGGCGACGGCAATGGTAGTAATCGTGCCGAAGCTACTGCGCGGATGCGGGCCGTTCGTCAGATCGCCGCTGATTTCATCCCAGGTCGCGGTAGCATCGGTGCTGCGAAGCAACACGTTGGCGCCGTAATAGAGTACCTGGTTGTCATTCGGATCCATCGCGATCGGCGTGTTCCAGTTGTGCCGATAGTCGTTATAGTTGATATCGCTGAGTCCCCACGTCCAGTTGAAGCCACCGTCGACCGATTTGTACAGATAGCCATTCTGGGCTTCGCCATAGATGATATCTGAATCAGTCGGATCGACAATACAGTAGAAACCATCGCCGCCCAGAATTCGCTCCCAGTCATCGATATTGCCGGTCATCGTCCGCATCGTCCCGTTGTCCTGCGTGCCGCCGTAGAGGCGCTCCGGGTTGCTCGGGTCGATCGTGATGGCGTAGAACTGGGTCGAAGGTTGATTCAGTCGTGTGGTCCATGTCTGGCCGCCGTCGGTGGTGTAGCTGACACCGCCATCGCTGCCGTTGTAAATAATGTCAGGGTCGGCCGGGTCGATCCACATGGCGTGCTGGTCGACGTGGATGTTGCCCGAACTGTAGAACCACGACGCGCCGCCATCATCGCTTTTCCAGACATCGAGTCCCATCGCGAAGACGATATCCGGATCGCTCGGCGCCACCCGTACCTGGCCGAAATACCAGCCGCCGTTCCAGGAGGCATTGAGAGGAGCGGCTATCAGGTCGGCGTCGTTGACCCGAGTCCACGCAGCTCCGGAGTTGTCGGTACGCCACATGCTGACGAACTCCCCGCCACGGTTTGAGAACATGGCATACCCCACGCCGGAGGTCGGGGCGAGGGTGAGGCCGATGCGGCCGAGGGTGTCCGAGATCGATGGCAGCCCGCCGCCGGCGATGCTCCAGTTTTCACCGCCGTCGGTAGAGCGATAGACGCCCGTATTGGGACCGCCGAGAATAGTCGGCTGATTGAGATAGCGAACCTTGTCCCACATCGCGGCCAAAACGACGTTGGTGGTGTGATCATAGACGAGGTCGATGCAGCTGGTGAATTCGGAGATATAGAGCTTCCTGACCCAGGTACTACCACCGTTATCGGATCGATAGACCCCGCGCTCCGTGTTACCGTCGCCAAAGTGCCGACCGCCGGCTGCTACGAAGATGCGGTTCGGGTTGGTCGGATCGATAACGATTCGGGCGATATGATAGGAGTTGGTCAGGCCAATTGACGTCCACGTGGCGCCGGCATCGGTCGATTTATACATGCCGGTGCCGGGATAGTTGTCGGCGCCCTGGTTGGCCTCGCCGGTGCCGACATAGATGATGTCCGGGTCGGTGGGATCGATCGCAATAGCCCCAATCGCCGGGCTGCCGACCTCGTCAAAAATCGCCGTCCAGGTCACACCCGAATCGGTTGACTTGAAGACGCCGCCGGCGGCCGAACCGGCGTAGACGGTGGCCAGGTCGCTGGGGTGAACATCGATCGAGGTAATTCGGCCGGGAATATTGGTCGGCCCGGCCTGCTGCCACGCAGGCGTAGTTGCACCGGCTTTGAGCGTAAGCTGCGTTTCGGCCGTGCGGGCATACTCATGTGCGATCAGGTGTTTTTCGACCGACAGGGTATCGTGCGGCCAGGCCCGCTGGAAATGAAACCAGTCACTCGGCCGTTTGCCCGGTGGTTTGGGCGGCCGTTCACCCTTATCCAGGGTTTCCTTGATCGGGTAATCATCCGTTATATAGTGAGGTCGATCATATTGCAGCCAATATACGCCCAGCGCAAGGGCCGCGATAACAACAACGCCGGCCAGCTTCTTCATCGAATGCTCCTATGGTGATATACTATTGTCATCGACATACGGCCCGGGATATTGACTTCGGGGTTACGCGGCCGGGCCAACCGGTGAGGGATTAGCGTGCGCCCGAACCGAAGATAGCCCCCGGAGGGGTTTCCGTCAATGCGAATCGCCCCGGCTCAGTTGATACGGATTAATCGTTGTCAGGCGCAGCCGTATCGGCTATACTGGCCTCGAGTTTCTCGGCAACTGCAGGCAAACTGACTACCATGACACGTAAAACCGGCAACCTGATCCTCATCGGCATGATCACCGGCGCCGTCCTCGGCGCCATTGGTGGCTACTACCTGCCGGAGTTCTTCTTCAAGATCAGTTTCCTTGGGACGGTGTTTCTTAACGCCCTCAAGATGATCGTTGTGCCCCTGATTGTGGCCTCGATGATCATGGGAGTGACTTCGCTCGGCGATATCCGCAAGCTCGGCAAGACCGCCGGCTACACCTTCCTGTTTTATCTCACCACGACCGGGCTGTCCGTATTCGTGGGATTGATCATGGTCAACCTGTTGCGCCCGGGAATCGGGGTGGAACAGCTGGGCACCGATGTGTCCGACATTGTCGCCAAGGGGCAGGGCAAGACACTGATCGATGTGGTCGTCGGGCTGATCCCGGAGAATATCATCGATGCGGCCGCGCGGGCCGACATTTTGCCGCTGATCTTCTTTTCGCTGCTGTTCGGGGCGATCCTGACGTCAATAGGGGAGAAGGGCAAACCGGTGGTGGCGTTTTTCGAGGCGATCAACCTGGTCATCATGAAGATGGTGACGATCATTATCTACTTCGCCCCCATCGGTGTGCTGGCAATTATCGGGGAGATTGTCGCCCGTGAGCGTGACTCGGTTCAAGACCTGCTCTCGCGGCTCGGGATGTACACGCTGACTGTGATTCTGGCCCTGCTGGTGCACGCCCTGATTACGCTGCCCTTGCTCCTCCGATTCATCGCCAAGCGCAGGCCATTCGGCTATTTCAAGAACATGGGGGAAGCCCTGGCCACCGCCTTCACGACCGCATCCTCCTCGGCCACGCTCCCACTGACCATGGACCTGGTCGAAGAGCGCAACAAGGTGGACAGCCGGGCCGCCTCGTTTGTCCTGCCCTTGGGGGCAACAATCAATATGGACGGGACTGCGATGTATGAGGCGGTCGCGGCGATATTCATTGCCCAGGTCTATGGGATCGATCTCTCTATCGGCCAGCAGGTGGTCATCTTCCTGACCGCGACGCTGGCCTCGATCGGCGCTGCCGGGATACCGCACGCCGGGACCGTGATGATGGTCTTCGTGCTGACAGCGGTGGATCTGCCCCTTGAGGGGATCGGCTTTATCTGGGCGATTGACTGGTTCCTGGATCGATGCCGGACGACCGTCAATGTCTGGGGTGACTCGGTCGGCGCAGCTGTGGTGGGCAGCACCAAGGAATTCACCAGCTATACTGCAGCCTCCGATAAGATCGAGCCAAGCCAGCCCAACGAATAGCGGGGGAACAGCTTAGGCGGCGGTTCTCAAGCCGAGGTCGAACCACGCGCCGGTGTAGACCAGGGTGAGAATACCCTGTACATCGGCCGGCCAGTGCGAACCCACCATGAACAGATAGCACAAGAGAGTGAGGCCGAAAAAGACCTTCACCAGCCCGGCTTGAAATGACGCGGTCATCAGCCGGTAGAGGCCGAGAACAACAAACAGCCCGATCAGGGCCGGCGCCAGGAAATGTGTCAGCCAGCCCCAGACGCCAAGGCCGCCGTGAAGGGTTTCGAGCGGATGGTTGACCGGAAGGTTGGCCATGAAGACGAAGTGACCGGCCATGAAAAAGAGACTGAGCAGGAGATAGAAGTAGCCCTCGACATGTCCGGCATGGAACTCGCGGAATGAAGCCATGGCGAAGAACAGCGAGGCGGCAACGCCACCGACGAGCAGAAGGTACGCGGTGTTTGAGAACGTATGTAAGATCTCTTGTTCAATCATGGCAACCTCTCAGGGACGTATTACTGTAAAAGCCATGCCGGCCGTCGAGTAAACAGGCGGCAGCCGTATGTTGTGTGTATATAGTGCGTTACGCGGCTCGGCGGGCTGACCGGAGAACTCGCTCGGGCGCAAGGCGGTGCACATGTTGAAGCGTGCTGCCGGTGCAAAAACGGTTGCCCGGAATATCGAAAATCTGCTACATTCGCGATTAAACGATGACTTCTATCGCAGACAACACGGAGAGCTTTGCCACGCCGCAGCGGATCGCGGTCGTTGGCGTTTCGCCAACCCGGAAGAAATTCGGCTACACGATCTTCTCGACGCTGAAAGCGCGGGGTTATGAGGCCATCCCGATTCACCCGGTTGCCTCCGAAGTCGATGGCGAGCCGTGTCGGCCCTCGCTCGCGGCGCTGGAGAACCCGCCCGAGGCGGCGGTAGTGGCGGTGCAGCCTGAGCAAGGCGTTGCGGTTGTCGACGATGCCGCCCGGGCCGGTGTCAAACGACTGTGGTTTCAGCAGGGAGCTGATTTCTCGGCCGCCGCCAGGCGAGCCGAATTGGCCGGGATTGAAACAGTCACCGGGAAATGCATCCTGATGTATGCCCGGCCGGTGACCGGTATCCATGCTGTTCATCGCTTCCTTGCGAAGCTCTTCAAACGACTGTAGATGGGGGATACGTGGGCGAAGTAAAGCGAATAGACGAAAAGTCGCTCGACGATGCGGTGGCAATTGTCTGCCGGGCCTATCCACGCTTTGGCGGTCTGGCCGAGAGCGACCGGGAACGGGTGCGGCGCACCATGCAGCAGGAACTCTCCGACCCGCGCGTCAGCCAGTGGGGGCTGTTTCGAGACAATGAGCTGGTCGGGGCGATGCGCTTCCACGACTTCCGGCTCAATGTCCGCGGCACTGCCGTAACGGCCGGCGGCGTCGGCGGGGTGGCCGTTGACCTGATGCACAAGAAAGAGCGGGTGGCCTGGGAG
>WJMS01000096.1 GCA_014727815.1 candidate division GN15 bacterium
ACTGGTCGAGGATGAGCAGGATGCCAACCTGGCCCTGGCGGTCAATTTCGGCGCCGACCTGCGGTTAACTGAGCCGAATCGGCAGGGAGCGTTTTGGGCGATCAGTTCGGTCAATTCGTTTGAGTTTGTGGGTACGAGCAATCGTCCGAAGTACGTCAATTTCGGCGCGGCTTTGAAATACTACTTCAAAGGTTTTTAGTGGCGTCCAGGCGCAATCCTACCAGATTTTGAGCTAAACCAACCGGCCTGCCGCGCTGCGACGCGGCAGGACTATCCAATTATTGGAAAGACGTGCATGATGAAGCTGTTTTGGTCTCTGTCTCGACTGAGTGTATTGTTTGCCGCCTGCGCCGTACTTGCGGTCGGCTGCGGCGGTGATGATGATGACGATGATAACGACAACCCCCGTCGTATCATTGAGTTTCACATGAACGAGGTCTCGGCCTCGCCGCGCCCGCCGGCCAAATCGATCGGCGCCGATGTCCGGGTGCCCGGGCTTACCGGAAGCAAGGGGCTGTATTTCACCGGTGTGATGGGTACCGATTCGCTGAACGACACGATTGTCGTACAGTATCGCGACGCCGCCGACACGATTGTCGAAAACCAGCCGATCGGGATCAGCCTGGTCGAGGGTGACGGCACGCTGTCGGCCGACACGCTGTACACCGATTCGGCCGGCCGGGTCTACCCGGGGTATACGTTCGACGGCAGCCTCGGCTACGCGGTAGTTCGGGCCAGTGTGGCCGGTTTTGCGCCACTTGATTTCTTCCTTCGGGCGAATGTGGTCCGGTACGGCGTCGACGGTCAGGGGCAGCACATACGGTTTACCGATACCCTCCAGACAGTGCTTGATTTCAACGGTACCCCGGAGATGATCGATCCGGATCCCCGCAACGGCGTTTTTCTTCACTACGTAGTGTATGAGACCGAGCAGGATGTGGTGGCGATCATGGGTGACACCAATCAGAACCGTATCGCTGAGACCTATGAAGGTGTCGTCGGGGTGATTCTGACCGCGGACTACGACCAGACGTTGCCGGAGGGAATCGGGATCGGCTCGACCTATGACGAGATGGTTCAGGCGCTGGGGCCACCGGATTCGACCGGATTTGACCCGACCCCGCCAGCGGCGGATTTCTACCTGTATTTCGACGAGGGCTTGACCTTCTTTGTCGAAGCCAACAGTTCGGCGGCCGCCAACGCCCCGACCGGCCCGGCGAAAGCCACCCAGGCGATACCTGCCCGGGGCTTCCGTTTGGCGCCGAATCGATGAAACCGGCGGGGGCGACGCTTGTACTACGGGTGTTGATGTTCAAAGATTGACAGCCACGGTCATGGTACCTATATAGGCGTCCAGACAAACCTGACAGTCACCGGTGAAGAGGGTATTATGAAGAAAGTAATCCTATTAATAGTAGTGGGAGTGGCTATGGCGGCACTGTCCGGCTGTGGTCCCGAAACGGAAGTTCCGGTTCGTGATTCCAACAACAAGTTCGTGACGCTCGAGACGAGCAAGGGCAATATGACGGTTGAGTTGTACCGCGATGTTGCCCCGGCCCACGCCGATTCTTTCCTGGCGCGGACCAACGACGGGTTTTACAACAACACGAAGTTCCATCGGATCATCAGGGGCTTCATGATGCAGGGTGGCGACCCGACCGGCACCGGCATGGGTGATGCCGGGTATCGGCTCGATGCTGAGTTTTCCGACCTGAACCATGTCAAGGGCACGCTGTCGATGGCCCGTGGCGGGCATGACGTCAACTCAGCCTCCTGCCAGTTCTTCATCTGCTTCCAGGAGACACCTCATCTCGACGGCCAGTATACGGTGTTCGGCCAGGTGGTCAACGGCCTGGCGACGCTCGACAGCGTCCAGCAGGTTGAGCTGGGCATGACGCCGCGCGGCGAGCAGTCGATGCCGAAAGAGGACGTGATGCTGCTCAAGGCGTATGAGTCCGACGCCGAGGGAAATCCGCGTTAGGTGACCGAAAGAGCCTCCAGGTGCTGCGGTTCGGGATACTCCCGGACCGCAGGTGTCTTTGCGGCCTGCCGGGCAGGGAACTGTCCCCCGGGATAGCCGTTATGCAGGCAGAATCATGAAACCCCGTATTCTCATCATTCTCGGTTCGACCGGGTCGATCGGGCGTTCGACGCTCGATGTGGTCGCGGCGCACCCCGACCGCTTCGAGGTCCGGGCGCTGGCGGCGTTCAGCAATGTCGATCGGCTGGTCGAACAGTACCATCAGTTCAATCCAAAGTATCTCTGTCTGGTCGATGAGTCGCGCAGCGCCGAGCTGGCCGAGCGGCTCAAGGATGAACCGGTAGAGATCCTGTCGGGTGAGAATGATCTGATCGACATGGCCGCCTTGCGCGGTCCTGACATGGTGGTCAATGCCGTCGTCGGCGCGGCCGGCCTGAAAGCATCGCTGCGAGCAGTCGAGGACGGCAAGGACCTGGCCCTGGCGAACAAGGAATCGCTGGTCGCCGGGGGGCCGCTGTTTCCGCCGATCGTCGAAAAGACCGGGGCGCGGATTCTACCGATCGATTCCGAGCACTCGGCGATCTGGCAAGTGCTGCACTGCGGCAAGAAAGAGGAGATTCGCCGGCTGCTGCTGACGGCATCGGGTGGGCCGTTTCGGGACTATCCGGCCGAGAAGTTTGCAGAGATTACGGTCGAGCAGGCGCTCGATCATCCTACCTGGAATATGGGCAACAAGATCACGATCGATTCGGCCACCCTGGCCAACAAGGGGCTGGAGGTGATTGAGGCGGTTCAGTTGTTTGACGTCCCGGCCGATAAGGTCACCGTGGTGGTTCATCCTCAGTCGATAGTGCATTCGATGGTTGAGTTTGTTGATTCCTCGGTGGTCGCGCAATTGTCCCAGCCGGACATGCGACTGCCGATTACATATGCGTTGTTCTGGCCGGACCGGGTGGAATCGGCGCACGGGCGGATAGACTGGTCGCAGATGGCCGACCTGACGTTCGAGGATCCCGATTTCGAGCGTTTCCCGGCATTGAGGCTGGCGATCGAAGCAGCCCGTGCCGGCGGGACGATGCCGGCGGTGTTTAATGCCGCCAACGAAGCGGCCGTCGCGGCCTTCCTCGATCACGATATTCGTTTCACCGAGATCAGCGAGACGATTCGGCGGGTGATCGAAGCCAGCACATCGATAGGGCAACCATCGCTGGACGACATCCTCGAGGCCGACCGTGAGGCGCGTCGCCTCGCCAAACAGACTATGGAGACAATCGCGTTATGATTACCACGATACTGGCCTTCGTCTTCGTGCTGGGTGTGTTGATCTTCATTCACGAGTTGGGGCATTTTCTTGTCGCCAAGTGGGTGGGGATTGGCGTGGAGAGATTCTCGGTCGGTTTCCCTCCGTACATTTTCAATTTCCGTCGTGGCGGCACCGACTACAGTATCGGCCTGCTGCCGCTGGGCGGGTTCGTGAAGATGAAGGGGGAAAATCCGGATGAAGAGACGACCGGTGAAGCCGATGAATTCATGTCCAAGTCGGTGGGACAGCGGGCGGCGGTGATTTTTGCCGGTCCGTTCATGAACTACCTGCTGGCGATCTTCTTGATGATCGGCATCCTGTATTTCGGCGGGCGGCCGGTCTATGACGAGGATCGCAGTGTGGTCGGGACGGTCGTCGATGAGGGTCCGGCCGCTGAGGCGGGGATTGAACCGGGTGACCAGATTATTGCGGTCGACGGCCAGGTGGTTACGAGTTTTGACTCGATGCGCGAGCTGATCAACGCCAAAGTTGAGGAGCCGATCACGGTGACCTGGGTGCGGGGGAGCGATACGATTTCGGCGACCACCACGACCACGACCGGCCAGCAGCCGACGCCGGAGGGCAAGATTGATACGGTCGGTATGATCGGTATCAGCCAGCAGATACTGGCGTATGAAGATTTCGGTCTGGTGGAGTCGGTCGAACGCGGCTTTGTCGGCGCGCACGTGATGGTCTACAAGACGGTTGAGTTCGTCTATCTGTTGATCAGCGGCCAGGTGTCGAGCAAGATGATTGGCGGGCCGCTGTTTATTGCGCAGCAATCGGGCAAGGAGGCTGAACAGGGCGCCTCGCGGCTGTTCCTGTTTATGGCTCTGCTGTCGGTGAACCTGGCGGTGCTCAATGTGCTGCCGATCCCGATACTCGATGGAGGTCATCTGGTATTTCTGGCCATCGAGAAGATCAAGGGCAGTCCGCTCTCGGTGCGGGCGCGCGGCCTGGCGCAGCAAATTGGGTTGATTGTGCTGCTGTCGTTGATCATATTCGTGACCTACAACGATATCATGCGCGTCTTCCAATAGAGCCGGTTGAAACAGTATCAGGGCAACGCGCGTACAAAGGCAGAGGATGCCGAGGATTCGTCGATGACGACGAGCGAGCATATGAGGATTGCATGACCGCGAAAAAAGAGACCGTGGCGAGTGTCTGGGATAATGTCAAACAGATCTTTATCGCGGTCGTTCTGGCCCTGATTATCAAGACCTCCATTGTCGAGGCGTACAAAATCCCGACCGCATCGATGGAAGACACCCTGCTGGTCGGCGATTTCCTGCTGGCCAACAAGTTTGTCTATGGCGCCCAGATCCCGGTGTTCGGCTGGCGGCTGCCCGCGCTGGACGAGGTTGAGCGCGGCGATGTCGTCATTTTCACCTTTCCCGGTGATGGCGTTACCAAGTATATCAAGCGATGTGTCGGGCTTCCCGGCGATACGATTGAGATCAAGGACAAGGTGTTGTTCGTCAACGGCGAGCGTTACGAAGACCCCGAGTACGCCAAGTATATCGATACGACCCGGCAGGGGAAACAAGTAGTCCTGCCGAGGCGACGCGGCGGCCAAAACAGCCGGGATAACTGGGGACCGTACGTGGTGCCGCAGGATTCCTATTTTATGATGGGGGACAACCGGGACAATTCGTATGACTCCCGGTACTGGCGGGCTGTCCCGCGACAATTGGTGCTGGGGCAGGCGATGGTGATTCACTGGTCGTGGAGCGAGGAGGACCATCCCTCGCCGGAGGTCTCGGTTACC
>WJMS01000097.1 GCA_014727815.1 candidate division GN15 bacterium
ACGGTGCTTGAAATGGCCCTGTATGCCTACACCATGTACGGCGTGGCTATCACGCCTGCGCTGCTCGCGTCGTTCTTCTGGAGGCGGGCGACTGTTGCAGGCGGCGTCACATCGATCGCAGCGGGCATGATCATCACGTTGCTCTGGGAATCGACCGGTTCGCCGTGGGGCGTGCCGACGGTGTACCCGGCACTGCTCGGATCGATAGGCTCACTGGTAGTCGTAAGCTTATTGACACCGGCTCCGCCCATATCGAAGTGGCAGCCGTTTTTTGACATACCAACCCGGCAAAATCCCCACTAAAGTGGTCCGCAGGCTTGCCTTATCAAGCCTGGTACATATAATAGGAAAAGCGAACAGTGGCCCTGTAGGCGATGTCTAACTGCCACCACGGTAAAGGAATGACAGAACAGACCGATTTTACTCATATGCCCTTTGAAGTCAAAGACTGCACGCTGATCACCCGGATGGCGGGCATATCGACCGCTATGAACCTGCGCGAATTGCAGGAGCGAGTCATCATATGCCCCGAGGAATGCCTGTTTCACCACTTCAGTGAGACGGTCATCCGACCGACCTTCGATGATCCCGAGTTTCACAACGACTTCGCTGTCTGGGCCCGCCGCCAGCTTCGCGATCGCGTTCTGGCCGAACGACTTGGCATTATCAATCCGTACAAACTCAACAGCCTCGAAGAGCTTCGGTTGCTCGTCCTCGATATCATCGAGGAGCGTCTCTCCGAAGTTCACCATATTCCCTGGGCGCCGCCCGGCCATGATTTCCAGTTCATGCAGGCGGTGACAGTCGTTTTTGACACTGGCATGGTACTCAAAACACCTGAGGATCTCTGCGAACTGCTGCCGCGCATGTCGCATAGTTCGATCTATTACCACTTTGTCGAAGCCCGCCGGCGCTGTGACGACAAACGGGATGACTTCTCCAACTGGCTCGATGGCTTCGACGAAGATGTCCGGCCGCTGACCGAAGCACTCGGTAATGTCGAATTCTACTTTGTGGCGCTCTGGGAACTGCAGAAGCGCCTGATACGCGCCGTCGAGAAGGCCCTGCCGGAGTGTGCCCATGAGTAGAACCCTGCTTGATTACGAACCGGTAGTGGGGCCCGATGCCATCTCGCAGCTTCGCCAGGCCGCCCGCGATCTCAAGGGCGCCACGGTCGTTCATGTCAATTCCACTCGCGAGGGCGGTGGGGTCGCCGAGATCCTGGCCTGGCTGAACCCGCTTATGGTTGATCTGGGCCTCGACGCCCGCTGGGAAGTGGTTGAGGGCCACCCGGAGTTCTTCGGCGTCACCAAGGCGTTCCACAACGGCTTGCAGGGTGGCGAAGTCATGCTGACCGACCGGCAGGTCGAAGTCTACGAACAAACCGTCAAGGACAACGCCGAACGCTTGCGACCATTGCTTGAATCCGCCGACTTTGTCGTCATCCACGATCCGCAACCGGCCCATCTGCTGGCCGCCTGTCCCAATAGAAAGGGCAAGTGGATCTGGCGCTGCCATATCGACGCCAGCCACCCCAATCGCAAAGTTTGGAACTACATCCGCTCACAGGTGCAGGGCTACGACGCCTCGATTTTTTCGATGCCGCAGTTCGCCCAGCGCCTGCATCATCCGCAGTTCATCATCGCACCGAGCATCGACCCGCTTTCCGAGAAGAATGTCGATCTGACCGATGACGAAATCAAAGCCACGCTGGAGAAATACGGCATCGATAGCAACCGCCCGGTGCTGACCCAGATTTCCCGGTTCGACCGCTTCAAAGATCCGATCGGCGTGATCCGCGCCTTTATGCTGCTCAACGGAACGGTAGACGCCCAGCTGGTGCTGGCCGGCGGCGGCGCGACCGATGATCCCGAAGGTGCCGTGGTACTCGAAGAGGTCAAGGCTGCTGCCAACGGCAACCCGGACGTGAATATCCTGCTGCTGCCACCCGACGCCCACCGGATCATCAACGCCATCCAGCGCGCCTCGGCAATAATCATGCAGAAATCGCTGCAGGAGGGTTTCGGCCTGACCGTGACCGAGGCGATGTGGAAGGGCAAGCCGGTGATCGGCGGCAATGTCGGCGGTATTCGGCTGCAGGTACACAATCACTACACCGGCTTTCTGGTCGACACACCGGAAGGCGCGGCGCTGCGCATCCGCGAACTGATGAATCGGCCGGAGAAGATGGCCTTCATGGGCCGCACCGCGAGAAAGTTCGTCACCGAAAACTTTCTGCTCAATCGACATTTGCGCGAATACCTGACGCTTATGCTTGGTTTGCGACGAGGTCTTGCAAATCATCTGATGGCTGATTAGATTGGGCGCATGCAAGTACTGAACAACTCGCAAAATCTCGATTCCTTCTTTAATTCCCTCGCCGACCAAACTTCCGGAGTGCTCTTGCTGGACTACGACGGCACCCTGGCGCCGTTCCAGCTCGAACGTGACGCCGCCGTGCCGTACTCAGGCGTGCGCGAACGACTGGTCAAACTCATAGAATCACCGCGCACCCGGGTGATCATCATCTCCGGTCGCTGGACCCGCGACCTGGTGCCGTTGATCGGGCTCGAACAGCTCCCCGAAATCTGGGGCTGTCACGGCGCCGAACGGATGGGTACTGATGGTTCCTATGAGATTGCCTCACTGCCCGAAGAAGTGGTCGAGGGGCTGGTCAATGCCGAAGACTGGGCCCGCGCCGAGGGACTGGAGAAATACTGCGAACGCAAACCGATCAGTGTCGCCTTTCACTGGCGCGGCCTGCCGGACAATGTTTCCGGCGACATTGCCACCAAAGTGCGTGGACGGTTTGTCAACGCGCCCATGACTCCCTCGCTGGTGCTCAAGGAGTTCGATGGCGGCCTGGAATTGAAGTACGCCGATATTACCAAGGCCCGGGCGGTATCTAATATTCTCGAAGAAGTTTCCCCCGAAACCCCGATCGCGTATCTCGGTGATGATCTGACCGATGAAGATGCCTTTCGCGCCCTTGATGGTCACGGCTTGCGCGTATTGGTACGGCCGAAACTTCGCGATACCGCCGCCGATGTCTGGTTGCAGCCACCCGGCGAATTACTCGAATTCCTCGACCGCTGGCTGGATGCGACCTGAGCGATCACACGCCGGGGAAATCCGCTTCACTCCGCTATCTAACCGACCGATACCGCACCGGTAGTGGTGTTGTCTGTCGATTTCGGTTGCCCTCGATGGTTTTCGGCCTTACATTTGCTGGTGTGTAAATAGCACGGCATCCGCAGCACCACACCTTCCTTTTTCTTTGGAGCAAGAATGGACTTTTCCGGTAAACAACTGGTCATCGTTTCCAATCGCCTGCCTGTAGCCATCTTTAAGGACGAAACTGACGAATGGCAGGTGAAAGCCAGTCCCGGGGGGCTCGTGACCGCGCTCGACCCGATCATGAAACGCAATCGTGGCCTCTGGATCGGCTGGCCCGGCTGCAGCAGCGAAGCGCCGGCCGAACGACTGCTCGCCGGTCACTCCGAAGAACAGCACTACCAGTTGATTCCCGTGAAAGTAACCGAGAAAGAGATCGCCAAGTACTATCGCGGGTTCTCCAACCGCACGATCTGGCCGCTCTTTCATGATCTGCTCGGTTACTTCTCGTTCGATCTCGATAACTGGCACATCTACCACCAGGTCAATCAGCGTTTTGCGGAAAAAACAGCAGCCTCGATCGACAAAGACGCCTTCCTGTGGATTCACGACTACCAGTTGCTCTTTGTCGGTCATTACCTTCGCGAACTCGGCGTCAAACACCAGCTAAACTTCTTCTTGCATATCCCGTTCCCCTCGGTCGACCTCTTCCGGCGGCTGCCGTGGAACCGCGACGTGCTTCAGGCTATTCTGCAATACGATCACGTCGGTTTTCAGACACCGATGGATCGACGCAACTTCATCTCCTGTGTGAAATGGCTTATTCCCGAAGCCAAACGGGTCGTACACAAACGTCAGTCGGTGATCCGCTACAACGGTCGTGAAGTGCTGCTCGGCTACTATCCTATTTCAATCGATTTCACCGAGTTCAACGATCTTGCCAAGTCCCGCGAGGTCCAGGACGCCGCCTGGTATCTTCGCGAGAACCTCAACACCAAGACGGTCGTGCTCGGTCTCGACCGGCTCGACTATACCAAGGGTATTCCCGAACGGTTCCTCGCCTTCGAGCGCGTACTGGAGAAATACCCCGAGACGGTCGGCGAGATAAGCCTGCTGCAGATCGTCATTCCCTCCCGACTCAATGTACCCGACTACGCCGATCTCAAGACCCATCTCGATGGTCTGGCCGGTCGAATCAACTCACGCTTTTCACGCCAGGGCTGGATGCCGATCCACTACCAGTTCCGCGAACTCGAACGCATGCAACTGGTCGGCCACTACCAGGCCTGCGACATCGCCCTCATCACGCCGTTGCGCGACGGCATGAACCTGGTCGCAAAGGAATACTGCGCCAGTAATGTCCACAACAACGGCGTGTTGATTCTCTCCGAGTTCGCCGGCGCGGCCCCGCAACTCAGCAAAGGCGCCCTGGTGGTCAATCCGTTTGATCTCGAGGGTACCGCCGATGCCATCTACGCCGCATACCTCATGCCGAAAGAGGAGCGGGTACGCCGCATGAAGCAGTTGCGCTCCGAAGTGAAGCGCCACGACGTCCATCACTGGGTCAACTGGTTTCTGGGGAATTATCGATCGGTACCGTCGCTGGAGATGTCGCTTACGGATACCGAACCGATCGAGAAGTAGCGCCCCCGCCAAGATCACCGGCTATCTGTCGCGCCAGCGTACGGGCAATGATCTGGTGACCACGCGCCGTTGGATGGCAATGATCGACAAACAACAACTCCCCACCCATCGGTGCAAAGACCGACGGCAGATCTACCACAGTCGCCCCTCCTGACTCACCAAGCGAATCGATCACCTGCAAGTACTCTCGTTTGATGCGGAGCGAAAAGTAGTCCGCCTGCAGCGCCGAATCAAGCCAGACGTAGCACGGGGCGTCCTCCTCTATGCGAGTCGTCAGAGAGTCAGCCCCTCCCGACAGCACACAAATCCCCAGGTTGTACAGGAAGGGTGACCCGGCAGCCTGCCGGACCGGATCGTCTCTGGTCAGGTGGTCTTGGACATACAGTTCCCGCCCATGACGGAAACACGAGCGGGCCGAATCGAGCGCTCCCCGGCGCCAGAGTTGTACGCCCAGATTGTTCCATACCACCGGATCAGTCGGAGACTGCGCCAGCTCGGCGTGCCACTGCACGATCGATCGCTCGAGCGGAAGCGTATCGCCGGGCGCCGA